>JAFAME010000453.1 GCA_019233695.1 Methylobacteriaceae bacterium
AGCTCGGGAAAGGCGATTGCCTGCACCACGGCGCCGAGCGCCTCCATGGAGGCCTGGATCTGCAGTTCCGGCGGTGTGCGCAGCTTGAGGCCCTTGACATCGTCGGGCGCATTGATCGGGCGCACACTGTTGGTGACATTGCGGAACCCGTAGTCCCAATTGCGCAACAGGATGAAGCCCTGCCGCTCGGCGAGTGGCGCCAGCCATTCCATGGCCGGACCGTCGAGAACGCGAAAGACGAGCTGCGGATTATCGAAGATGAACGGCAGCATGACGGCAGCGAACGCCCTGTCGTATTTGTCGAGCTGTCCCTGCGTCGGCAGGCCCATGTCGATCGTGCCGAGCTTGATCTGCTGGGCCTGCTCTGGCGGCCCGCCGAGTACGTTGTTGGGGAATATGTTGATCTTGACCGCGCCTCCCGAGCGCTCGGCAACCCGGCTCGCAAACTGCTTGGCGGCGATGTTGGCCGGGTGGTCCTCCTGCGCGAAATGCGCCCAGCGCAGCGTGAGGGGCGCGGCGCCGCGCGCCAGATATGGGGCAGCTAGGCCCAGCGCGGCGCCGCCGGCTCCGGCCTTCAGGAGAGTTCTGCGGTCCATGGGGTCCTCCTTCCGCGTTGTTGGTTGGCGCAGGCGGCGATCAGCGAAAGCCGAAGTGATTCGGCAGGAACAGGGTGAACCACGGCACGAACGCGACCACGAGCAGACCGATCACTACAACGGCAAGGTAAGGAACCATGGCGCGCGAGGCCGCCTCGATGTCGCACCGCATGACGGCGCAGCACACGTAGAAGCCGACGCCGGCGAGCGGCATGAAGCCGCCGATGCCCATGGCGATGATCAGCACCAGCGCATAGTGCAGTCCGCTGAGGCCGACTTTGGCGGCAATCGGCAGCAGGAGCGGCGCCAGCACGTTGAGCGAGGGCAGTCCTTCCAGGAGCACGCCTGCCGCGATCAGCAGCACGATGGAGCCGACGAGGAAGATGGTTGCGCTGTGGCCCACCGAATCGAGGATTTCGACGAGGCGTTGTGGCAGGTAGGCGACGGTCAGCGTCCAGGAGAAGCCGGAGGCCGCCGCAAAGATGAAGAGCAGCACGCCGGTCAATGCCGCGGTGTCGGAGACGGTGCGCAGGAATTGGCGCAGACCCATCTCGCGATAGACCAGCATGGCCAGAACAAGCCCATAGACGACGGCAAAGGCTGCGACCTCCGTCGGAGTCGCAACACCGAAAAGGATGCCGGCAAGCAACATCGCCGGCATCATGAGCGGCAACACCGCCCCGAGCCCGGCGCGCACGATGATCGACAGAGGGGCGCGCGAAAGCTGCGGGATGCCGGAGCGGCGCGAGCGCAGATAGATCAGGCCCATGAGACAGAGCGCCATGACCGCCGCCGGTGCGAGACCACCGATGAACATGCCGGCAACCGAGACGTTGGTGATCGAGCCGACGATCAGCATGGCAATGCTGGGAGGCACCGTTTCGCCCATGATGGCGGAGGCGGCGAGCACGGCGGCGCCCTCGGCGGCGCCATGGCGCTCGCGCAATTGGTCGCGCATGACGGTGCCGACGGCAGCAACGTCGGCCGGCTTCGATCCGGAGAGGCCCGAGACGACATACATGCTGACGACGGTGACCTGCAGCAGGCCGCCGCGCAGATGTCCGACCAGCGCCTGGATGAATCGGATCAGGCGCGCGCTGATCCCGCCGCGCTCCATGACGAGGCCGGCGAGGATGAAGAACGGTACGGCCAGGAGAATGTAGTTGCCGGTGCCGGTGACCATCGTCTGCGGCACGACGGCCAGGGAAGCGGCGTCGCCGACCCAGAGATATGTGGCCGTCGCCAGCAGCAGCACGAACCCCACCGGCACCCCGGCGAGGATCGCGACGAAAAAGAGCACCAGCGCAACCGTGATCGCCGCATCGGCGACAATCGGCAGCCAGGCGTCGCGGGTCAATGCCGCGGCGGCGATCGCGACGATGAACACAGCGCCGACCGCCCAGCCCGTGTTGCGATGATCGCGCCACAGATGCACGAGCGCATAGAGCGTCAGCAGTGCCATCCCGACAGGCAGCGGGATGGCGATCAGCGCCGCCGGAACCTGCAGGATGGGGGTGCGCTCGTTCCAGCTCGAGGCGATGAAATCGGAGGAGGCATAGCCGGTCAGGCCGGCCACGAACACGACGATGATGTCGGCAAGCGTCAGGCACACCCGCTCCAACGGCGCCGGCAGAAGATTGAGCACGACGCGGACATGGGCATGATCGCGGCGCCGATAGGCGACCGCGCCGCCGACGAACGCCAGGATCGAAAGAACGAGCCGGGCGACTTCGTCGCTCCACAGGAACGACCGCTGGAAGAAGGCCCGCGCGACGACGTTGGCGAGGACGATGCCCAATTCGCCCAACAGAGCGGCCGCGACGATCGCCTCGGCGAGGATATCGATGATGCGCAGTGCGCCGAGCAGCGCCCTGATCGGACCGGCCGCCGGCGTGACCGTGGTGGCATCCGCCAAAGCGAGCGCATCGACCTGTCGGCTGTGGAGATGACCGGCAAAGGTCACGTCTGCCGGTTGGGGCTCGGCGCGCCTCTCAGCGGGCGCGCGCACCCGACCTCTCTCCCTCCCCAGTCCCAAGGCGTCTTCCTGTATGATGACCTGACGAGCCTGCGAAGGCCATGTTCTATCTCAGGATTGCCCGAGGGTCGATGCAAATGTGACGTCCGCCCCTCGTCGCGGACACCCGGCACGGCGATCCTCGTCGCGCCCCGCTGCTTGCCCATAAGGGCTGGTCGTTTCCATGAATCGATCCTTTTCATCCCGGCCGGAGCGAAGCGCACTCTGGGATCCGGCACCAGATCCCGGCTCTCCGCCCGGCTCCGGCCGGGATGACGCCAAGATGATTCGAACCAGGGAACGTCCAACAGACCACCCTCAACGACAACACTTGCTTGACATGCCGACCGCCACCCCTATGGTGCCCGTCAAACTCCCCCGGCCGCTTGCGGCCGCTTGCCATTCTGCAGGTTTTCCACATGGCCAAGGCCGCCTCGCTCAAGATCAAGCTCCTGTCGAGCGCCGACACGGGCTATTTCTATGTCACGAAAAAGAATGCCCGCACGAAGACCGAAAAGCTGGCGTTCAAGAAGTACGACCCGGTCGCCAAGAAGCACGTCGAATTCAAAGAGACCAAGATCAAATAGGGTCCGCCGGTCGGCGGTTGGAAGGGTGCCGAAGCAACAAGAGCGCCCAATGGGCGCTTTGTGTGTATTTGCAGAAGGCGTGTCGCGCGCGGCGCGAAAAATGGTGGCCGGCCGGTCAGGGCGTTTCGAGGAGGCCACTCCCGCCACTGACCAGCCGGCCGACCCTACGGACCCAGGAGATGCGGCGGACCTGAGCACTCCGCAGGGTATTGTGTCTCGTTCCGACGATGGCGCACAGACCCTTGCAGACCCGCCGCGCAAAAGCAATCGGTCGAAAGCACCCGAACACGGCAACCTTTTATTTAGATTAATTTGTGACGTTAATAGGTCAGGTTAACGATTGGTGCGTTAACACACAATTCAAGCATTCCCGGCGCACCTCGCATGGGGCTTGTGCACGCGCGTCGACCCGACGGGAAATTCGCCGATCAGACCGGACGGCCGGGACGGGCGCAAGGTGAGGTCGCCACCACAATTGGGACAGCGGCCGCCGAACCGGGTCTGCGCGCAATCGGCGCAAAACGTGCATTCGAACGAACAGATCCGAGCGGCCGGCGATCCGTTCGGCAGATCGCGGTCGCAACACTCGCAGTTCGGCCGGATTTCAAGCATGCCGGGCTGCCGCGGCGGTCAGGCGGCGTCGGCGGAGACGCGGTTGCGGCCGTCGTGCTTCGACCGATAGAGCGCTCTGTCGGCTCGCCGGAAGATCGCATCGGGGTGGGGATCGCGACCTCGGTCGGCGATGCCGATCGAGACGGTGATGCGGATCGACCGCCTGCCCCCTTCGATTGGAAAAGGCTCGGCCTGGACCTCCGCGCGCACGCGCTCGCCGATCTTCTCGGCGACCACAATCCCGGTATCCGGCATGACGATGACGAATTCTTCGCCACCGAGCCTGCACATCAGGTCGGCCGTGCGGACCGCCCCCCGCACCCTGCCCGCGAATTGCTTCAGAACCTCATCGCCGGCCTCATGGCCGAACGTATCGTTGACGTCCTTGAAATGATCGATGTCGAGAATCATCAGCGACAGCGGGCGTCCTCGGCCGGCCGACTGGTCTAGCAGGCTCGAAAAGTGGCTCTCGAGATAGCGGCGATTGTGCAGCCCGGTCAGGGGGTCCACCACCGCCATTTCGATCGAGGCCTGCAGGCTGTCGCGAAGGCTGTCGGCGTAGCGCTTGCGGCGGATCTGTGTGCGCACGCGCGCCATGAGCTCGTTGCGATCGACGGGTCGCGTCAGATAGTCGTTGACGCCGAGATCGAGGCCTCGGATCACCCGGTCGCGATCCTCGAGATCGGCAATCAGCAACAGCGGCACCTGCCGTGTGCGCTCCAACGAGCGGATCTGGCTGCAGAGGCGCAGCGCGTCGAAATCCTTCAGGCCGAGACTGACGATGATGAGATGGTAGTCCATCTCGGCCGCCTTGAAGAGGGCCTCCTGCGGGTTTGTCTCGACATCCACGGTCTGCGAGTGATGCAGTGCCGCCACAAGCCGCTCGGACGAACTGACCCGGTCCTCGACGAGGAGGACCCTGCCGTGTTCGCCGACTTCCGCCGATATTTCCGGAATCGGGTTGCGGATGCCGAGAGTGGCGGCGGTCGCGGCCCTGGTCCGCAGCTCGTCGATGACGACCTTGAGGCGTGTGAGCGATCGCACGCGGGCGATCAGGGCGACCTCGTCGACAGGCTTGGTGATGAAATCGTCGGCGCCCGCTTCGATGCCCTTGACGCGGTCCGACGGCTGGTCGAGCGCGGTCACCATCACGACGGGAATATGCATGGTGTGCGGATTGCGCTTGAGCCGTCGGCACACCTCGAACCCGTCCATGCCCGGCATCATCACATCGAGAAGGACGATGTCGCACGTCGCCTCCGAGCAGAGGGCCAGGCACTCGGCGCCTGACGTTGCCGCGCGCACGTCGAAATATTCGGCAGTCAGCCGGGCCTCGAGCAGCTTGATGTTGGGCAACAGATCGTCGACGACGAGAATGCGGGCAGTCATCGAACCCCAACCTCACCTGTCCCCAATAAAATTGCGCACCGTCTCGAGAAATTTTACGACCGAAATCGGCTTGGAAAGATAGGCCTCGCAGCCACCCTCACGGATTTTTTCTTCGTCCCCCTTCATGGCGAAGGCGGTGATGGCGACGACCGGAATGGACCGCAGGTGGTCGTCGTCCTTGAGCCATTTTGTCACCATCAGGCCCGACACTTCCGGCAGCTGGATGTCCATGAGGATGAGGTCGGGCTTGTGCTTGCGCGCAAGCTCGATCGCCTCCACCCCGTTGCGCGTCTGCAGGGTCGCATAGCCGTGCGCGTCGAGCAGGTCGTTGAAGAGCTTCATGTTGAGCTCATTGTCTTCTACGATCAGGACGGTTTTCGCCATTGCGCGCTCCAGCTGCCCATACGGCGCGAGTCTTCTGCTTCTAGCACGGCCGGCGGCCACAAAAACGGATGTTCGAGGTAGTAGCAACAAGAGATTGACGAAAGGAAAACCGGGTCGATGAAACCTCGTGGCGAAGCTGCAACGAGAAGGGCCGGCGCCGATCCCGGCGTCGACGAGGCGCGGGGCATCGCCGTCGAGGCACTGTCGTTCCTTGCCACCGACCCGGAGCGGATCGGCCGTTTCCTGGAGTTGTCCGGGCTGACGCCCCAAACCCTGCGTGCGGCGGCGGCAAGCTCCGGCTTCCTTGCCGCTGTGCTCGATCACGTTACGGCCGATGCATCGCTGCTTTTGATGTTCGCGGCAAACACCGGCCGCGATCCGATCGAGATCGCCCGCGCACGCGAAATCCTCGCAGGCCCGGGTTGCTGGCCGGAGCCATGACGGGCCAACCGATCACATCGGAACCGAGGCCCATGCCGTCCACCGCGTATTTGTGCCGCGATTGCCTGCACGAGGCTGCAGGGGAGGAAGTCGCGGCGGCCCGCTGCCCGGCCTGTGGTTCGCCGCGTCGGTTGTCGCATCCCGAGCGCGATGCGTTGTCGATTGCCCATGTCGATTGCGACGCCTTCTACGCGACCGTCGAGAAGCGGGACAATCCCTCCCTGCGCGACCAGCCGGTGATCATCGGAGGTGGCCGCAGAGGAGTGGTAGCCACCGCCTGCTATATCGCGCGGACCTACGGCGTGAAATCGGCGATGCCGATGTTCAAGGCGTTGAAAGCCTGTCCGCAGGCGGTGGTCGTGCCGCCCGACATGGGAAAATACGCCAGGGTCGGTCGCCAGGTCCGCGCGCTGATGCTGGAGCTGACGCCACTCGTCGAGCCGCTCTCGATCGATGAGGCATTTCTCGACCTTGCCGGCACCCGGCGCCTGCATGGAGCAAGCCCCGCCGTCCTGTTGGCCCGGTTTTCGCGCCGGATCGAAGAGGAGATCGGCATCACCGTCTCGATCGGGCTGAGCTACTGCAAGTTCCTTGCGAAGCTCGCCTCCGATCTCGACAAGCCGCGCGGCTTTTCGATCATCGGGCGGGCGGAAGCATCGGCCTTCCTGGCCGACAAGCCCGTCGGGGTGATCTGGGGCATCGGCAACGTGGCACAGGCGAGATTGGCGAGCGATGGCATTCGCCTGATCTCCGATCTGCAGCGGATGGACGAGGCCGATCTCATCCGCCGTTACGGCCCGGAAGGATCAAGACTTTGGCGGCTGGCGCGTGGCCTCGATGCCAGGCGCGTGAGTGCCGCGCGGGAGACCAAGGGCATATCGGCAGAAACCACTTTCGAGGCAGATATCGCCGACGCCGAGACACTGACGCGCATCCTCTATGGCCTGTGCGAACGGGTCTCCCGAAGATTGAAGAATCAAGAATTGTCCGGCTGCGGCGTCACGATGAAGCTGAAGACCTCCGAGTTCCGCCTCCTGACGCGCTCGCGGTCCGGCCTTGCGCCGACGCAATTGACAGCCCGCATCTTCGCCGCTGCGCGCGAACTCCTGACGAAGGCCATTGACGGGACCCACTATCGCCTCATCGGCGTGGGCATCTCCGACCTGCGCCCCGCCGATGAGGCGGATCGCGGCGACCTTGTCGATGAGACGGTCGCGCGTGAAAAGGCCACCGAAGCCGCCGTCGATCGCTTGCGCGAGAGGTACGGGCAGGACGCCATCGTCAGCGGCCTCGTATTCGGCAGCGATCGCGACCGGCACCGCTGATGTTGTGCCGCTCAGGGAGGATTGAGGCGTCGGCCTGAGGCGGGTGAAATCGCCGCAGGTTGGACAGTCCGCCACGCAGACCCTCGAAAAGGCTCGCGCGAAACAAGCGTTGGAACCGTAACGCTAATTGCTCGTCACGGGCGCGGCTGCGGGCAGGAGCGGCTTTGCTCCGCGATTGCTGGCCGCGCGGACCGGCTTCCTGGGAAGTGGCTTCGCAGGCGCCGCGGCAGCCGCGGGCGCGGCGGGCGGTGGACCGATCGAGGTCAACACCGGCTTCTGCGCGGCGGCCTGCGCCATGGCCGCCCGGGCGGCATCGAGCTCGGCCTTGGCGGCGGCAAGCTCTGCGGCGCTCTTGACCTTGGTCGCGTGCGGCTGCGGCGTGACGCCGGTCGGCATATATTCGAGTTCCTTCTTCGACCGTGTGGCCTTCACCCAGTCCTTCGGGTCGGGCGGGGTGGTCCACAGTTTCGGGCCTTCGAGAATGACCGAGAAGGGGTTGTTGGCAATGGCTTGCGAGAACGCATCGGTCGGCTGTGCCGGCGCAGGCGCCTTGGCGGCGTTGTTGTCGCCGGCATGCGCCGCGCTCGCCAGGGCGGCAAGCATCACCCCAGGGAGCAGCCACGTGCTGGTGCGTTTGGCCCGCAACTCCGCCATGTCGAACTCGTCAATCGCGTGTCGCTGATCCGACACCGGAGCGCCGCGTTACACCCTATATACCAGGATCATTCGCCACGAGAGTGAATAAAGGCCTATTATGACCGAAACGGGACCGGTCCGGCAGCGCGTTTCGCCTCGACGGAAAGGGCGATCGAGGCTCGCTGCGAAAGCCAAGAAGGACGTCATGGACCGCAAGACGGTCAAGCCCGCGTACGAGGATGCTGCGCCGCAGCCGGCGCTCAGGGTCCAGGCGCCGGCGCTCCCGCCGGCCGAACCCTCGGCTGAGGCCGCCGCCATGCCCGAGGCTGCTCCTTGGACGCAAGGCGATCTGGAGGCCCTCGCTGTTAATCTT
Source organism: Methylobacteriaceae bacterium (assembly GCA_019233695.1). Taxonomy (GTDB): domain Bacteria; phylum Pseudomonadota; class Alphaproteobacteria; order Rhizobiales; family Beijerinckiaceae; genus JAFAME01. The sequence continues at coordinate 8,358 of JAFAME010000453.1, forward strand.
GCCAGGCTCGTCGAGGAAAGCGGCAAGGTGGCGGCTGCCTACCTGAAGCCCCGCGAGGCGGGCGAGGCGAACGGGAGCGCCGCCGACCAGGTGGCGGACGCGGTCAAGACGCTCGGCCACGTCGCCGAATACTGGCTGTCGGACCCGGCGCGCGCGGTTTCCGCGCAGACCGCCTTCACCAGCCGTTTCATCGAATTGTGGGGCAGCACGCTGCGGCGCTTCTCGGGGGAGAACGCCGGGCCGCTGGTGCCCGTCGATCCGGCCGACCGGCGGTTTGCCGCGCCGGAATGGCGCGACAGCCCGTTCTTCGATTTCCTGCGCCAGACCTACACGCTCTCGACGCGCTGGGCCGAGGACCTGGTGGGCCGGGCCGAGACGCTCGATCCGCACACGCGCGACAAGGCAAGGTTCTACCTCAAGCAGATCGCGGCTGCCCTGGCGCCATCGAACTTCCTCGTCACCAATCCGGAGCTTTTGCGCCAGACGCTGGAGAAGAAGGGCGAGAACCTCGTGCGCGGCATGCACATGCTGGCCGAGGACATCGCGGCCGGAAAAGGCAACCTGCGGCTTCGGCAGACCGACGAGAGCAAGTTCGAGCTCGGCGTCAACACCGCCATGACGCCCGGCAAGGTCATCTACCGCGATGACCTCATGGAACTCATTCAATATGCGCCGACGACGGAGACCGTCTACAAGCGCCCGCTGCTCATCGTGCCGCCCTGGATCAACAAATATTATGTGCTCGACCTCAGCCCCGAGAAGAGTTTCATCGGCTGGGCAGTCGACCAGGGGCTTACGGTGTTCGTCATCTCATGGGTCAATCCGGACGAACGCCACGCCGACAAGAGCTTCGAGCACTACATGCGCGAAGGCATTCTGGCCGCCATGGGCGCCATCGATGCGGCGACGGGCGAAGCGGACGTGGCGCTTCTGGGCTATTGTGTCGGCGGAACCTTGCTGGCCGTGACGCTCGCCTATATGGCCGCAACCGGCGACACGAGGGCGGGCAGCGCGACGCTGCTGGCAACGCAGGTCGACTTCACCGACGCCGGCGACCTGAAGGTGTTCGTCGATGAAGACCAGATCCGCTCGATTGAGGCGAAGATGGCCGCGCGCGGCTATCTCGACGGCGCCAGCATGGCCAATGCCTTCAACATGCTGCGGCCGAACGATCTGATCTGGCCGTACTTCGTCAACAACTACCTCAAGGGCAATGCGCCCCTGCCTTTCGACCTCCTGGCGTGGAACGCGGATGCGACGCGGATGCCGGCCGCCAACCATTCGTTCTACCTGCGCAACTGCTATCTCGACAACGCGCTGAGCCGCGGCGCGATGCGCATTGCCGGGCAAACGCTCGATCTTGGCAGGGTGACGATCCCGATCTATGCGCTGGCGACGCGCGAAGACCACATCGCGCCGGCAAAATCCTGCTTCGTCGGTGCGAGCCTGTTCGGCGGGCCTGCGCGTTTCGTGCTGGCGGGGTCCGGTCACATTGCCGGCGTGGTCAATCCGCCGAAACGCAACAAGTACCAATATTGGGCGGGACCGAAGGTCGAGGGCGCCTTTACCGACTGGTTTGCGAAGGCGGGCGATCATAAGGGCAGCTGGTGGCCGGACTGGCTCGCCTGGCTCACGGCGCAAGCGCCCGAGAAGGTGAAGGCCCGCGTCCCCGGCGCCGGCAAGCTCGCGCCGATCTGTGACGCGCCGGGGACTTATGTGAAGGTGCGCTCGTGAGGGCGTCCTTTCAACCGGTCGCTGACCAGGAGACCCGCGTTCTCATCCTCGGTAGCTTGCCCGGCGAGGTGTCGCTTCAGCGGGGGGAGTACTATGCCAATCCGCAGAACCAATTCTGGCGGCTCATCGGGGGCGTGATCAACCAAGACTTCGAAAAACTGCCCTACCGGCAGCGTCTCGATGCCTTGCTCACCGCCGGCTTTGGTTTGTGGGACGTGATCGAGTCCGCGGAGCGCGTCGGCAGCCTCGATGCCCAGATTCGGGGTTATAAGGCGAATGCGCTGAGCGCGTTCGTGGGAACGCTACCCAAGCTAAGCGCTGTCGCTTTCAATGGGCAACGCGCCTCCAAGATCGGCCGCAAGGAATTGGGCCCAGTTACCCACTACGAGCTTCTAACTCTGCCATCCAGTAGCCCTGCGCTTGCCCGTCGCTTCGAGCATAAGCAGGATAGATGGCTCCTGATAAAAGCGTTCCTCGGCAGCTAAACCCCGCCCCAATGATTTCGGCGACAGTTTACTGTTTCACCATTTTTCCACCGCATCGGTGCTTTTATTCGGAGGTCGCCCCGCTTCGTTCCTTGTTCCTGCGACGCGTCGCGGCGGCTTTGGCGGCGGCTTCTTTACGGTGACGCTGCGGATGAACGCCGAGTTCGCGCCATGATGTCTCCGAAAGGTCGACATTATAGTACTTTGCCGCCTTCTGGATGTTCGCAAAGGCGAGGGCGCGATCAGTGTCAGAGACCCCGGTAACCTGATCGAAGCGTGCGACGGCATTACGCACGTGGCGCGCATCAGTCAGCGGTTCCTTTCGCTGTTTCGGAAAGGCGTAGACAGTGTCGGGGAGGTCGCTTTGCGCTGTGAGCGTTCCATGTTTCTCGTGAGGCTTCCAAGTCGTTTGCATTGATACACTCCTTGCTCTTTGATTTTGGATAGGGAGGGACTCCAAAGAGTTTCTCTTGCGTCGGTCGATGGCCAGCCGGAAACCGTGCTGCCGATAAACGCGGAGCGCTTCAATCCGTTCATGATGTAAGCCGGCGTGAACTCACCTCGGATCCGATCCGAGCGGCTTCTCTGCGACGGAGTGTTTCATCAGCAATACAACGAAAACAACTGCGACCATGACAACCGCAAGCACCCAGAACACATCGAAGCAGGCGAGCGCCGATGCCTGTTGCTGGCGCAGCTTCGCGAGCGCCTGCAAGGCCAGTTGCTGCGCGGCGACCGGATCGCCGGTCTGCTGCAGGAATAGCCCGGAAGTCTGATCAAGGAAGAATTACGGAATTACGGTGACACGATCGGTCGCGGGCCGATCACGCCCGATCGTAGGCACCCCCGATGGCGGCGACATAGCGCTCGATCGAGGCCTGCAGAATCCGTTTGGCGTCGGTCGGTATGACCAGATCGAGGAAATGGCTGTAGACGCGGTCGAATTGGAAGGGGTCGAGCGCCGCCCCGATCGCCCGCACGCCCTTTTCCGACAGCGGGATGCAGTTGGGATAGCTGCGCATGAAGGTGAAGGACTTGCGGTCCAGGTTGATCCTGGCGATGTCGGCCGAGCAGACCACGCCGCGGCCTTCTGCGCCGGCTGCCCAATGCAGCATGGTGCCGCCCCGGAAGTGGCCGCCGCCTCGCACAAGCGTGACGCCCGGCAGGAGCTCGCAGGTCTCGCCCTGCCACAGCTTTATGCAGGGGTCCGGCCGCATCACCCAGGTCGAGTCGTCCGCGTGCAGGTGCACGGGCACATTGCCGAAGGCGCGGCTCCACTCGACGAGCGTGGTGTAGAAATGCGGATGCGAGATGGCAATGGCACTCAACCCGCCAAGACCCTTAAGCAGGGTGACGGTCGCCTCGTCGATGAGCGAAATGCAATCCCACAAGACGTTGCCGTGCGGCGTGCAGACGAGCAGCGCGCGCTGGCCGATGGCGAAACTCGGCTGCGTGCCGATGCCGATCAAGTCGGGCTCGTACCGGCGAAAGGCGTTGATATGGCCGGCAGCAAGCAGTTCAAGCGTCGTCCAGGATGGCCCGCCGGGGGGTATGAACTGGCGCTCGTCCTCGCACACGCGACAGTGCGCGGGCGGCGCCTCGCCTGGCGCGTACTGCATTCCGCAGGCCGTGCAAATGAAGGCCGGCATTTGCCCGCTCCCCCTTGTTGAAGGAGGCCATCATAGACGGGAAAGGCGTAACAGCAGAGGTCCTCGCCTGCAGCCCGGCGCTTGAAATCGGGCACTTCCCGATCGAACCCGTCGGGCATCGGCGATCGTTCGTCCCGTTCGGCTGATCGATCGAAGGTGAGGTCAAATCCTCCCGTGGCCAAACAACAGATAAACGATCAGGATGATGAGCAGAATGCCGCCGATGCCGATACCGCCGCGGTAGCCGTAACGCGAATAGCCGAATCCTCCTCCAAAAAGGAGGAGGAGAATTATGACTATGAGAATGAGGTCCATCCGCTCCCCCTGTCGTTTCAGCCGGCGCGCGCCAACAGTTCCGTCGGGAGCCACGGCTTAGGCAGAAAAGTCGCAGTCGGCGGCATTTGTTTCAGCGCTGCCGAGTTCGTACCGGAAGTGACCACCAATTTCATCCATGGCCAGCTCGCAGCGGCCCGTTGGGCAAGTGCTATCCCATCTAATTGTCCAGGAAGACGAACGTCGGTGAACACCATGGCAACATCGGCCGCATGCTCCGCAAGGTATGGGAACGCCTTGTCGGCGGACGCGAAGTCGACCACGTCGAAACCCGCTTCCTCGAGCAGGACTACGGCATCAAGACGCACGATCGCATTGTCCTCGACGACACAGATGGTCCGAGCCATGAACGCCTCCCGTGGGGGAACGGTCGCAAATGCGGTTCGGTTCCGCGAGCGCCTCCTCACGACAGCTTGGATTTCGGTGACGGTTTATCCTTTCTCTACTTTCACGATACAGCAATGACCGCCTCGCCCGCGTTGCCGCATCCTTCTTCACCATTGCGAAGCTGCGCCGGTCTGGCCCCGCAAGTTCGCTCATTGGAAGGTGTAAGAGCAGACGTCGCTGTAATGCGCGGGCGTGAAAGTGCGCCCATAAGCGCAGCGTTGCTCAGTGCCCCGTCGGCGTCAGCGTTTCGGTCCCGGCGCCCTCCTCGCCGGCAACCGTCCAGGAGCCCACGAGCGAACCGTCGTCCTTGATCTCATAGATGACGAGGCCGACCCTGTCGCCGAGCCTGTAGGCTGCAGAGAAGGTGTTGGCATAGCGCATGCAGATGCCCGTCGACGTCTGCCCCCCTGTGTTCCACACGATATTGCAGGTGGTCTCGCTTGTCCTGGTGATGGACGCCGTGCCCGTGTAGCGGGCGCCATTGAAGTTCGTGCCCTCGACGTTGTACGTGCCTCCGACATCGGCAGCCGAGGCGGTGCTGGCAGCGATGAGGAAGATGGCAGCAGCGCCGACGAAGCTCTTCATGGCTATCACTCTCTTGCCGGCTCGGCGGTTCGGCACCGCGGCCGGCGCAGTTCTATTCGAGCCTGTCCTGCGAAGCAAAGGGAGGAGGGCCACAGTCTGCTCTTTCTCCATTTTCGAGCTGCGTCTCAGCGGGTCAGCACCGGCCGGAATAAAAAGCGAATCGTTACCTGTCACTGCAATTCCCTTCCGATCCGCCGGATGGCCGGCCTTGGTCGCTGCGCGGCCCTCGCAGCTCTTGCGAATTTCGGAACAGCGGTGACAGTTTACTGTTTCTCGACTTTCCGATAGGCTTACGTCATGGCCCGCCTTGCCCGCATCGTCGTTCCAGGTCTCCCGCATCATGTCACCCAGCGCGGCAATCGCGGCGGGACGGTGTTTTTCGGCGATGACGACTATGCCCTCTATCGCGACCTCCTTGCCGAGCGCTGCCGCAAGGCGGGCGTCGCCTGCTGGGCCTATTGCCTGATGCCCAATCACGTCCATCTCGTCCTTGTCCCGGCCGACCCAACCGGCCTCGCCCGCGCCCTCGGCGAGACCCACCGTCGCTACACCGGCTTCATCAACGCCCGCGCCCGCCAGACCGGGCATCTATTTCAGTCGCGCTTCGGCTCGGTCGTGCTGGATGAGGAGCACCTGAGGGCCGCGGCGCGCTACGTATCGCTCAACCCGGTGCGCGCCCGTCTCGTCAAACGGGCGCGGGACTGGCGCTGGTCCAGCGTGCGCGCGCATCTGGCGGGGCGGGACGACGCGCTCGTTGCGGTGCGCCCGCTCCTCGACAGGGCCGGCCGGTTCGCCGATCTCATCGCCGCGCGGGCGGGCAAGAGCGACGCCGGCGCGTTCGCCGCCCTGCGCGCCGCCGAGAACATCGGCCGGCCGCTCGGCGCGGCCGCTTTCGTCGACCGGCTTGAGGCGAAGCTGGGGCGCGTCCTGCGCCCGGCCAAAAGAGGCCGCAAGCCGGCCGTGAGGGCTGAGGCGAAGAGCAAATTGTCGCCGTAACGCAAAGGCGAGATCAACCAGATCAACGGCAATTCCAACGACGGCATCGCATCGCTGACGCCGGGCTGCATTGAGATCAGCGAAAAAGCCCGCGGCACAAGCGCGCCGCGGGGCCAGCAACCGTTCCTCCTCCTATCGCGAGAAGCGGCCTTTCGATGCACGCAGTCTGCGCAGATTGTGACGCATGATCGGACGAGAGGGGTCGCGACACGCGACTGTCGTGAACCCCATGCGTGCGAACGTGGAGACGTAGCCTGTCCCGGACGCGCTCGGGGACACGTCCGCATCGAACGGATAGGCCTCCAAAGCGGGGGCGTCGGCGCGCTTGGCCTCCTGAAGCGCCGCGGCGATCAAGGCGGAGGCGATGCCGCGCCGACGGTAGCCCTTGCGCACATAGAAGCAGGACAGCGCCCAGACGGGAAGATCGTCGACGGGTTTCAGCCGCCACGTGCGGTCCAACCACGGCAATGACTTGCGCGGCGTGAGCTGACACCAGCCGACAGCCAGCTCCCCGTCGAACGCCAGCAGGCCGGGGGGCGGCCCTCGTTTCACCACAGCTTCGAAAGCGGCCTTGTTTTCCGCACCTGACTGCCTGCGGATGTCCCTGCCGATGCGCCAGTGCATGCACCAGCAACCGCCTACCGCACCGCGTTCCCCGAACAAATCCTCAAGATCAGGCCAGGCATCGCTGGTAAGCGGGCGAACCGTGAGCTTCATCCGTGGTCCGGCGATCGTTCCGTCTCCTCTTGCTGAGGTGGGACGCGCTCTGCGCCATGTCAAACGCCCTCCAAGATGGGCCCCGAAAGGCTTTGCCTCGTGGCATCGCCTTGCGGCGGGCGCTGCGTCCCTGATTGTCGTTTCGCTCCCGCCCGATCGACCCGCTCGAATCGATCTCGACTATGCCGTTCAAGCTGGAACAAGGCCAGCGGACCAGCAATGCGAGACCTATCATGCAATTTGCCCTGTCGGTCGCCGCCCTCGCGTCGATGCTCGCCCCTGCATTTCCCGGAGCGCGGGCGCATGCGCAAAACGCGCGATCATCGGTGGCAAGCTGCGGCAGCAACGCCAATTCTTGCAGCCGCTCCGCGCCGTGTGCGGACTTCGTCACGGCGCTGGCGGCGAGCGGCTGGGGGATATTCGAGCAAACTCAGGCGCCCTCGACGGCTGAGCTGTATGTGTCGGACACTATGCTTGCCGATAGTGGCTTTTCAGCCGCGGGAGGCGGGATCATCGTGCAGCCTGGGGCATCGAACACGATAGGCAAGTCGCGCTCACTCGCGTCGAGGGCCCCTGCTTCAGATGCACTTGAGTCGGAGCGTCACTTGATGGCGAAAGGCATTACCATCGACCTTGGCCAGCTCCAGTCCCTGGTCGCGGAGGTGGGCAGGAACCGGCGTCTGGTGGCGATTGCCGGCGCCCCCGGCTCGGGCAAGTCCACGCTGACCGAAAACCTGGTCATGCATCTGAATGCCGCACGGCCGGGGATCGCGGCAGCGTTGCCCATGGACGGCTACCACTTCGACGATCGGGTGCTCGTTCCGCGCGGGTTGCGGCCTCGCAAAGGCGCGCCCGAAACCTTCGACGTTGCCGGCCTTCGTCACATGCTCAAGCGTCTCAAGGACGACGATGAGGAGGAAGTGGCTGTCCCGGTCTTTGACCGCGACATCGAGATTTCGCGAGCGGCGGCGGGCCTCGTTCCTCGCGCGGCACGGATCATTGTCGTGGAAGGCAACTATTTGCTGCTGAACCGCAAGCCGTGGTCGGACCTGTACGCCGTATTCGACATGACGGTCATGATCCGCGTGCCGATTGATGTTCTCCGGCAACGGCTGATGGCGCGCTGGGAAGGCTATGGCCTGTCGGCTGAAGACATTCGCAGCAAGGTCGAGACCAACGACCTGCCCAACGGGCTGCTGGTGACCCAAGACAGCTCCCCAGCTGACTATTTCCTGCAGGGCGACGAGCCGCTCTAGAGTAGCCGCGGCTTTTGCTGGCACGCACTGGAGCCGCGCCCTCTTCCTGCCGCTCGGCCCCGATCACTCAGCATTCGAGCAACACGGAAAGAGCGCGCAGGTTGCCCGGCGCCGGCAGCAAAAAGGGACCCATGACGGTTCAGGTATTTCTGGCATGTGAGAGAAGTTACAGAGCCACAAAGCACGCGTTCCTATGTTTACACCAACCCAACGAGGCTGCGAGACCACCGTTTTGAAGGTGTTCCCATGTACCGAAATCGGCTCCGCATCCGTGTCATGATCGGCAGTATCTGCACAAACCTTGCAGTGTTCCTCGTTCTGGAGCACTGGGTGAAGGTTGCATTGTCCTTCAATACACGATCGGCGAGCTGCTGAGTCGTGGTCGCCCAGACCTTGCCGATCACCGGGAAGCGCACCCGAACCACTGAGCCTTGGGACCGCAGCTCCTCGAGCTTGGCCGCCGGATTGCGGAGATACTCCTGGCTGAACAAATCGACGGCCATCAACGGTGCTCGCGAGGCCCGATGCCCGGCAAGGAGCGTGGATTGGGAACTCAGGTCAAGTCAAGGGCTAGATCATGAGACGCCAGCCTCGGGCGAAGATACGTCGGAGGGAGGTGCCGGCTTGTGCAGCGGTCCATTCTTGTGCTTCGAAAATTCAGGAGAACCTCCGCAGGTGCGCACCCGCACCGTCAGTTGATTTCTACCATGGCACTTTGCGCTAGTGCCGGATGGCATGCATCCCGATCGACGAAATCGGATCAATACTGGAGTTCTGCGATGATCGTGACCAGAAAACTTGCGCTACGCACGGCGGCGATGCTCGCCCTCGCTACCGTTGGCGTTTCCCTCGCGGCTGATGCATTTGCAGCAAGATGCATCCCGTGCTCGTCTCGCTACTATTTGTGGCGTAAACCCAAGATTGGGGACCCGGTGGAGTTCAATTCGCGTTTCGATCCCATGGAACGGGTCACGCTCAACCCACAGCCGCTTCCGCCTCGGGTTGGCCCGGGTTCGTATCGGGGCTTTTGAAATTTCCGGGGTGCCCGGATGCCACTAGCGACGGATGAAACGAAAGATCCGCGACCCAGGGCTGGCCAGGCAATGAGGGAGGAACCCGCAGCGCCGGCATCCGAGATGTGGCGATACAGAGCAAGCGCTGCGGGCCGGTCGCGCGACGGCAGCCACACCGTCACACGACCCAACATCGGTGGCAAAGCTCGTGCCACGGCCAATTGTTCCAAAACGGAAAGGCCGGCAGCGGACCTGATCGGGAGCGTATTGAGATTCGGCTGATGCAGCGCTCGTGATCTGCGATGGCAGGAAGCCTAACCGGACGCTGCATTCTCAGTTGCTGTGATCGGCAACGGCTTTCGAGAATTCGCTTGTCGCGTCAGCGATGATGCGAAGTCCGGCATGTATCGACGCAAAATAGCGCTTTCCCTCAGGTGTCAGGGTCATTTGATGACCGTGTCGGCCAAACAGCTTTGCCCCGAGGGCCTCCTCAATATTCTTGATCTGTATGCTGACCGCGCTGTTCGTGACGCCGAGCTCTGCTGCCGCGTCCTTGAAATTCAAATGGCGCGCAGCAACGTCGAAGACGCGCAAGGCGTTCAGCGGTAGCTGACGCTTGCTCTTGAGGTGCCGTGAGGCGACACTTTGAACCCGGAGCCGCGGAGTCACCTCAGGCTTTCGCGTCGTCAAAATGGAGCCCTCGCTGCGCGGCAGCGTGCTTCGATCCAGTCGCCGCTTGGGCCGGATGTGTACGGCGACCCAAGTCGCTTCGATACTGTCCCCTGCAGTCCCAAAGCGCACACGTGCTCCAACACGACGGCGCCCTCTCTGGCGAACGCCTCAGCCAAAACAATGTCGTCCGACGCCGCGGCCAGCAATTCTCCTAACAGCGTACGCCTATCCTCGATCGGTCTAGATCGCAGATCCTCGCCGTTAAGGGTCAGGATGTCGAAGGCTACCATCACCGCTTCTGCAGCGCCCTCGCGACTTCGAAGCCGATGAGAATCGGCTTGGCCGTTATCGCGCAGCACGACGGCCTCCCCGTCAAGCGTAAGCGAGACAGCCTGTAGTCCGGCGAGCCCGCGTGAAATTCGGTTGAATCGACCCGTGCACTCGATGGCTGACCGCGTCCAAAGGCACGGTCCGCTCGGGCTCTCGTAAGCGATTAACCGATGTCCGCCGTATTTGATCTCGTGAATCCACCCTGAGCCATGAGGCGGCTGCTTTCGTAGCTCAGGTTGGCAGGGAACAATAAAGCCCGGTGGCGGTCCACGGCGGCTGGCGAGATGCCCCATTGAAACACGTTTTACTCGTTCGCCGCGACCGACAGCTTACAGCAACCGGTGCGAACTCACTAATTTAATTCAATCTTTAGTTAATTTCGCTCCTCGGTGTCGGTGGGAACTTACAAGAGAGCCCGCGGCGACAGGGCTGCGGGCACGGCCTCACCTCGCGGGGGGACGAGGGTCGCAAACAGACACGAGACCTGAAGACGCTACCCGACGGGCTCACAGATGCGAGACGCGCAGTCCCCCGCGCCATTTCGCGTTCAGGTACTCGCAGACAAGCAGCCGATGGCAATGCTCGGGCCTCGCCTCGGAGCACAACAGGCACGCGCCTTCGAGCGCTTTCGGCTGCAGGTGCTTCTCGATCTGGCGCTCCGACATCAGGTCGAGGAACCGCCCTCGAAACACACCCCAATCTCCCTTGTCCTTCTTGTAGGCCTTGAACATCGGCTCGGTCGGCGCGAGCAGCGGCGCGTGCTCGTAAGCAATTCCACCGATCGCCTCAAGGAAGTAGGTGAGGTCATCGACCTTGGCGAAGCCTGCCAGCTGCGAGGTATTGTGCAGACGCACATCGACGACCTTCTTCACTCCCGCCTTGCGCAGGCGCTCGAAAAAGCTCTCGGCGCTCGATTGCGTGAACCCGTTCGTCGCCACTTCGACGTTTTTTGCCATGGTCAACTGCCGCGATAGGCCACCACCCGCGAGCGTTGCTCGCCCAGGCCCGCGATGCCCAGCGCCACGACGTCGCCCGCCTTCAGGAAGCGCTGCGGCTTCTTGCCCATGCCCACGCCGGGCGGCGTGCCGGTGGTAATGACGTCGCCCGCCTCGAGCACCATGAACTGCGAGATGTAGGACACAAGGTGCTTGACGCCGAAAATCATGGTGGCGGTCGAGCCGGTCTGCATCCGCTCCCCGTTGACGTCGAGCCACATGTCGAGCTTCTGCAGATCGGCGATCTCGTCTGCCGTGACCAGCCAGGGGCCGAGCGGGCCAAAGGTGGGGCAGCCCTTGCCTTTCATCCATTGACCGCCCCGTTCGATCTGAAAGGTGCGCTCCGAGACATCATGGCAGATGCAGAACCCGGCGACGTAGTCAAGCGCGTCCGCCTCATCGACATAGGATGCACGGCTGCCCATGACGATGGCGAGCTCGACCTCCCAGTCCGTCTTCACCGAGCCCTTCGGCAGCACGATGTCGTCATAGGGGCCGACGATGCAGGACGGCGCCTTGTTGAAGAGGATCGGCTCGGTCGGAATGGCCGCGCCCGTCTCGGCGGCATGGTCGGCATAGTTCAGGCCGACCGCCACGAAATTGCCGACATAGCCGACGCAGGCGCCGATGCGCGGGCTGCCGTCGACGATCGGCAACAGCGTGTGGTCGGCGCCAGCAATCTCGCGCAGGCTGTCGGGCGAGAGGGCCTCGTCGGCGAGCTCGGGAATGATCTCGCCGAGGGCGCGAATGTTGCCGTCGGCATCGATCAGTCCCGGCTCTTCGCTGCCGTGGGCACCGTAGCGGACGAGCTTCATGGGGCGTTCTCCTTGGTCACTGAGTTTTGGGTGATGGGCCGACGCGGAAGGGCGGCATCATGCGTCGGCGCGGCGGCAGCGGCAAGATCGGTACCTGGAGCAGGCTCCGTTCGCTTGAACAGGGCCCCGGCACCTACCGCAGCATGTCCTTCAGGGCGTTGCGCATCGACTCGCTCGAAACGCCGAACAGGCCGCCATACGGCTGATCCATATCCAGGATCACGAATATTGCGCTTGAGACAGAGACGGCGCAAAGGCCGATGACGATGAGGACAAGGGCGTTGCGCGGCGTGCGCAGGCCGAAGCTTGCGAACACGACCATCAGCCAGAAGACGAGGATCCAGTAGAACGGTGCCGAGATCGAACCGTGCGCCTCCTCGATCACCGCCCAGCGCGCCTTCATCACGTCGCCGAACTGCTGCGCACAATCGGCCGCGAGCTTTTCGTGCAGCGCGTCGGCCGGCTTCCATTGGTGAATTTCGAGGCCGATCTCGTTCATGAGGCCGGCAAGCACAGGGTTTTCGCCGGTCCGCGCCATCGTGGAGACGTCCGGAACCGTCACGCCCTGCGGCCGGGCCTCCGAGGGCCATGTGCTGGCGATGACGGCGGCGGTGTAGCTGGCAAGCTGGGCTCGCGTCGGCTCCGAACCCGCGCCGTAGTTGCGCATGCATCGATCGAGCTGGGCAAGTCTGGCGGCATATTGACCGCGGTCGTGGCTGGCATTGTCGTAGGCGCTCTTCACCGAGGCGGTCAGCAGACCAAGCACGAGGGCTGCAAAGGTCACAAGGAGACCGATGACGAGCTGAAGCAGCTCGATGCCATCCTTGGATATGTGTTCCTCCCGCAGCCGGGATCGGACGAAGAAGCCGACAGCCGCGCTGGCGCAAAGCAGCGCAAGCAGAAACAGCGACGACAGGAGTACGGACATCGGGCTGCCTGCTGAAATCGGCCGCGGAAGCGCCATTCTAGAGCGGCTTTCCGGTCGCGGCCCAGCTCGCTTCTGCGCGCGCCCTTCTCCAGAGAAGGGGGCCGGCGCCCGTCATTCGAGGGGGCGTGCCTGCCTGCAACCGGGATGAGCGGGACGCGGTTGATCTCCCGAACCCGTGGCGCTCTATTTGAACAAGGCGACGGAATTCGGCCTGCCATGCCAAATGGGAACGCAGTGAGATGACCAGAAATCAGGACAGGAACTGGGGCCTGGCAGATCACCGCAAACCGCCAACAAAGGACGGGCGGCGGGAGCGCGATTCCTTCGGCGAGATCGTCGTTGCCGCAGACCGCTATTGGGGCGCCCAGACGCAGCGCTCGCTGGAGAATTTCCGCATCGGCTCGGAGCGCATGCCGCTGCCGGTCATTCATGCGCTTGGCCTCGTCAAGAAGGTCTCGGCGCTTGTCAACACCGAGCTCGGCGTCCTCGCCCCCGACCTCGGCCGCGCCATCGCGGCAGCGGCGCAGGAGGTGATCGAGGGCCGTTTCGATGACCATTTTCCGCTGGTCGTCTGGCAGACCGGATCCGGCACCCAGACCAACATGAACCTCAACGAGGTCATCGCCAACCGCGCCAACGAGATGCTCGGAAGCCCGCTCGGGGCGCAGCGGCCGATCCACCCCAACGACCATGTCAACCGCGGCCAGTCGTCCAACGACAGCTTTCCGACCGCCATGCATGTGGCCGCAGCGCTTGAGCTTACCCAAAAGCTCCTGCCGGCCCTCGACCGGCTGCATGCGGCGCTCGAAGCCAAGGCCGCGCAGTTCAAGGACATCGTCAAGATCGGCCGCACCCACACGCAGGACGCAACGCCGATGACGCTCGGCCAGGAATTCTCGGGCTATGCCGCGCAAGTGAAGCTCGGCAGCGAGCGGCTGCGCCAGGCGCTCACTCAGCTCTTTCCGCTGGCACAGGGTGGCACGGCCGTCGGCACCGGACTCAATACCCA
>JAFAME010000494.1 GCA_019233695.1 Methylobacteriaceae bacterium
CTGATGCGGGGCGATCTGAAGTAGGCCGCCGCGTGGGCACTGAAGCGACGCAGAATGGGCCCTTGATGCGCGCCGGGGCGGGATGCAAGCACGATGCTCAGGACACGCACCCCGCCCTCGATCCGCAAGGTCTTGACCTTTCGGCCGTCATAGGTCCGGCTCGACGGTGGGCGCATCACGAGCAGCGTGAAGCCGAAGCCCGCCGCAACCGCGCTGCGCACGGCCTCAAGCGAGGTCGAAACATAAGCGATGGGCGGATCAATGCCGCTTTCCTCAAGAAGGCCCTCGAAATAGGCCCGGCTCCCCGGGCCGTCCAGCATCACATAGGGCTCATGCGCCAGCTCCGAGAGATGCACCGATCGCCGTGCGGCGAGAGGATGATCTGCCGCGATCACCACCATGGGTGGGAATGCTGCGAGCTCGATGAAATCCAGCCCGTCGAGATCAGCACCGCGGTCATAAGTGAGAGCAAGGTCGATCGAGCCCTCGTGAAGCGCCTCGACGAGCTCGGTCAAGGCCATCTCCTTCGGGCGCACGATCACGCCAGGGGCTTGGGCCGCAAAGCCGCGGATGAGGTCGGCGGCATAGAACGGGGCCAGAGTCCAGAAGACGCCGAAACGAATCTCGCCGGCAGCCTCCGCAGCGAGCGCGGAGGCTTCGCGCTCGACTTGCGCTGCCTGCTCCTCAAGCCTCGTGACATGCTGCAGAAAGATGCGGCCCTGCAACGTCAAGGTGAGGCCCCGCGCGTGGTGTCGCTCGAACAGGATGAGGCCGGTCACATCCTCCAGCTTCGCCAGCGCCTGGGCAATCGAGGGCTGCGAGATGTGGAGCACGCGCGCTGCTTGCGCAATGCCGCCCTGCTCGGCGACGGCGCGAAAATAGGTGCATTGGCGCAGCGTGTAGCGAACCATAATTGCTCTTCTTCGAAAGCAGGATATTTAAGCTTTTCCCTATCTTAAAGACAGCCCAGTCTCGGCAGGCTATGACAGGCTGCGCCAATCTGCGCACCGGATGCGAAGGCGAGGTCACATGCGCCATCTCCAGCCCGCCACCGATCTTCTCGAAGCAGCCCATCGTCCCTTCACGGACGCACGCGCCATGCCGCCAGGCGTCTACACGAGCCCGGATTTTCTTGCCCGGGAGATCGAGACGATCTTCTCGCAAGAGTGGATGTGCGTCGGGCGCGCGAGCTCGCTGAAGAATGGCGGCGACTATCTGACCTACGACGTCGCCGACCAGCCCGTGATGGTATTGCGCGATCACGAAGGCGCGCTGCGGGCGTTCTCGAACGTCTGCCTGCACCGGATGTCGACCTTGCTCGAAGGGTCTGGCAACAGGCGCGCCATCACCTGCCCCTATCATGCATGGACCTATGGGCTCGACGGCCGCCTCAAGGGGGCGCCGTTCATGTCCGACACGACGGGCTTCTGCAAGGAAGACTACCGTCTGCCAAGCATCCGTTGCGAAGAGTGGCTCGGCTGGATCTACGTCACGCTCGACAAGAAGAGACCGAGCGTAGCGGAGACCCTGCGCCCGCTGCGGACCATGATCTCACGCTACGGCATGGAGAACTACGTCGAGTGCTTCCGCGAGACCCATGTCTGGGACACCAACTGGAAAGTACTCGCCGAGAATTTCATGGAGAGCTATCACCTGCCGGTCTGTCATGCCAGGACCGTCGGCGGCCATTCCAAGCTTGAGGAGGTGGAATGCCCTCCCGGTCTGTCGGCCTTCAACTTTCATTGGTTCACCAAGGAGGCGTCGCTGCCGATCGGCAACGCCCATCCAGCCAATATCAGCCTCGAAGGACGCTGGCGTAAGACGTCGGCTCTTCTCGCCATCTATCCGAGCCATCTCATCACGCTGACGCCAGGCTACTTCTGGTACTTGTCGCTGCACCCCAAGGGAGCAGGGCAGGTGACGATGGTGTTTGGCGGCGGCCTCTCGCCTGAATTCATGGCCGATCCAAGAGCGAATGAATATGTCGCCACCCTGAAGCAGTTGCTCGACGAGGTGAACCTGGAAGATCGCGATTGCACTGAGAAGGTCTATCGCGGGCTGCAAGCAGATTGCGCGCGGCCTGGGCATCTCTCCTATCTGGAGCGCCCGATCTACGACTTCATGCACTACATCGCCGAGCGCACGGCCGGCTTCGAACGCTCCTTCGGCCTCGCCGCCGAGTGAAGCCCATCGTGGCGAGCCGACGAGCCGATATTGCCGTGATGACCGGAACGCCCGGAAGCATCGCCCGCGACACGCGCCTCCTGTTTCTTGGGTCGATCGAGGCATGCGTGGATGCCGCGCCATCGACCACCGCGCCGGCAGGCGGCTGATGTCCGGCCGCGTTGTCATTGTCGGGGCCGGCCAGGCCGCCGTCTCGTGCATCGCCGCGCTGCGTGCCGGCAATCCCAAATGCCCGATCGTGCTGATCGGCGAAGAGGAGCACCTGCCCTATCGGCGCCCGCCACTCTCGAAGGAATGCCTCATCGGCGACGCGTCTTTGGAGAATATCCTGCTGCGCCCGGCGGGCTGGTTCGATGGCGTTGACCTGCGCCTTGGCCGGCGCGTCGAAGCTGTGGAGCTCGGAGAGAGCCGGGTCATGCTCGGCAACGGCGAGCGTCTTTCCTACGACCATCTCGTATTGTGCACCGGCGCCCGCGCCCGCACGCTCGATCGCCATGACGAGGGGGCATCAGCCGGTGTGCACGTTTTGCGCACGCGTGACGATGCGGCCCGGCTGAAAGCAGACCTGGAGCCGGGCCGGCGATTACTGGTGGTGGGCGGCGGCTATGTCGGGCTCGAAGTCGCTGCCGCGGCGAAGGCGAGAGGGGTTGAGGTCATTCTCGTCGAAACCGGCGCTCGCATTCTCGGCAGAGTCGCCTCTGCGTTCACCGCCGATCGCATTCGGGCCATCCACGTCGCACGGGGGGTCGACCTAAGGGAGGCGACCGGGCTCGTCGCCCTGCGCTGCGACGGGCGCGTCACATCGGCCCTGTTGTCGGACGGCTGCGAGATCGCGGTCGATATCGTCGTTGTTGGGATCGGCGCGCAACCCAATGACGAGCTTGCTTCCGGCGCCGGACTTGCGACCGAAGACGGTATCGCCGTCGATGAGCTCTGCCGGACGAGCAATCGGCAAGTGCTCGCGGCGGGCGACTGCACAAGCTTCTCTCTGGCGGGCCGGCGCGTGCGCCTCGAATCGGTGCAGAACGCGAACGATCAAGGAGAGACCGCCGCGACAACGATCCTGGGACAGCCAAGGCCCTACAAGCCGATCCCCTGGTTCTGGTCCGATCAATACGACACAAAGCTGCAGATTGCCGGCCTCGCCGAGGGCCACGACGAGATCGTCGTGCGCCCCGGCCGCCGCGCCAATGCCACGTCGATCTGGTACTTCAAAGGCGGGCAATTGCTGGCCGTCGATGCGATCAACGACCCCGCGAGTTACATGCTCGGCCGCCGCATGCTGGCCGCCGCGATGAATCCACACAGTCCCGACCTCGATCGGATGTTGCCGGCCGGCGGCTGAGGTTTGTATTGCCTGGCTCAAGCGTCAGCGCTGTTTCGGCGGCGCAACACGTCCATGAACAGGAAGAGAATGACGGCAAAAACCGTCAACAGGCCGGCCATCGCCAGTATCGTCGGATTGATCTGGTCGCGAATACCCGCCCACATCTGCCGCGGAATGGTGCGCTGCTCCGTGCCGCCAATGAACAGGATCACGACCACCTCATCGAAAGATGTAGCGAACGCGAACACGCTTCCCGTCGCCACCGCTGGCAGGATCTGAGGCAGCATGACGCGACGGAACGATGTCCAGGGCGACGCCCCAAGTCCCGCTGCTGCCCGGGAAAGATTGCGGTCGAACGCCATCAGTTTGGCGGCCACCGTGATCACGACGAACGGCGTTCCCAGCGCAGCATGCGCGAGTATGACACCAAGATGCGTGTTGATCAGCCCCAATGGAGCAAAGACGAGATAGAGGCTGACCGCCACAATCACGATCGGGATGATCATCGGGGAAATCAGAAGCGGCACGATCAGGCTGCGGAACGGGAATGCAGGGCGGCTGATGCCGATTGCTGCCAGCGTTCCGAGCGCGGTCGCAATCGCCGTGGCGCCTGCCCCGATGATGAAGCTGTTGAGTATCGCGCGGCGCCAATCGGGCGAGGAGAGGATCGTCCCGTACCATTCCAGGCTGAAGCCTGTCATGGGATAGGAGAAATAGGTGCTGGCATTGAATGACAGCGGGATGGCAATCAGCATCGGCGCAATCAGGAAGCCAAGAACGACGGCCGAGATCAGTCGCACGCCACGTCGGGCAATGCGTTCTGACAGGACCGTGGTTGCCTCGGCATGCATTTCAGATGTTTCCTGACCCTGGCGGCATGTTAGCTGGCTAACCCAACCGCAGCCGGTCGATCCCGACGAACCGGTTGAAGGCGAAGTAGGCTGCGAGCGTGAAGAGCACGAGATAGACCGACAGGGCGCCGGCGAGACCCCAATTGAGCTGCTGATCCATCTGCAATGCGATCAGCTGGCTGATCATCTCATCGCTCGCCCCGCCGAGCAGCGCCGGCGTGATGTAGTAACCGAGCGCGAGCACGAAGACGAGGAAGGTTCCCGCCCCTATGCCGGGAAGAGTCTGCGGCACATAGACTCGCACGAAGGCAACCACCGGGTGGGCGCCGAGCGAGACCGCGGCGCGCTGGTAGAGCGGCGAGACGCCGCGCATCACCGCGTAGTTCGAAAGGATCATGAATGGCAGCAGGACGTGCGTCATGCCGATCAGCACTCCGGTCCGGTTGAACATCAGCGCGACGGGAGCGCCCGTGAGCCCGAGCTTGATCAGAAGCGAATTCACGACGCCGTTTGGCTGCAGGAGCACGTACCAGGCCGTCGTGCGCACGAGGAGGGAGGTCCAGAACGGAACGATCACGAAGATCATCAGCAGATTGCTTTGCCGCGCCGGCAATGTGGCGAGGAGGTAGGCAACCGGATAGCCCAACACCAGTGAGATCAGCGTGACGCAGGCGCTGATGGAAAAGGTGCGCGCGAAAGCATCGAGATAGACGGACTGCGATCTCTGGACCGGCACCACCGAGCCGTCGGAGGTCATCTCACGGTCGATCGCCCGCAAGAGGAAGTCGGGCGTGTCACGGCTGGCGGCGCGCTTGAGCAGGCGCCATGTCTCGGGCTCGCCCCATCGCTTGTCGATTTCAGGGAGCACTTCGCTGTAAGGGCGGTCGGAAGTGGCCGGCAGTTGGCGGGCGGTCTTCAGCAGCAGGGTGCGAAAACCTGCTTCGTAATTGTTCAGCCGGCGTCCGGCGACGGCCACCGCGCCCTGGTCGGAGGCACGGCGCAGATCTGCGGCCAGGAGGTCGAACGTCTGCGGCGAAGGCAACGTCGGCGGCCCGACCCAGTCCGCCAGCGCCGCGGCAGTCCTCGGGATGGCGTCCGCGACCTCATCGCTCCGGACGCTCAGAAGCAGGAGTTTGCCAATGGGATAAATGAAGGTGGCGGCAAGAAAGACCAGCAGCGGGACCACGAGAAGGAAGGCGCGCCACGCCTCGCGCCGGCGCGTGGCGCGATAGCCGGCCTGCAGATCGTCCACCCGATTCTTGGCGCGGCCAAGCGATATCCGCTCCATATAGCCTGTGCTCACGTGCCGATCCCCGGATCATGACGATCGGCATGACTGTCGCGGCGGACCGACATCGCCCTTCACACCAGTTCCGGACGGCTGGGTGCACCAGCCACCCGGAGAAAGCGCCCTCACTGGCCGAGCCACGTCAGGAAGCGGCTGTTGATGCTGTCAAGATTGTCGGCCCAGAATTCCGAACTGATCTGCAGACCGTTCTTGAAGTTTTCCGGCGCGGTCGGCAAGTGGGGCAACACGGCCGGGTCGACCTTCGCCACGGCGGACTTGCGTGGCGGGGCATACGGGATGTAGTTCGACAGTTTCCAGATCACGTCCGGCTGTGAGGCATAGGTGATGAGCTGCTTGGCGGCGTCTACCTTCTTGGCGCCGGTCGGGATGCCCCACCATTCGTAATCGTAGAGCTGGCCGTCCCAGACGATGGCGAAGGGTCGCTTGTCTTCGAGCTGGGCGACCCGGATCCGGCCATTGTAGGCCATGGTCATGGCGACGGCGCCGTCGGCCAGAAGCTGCGGCGGCTGCGAGCCCGCTTCCCACCAGACGATCTGGTTCTTGATGGTCGAAAGCTTCTTGAAGGCCCGATCCAGTCCTTCGGGCGTGCCCAGAACCTTGTAGACCTCGGCGGTCGGGACTCCGTCGGCGATCAGCGCCCATTCGAGCGTCCCCTTCGGGGTCTTGCGCAGGCCGCGCTTGCCGGGGAACTTCTGCACGTCGAAGAAATCCGCGAGGGTCTTCGGCGGCGTCGTCATGCGCGTCGTGTCGTAGGCATAGACGGTCGACCAGACCATGGAAGCGACGGCGCACGGCAGCACGGCGCCAGGAATGAAGTCGGAGACGTCGCCGAACAACTTCGGATCGAGCTTCTGCAGAAGCCCCTCGTCGCACCCGGCAATGGCATCGTTCGATTCAAGATCGATGACGTCCCACGTCGTGTTTTTTGCCTCCACCATGCCGCGAAGCTTGGCGAGACCCCCGTCATATTGCTCCTTGACGACACTGATGCCGGTCTTGGCGGTGAAGGGATCGAAGTACGCCTTCGTCACGGCGTTTTCGAATGCGCCCCCGAAGGTCACGATCGTCATGGTGTCGGCAGCCGAAGCCCGCGCCGATATGCCGAGACCCGCCGCCACGAGAAGAATTCCGCCTGCGCATATCCATCTGTTCTGCATTCGAGTGCCCTCCGTGTCTGACCGTCGCGAGGCAAAGGCCTTGCGAACGGCTCAGCCTCTTCCGTCGGCGACGATTTTGCAGTCGTCGAAGGTCCAGGAGATCTCCACCGGTTCGCCCGCCTCGGGCGGCGCGGTTGCCGTCCGGTTCGGGATTTTCACGATGAAGCCATTGTGTCCGGCGACCGTGAGATGCAGCCTCCAGCGGTCGCCGCAATAGATGATCTCGTCGATGGAGCCGGAGAGGTGGTTCGCGGCCGCCAGCGCCTTCTTGTCGAACGAGATATTCTCCGGCCGCAAAGCCAAAACCGCTGCATGACCGGGTGCCACGCCGGCGCCGGCGCGGCCGCGCACGGCGATGCCAGGCGCAACGGACAGCACCGCATAATCCCCTTCGATGGCGGTCACCTCCCCTGTCAGGCCATTGTTCTCGCCGACGAAGTTTGCGACGAAGGCGTTGGCCGGATCCTCATAGAGTTGCTTCGGCGAGGCGATCTGCTCGATCCTGCCCGAATGGAAGACTGCCACCCGGTCCGACATGGTCAAGGCTTCGGATTGGTCATGCGTCACGTAGATCACGGTGACACCGAGACGGTGATGCAGCCGCTTGATTTCGTATTGCATGGTCTCGCGCAGGTTCTTGTCGAGTGCGCCGAGAGGCTCGTCCATCAGCACAAGACGGGGCTCGAAGACGAGCGCGCGGGCCAAAGCGACCCGCTGCTGCTGGCCGCCCGAGAGCTGGCTCGGCCGGCGGTCTCCGACTTGGGGCAGCTCGATCATGTCGAGCGAGCGCTCGACGAGCTGCTTCTGCTCTGCCCGCGCCATGCCTCGAACCGAGAGTGGAAAGGCGATGTTTTCGGCCACCGTCATGTGCGGGAACAGCGCATAGTTCTGGAACACCATGCCGATGTCGCGACGGTGCGGCGGCACGTCGTTCAGGCGCCGCTTGCCGAGCAGGATCGTGCCGCTGCTCGGCGCCTCGAAGCCGGCGAGCAGCATCAGGGTCGTCGTTTTGCCGGAGCCTGAGGGGCCGAGCAGCGACAGAAACTCGCCCTTCTCGACTTCGAAGCTCAGGTTGGAGGCCACGTACGTGCGCCCGTCGAAGGTCTTGTCGATGTTCGAGAAAACGACGAAGGGCTCGGACGCAGGGGCCAGCATGCCGTGAACCTTGCACAAACGCGTGGTCGAGCCAAGTTTCGCTCCCGAGCGTGGAGCGTTGCCTCTGCCCTCGCGCGCGCGACTTGCAAGCGTGGCGCGGGCGTCTGCATCTGAAAAGTCAAATTTTCCGAAGCAATGCGAAGGAAAAGCCTATCTGGAAACTGGAGGCCTGCCGAAATATTTGCGCTCGGGATCGCTTGATGTCGGGCACCCACAAGAGTACCTCCGCGGCAACCGAACGGGCCTCCATGCCAGTCCCGACCGGATGCTCGGCGCATAGTCTCCTGGTCTGTGATGCAGGCGCGATCTGTCGAAATACTTGACGCACTCGTCGGCTTTCCAACCGTGAGCCGCCAGTCGAACCTCGATCTGGTTTCCTATGTCCGCGAGCTGCTTGTACCGCTCGGCGCGCGCATCTCGCTTGTCCCGAACGCGGAAGGCACAAAGGCCAATCTCTATGCGGTCATCGGGCCTTGCGCGGGCGGCGGTGTCCTGCTCTCCTGTCATACCGACGTCGTGCCGGTCGAAGGCCAGGCCTGGACCTCCGAGCCGTTCAAGCTTGCAGCGCGAGATGACCGCCTCATCGGCCGCGGCGCTTGCGACATGAAGGGGTTCCTGGCATGTGCGCTTGCTGCAGCGGAGAGCACTGTGACGCACAAGCTCGCCCGGCCGCTGCATCTGGCGTTCAGCTATGACGAGGAAATCGGCTGCCTCGGCGTGCGCCCCCTGATCGAGACCCTGGTCGCATCCGAAAACCTGCCGGCGTTCTGTATCGTCGGCGAGCCGACCATGCTGGAGACCGTCATCGCCCACAAGGGCAAGGTCTCCGGGCGCGTCACCTGTCTCGGCCGGGAATGCCATTCGAGCCATGCGCCCGACGGATTGAATGCGATCCATCTTGCCGTCGATATGATCGATGCGATGCGCGGCTTGCAGGAAGAACTCGAAAGGGGCCCGCAGGATGCCGACTACTCGGTGCCTTTCACCACCGTCCATGTCGGCACGATCGCGGGCGGTACCGCGCTTAACATCGTTCCGCGCGAGTGCACGCTCGATTTCGAGATTCGCAACCTGCCGTCTGATCCCCCCGATGCGCTTCTCGGCCGGCTGTTCGACAAAGCGGCCAAGCTGACGCGGCGCGCCGAACGGCGCTTTGCGGGAACGGGCGTGAGGATCGACGTCATCAATTCGTATCCCGGGCTGGAGACCGCGCCGCAAGCTGAAGTTGTCAGCCTGGCGCGACGGCTGGTCGGAGATCGGCCTCTGCGCAAGATCGCGTTCGGCACCGAGGGCGGGCTGTTTCGCGAGCGGCTCGGCATCGAGACGATCGTCTGCGGGCCCGGCGACATCCGGGTCGCCCACCGGCCGGACGAGTATGTCACGCGCGACCAGCTGGCCCGCTGCGACGCCATGCTGGAGCGCCTGGTCGAGCAATTGTGCGCGTAAGAACGGGCGGCGGCGGTCGGCTATTCGTCCCAGGCTGCCGTGCCGGGCAGTGCATCGGTCGAGATGACGGAGCGGCAATAATCGACAAAAGCTTGGGCCGTGCGGGTCTTGCGAACGCCGCGCAGCGTGGCGATGCCGAGCACCATCGGCTCGTGATTGCCTTTAAGCCGGACGTAGGAGAGCAGGCGTCCGTTCAGCGCCGCCTTGTTGACCGGCCTTGCCGTAAGAAGCGAAAAGCCGAAACCGCTGGCGACGTACGAACGGACGGTCTCCGGATAGTCCGAGCGCGCCGCAATCTTTGGCGAGAGCCCGTGCAGCATGAAGAGCGAGATGAAGTATTCGCGGCTGAGCGGCAGGTCGAGAAGAATGAACGGCTCCTCCGCCAGTTCCGCGAGCGCGATCGCCCGCCGGCTCGCAAGCGGGTGACTGGACGGCAAAAGGATGTAGGTCGGAAGCTGCGCCAGGGGTTCGAATTCGATGTCGGGCGTCACGTTGAGCTGATAAGTCAGAGCGAGGCTGATCTCGGCGCGCCGCAAGCTCAGCAGAAGCGACTGCTCGTCCCCTTCGGTCGCCGACAGCTTCACGCGCGGGTAGCGATCGAGAAAGCCGCGGCAGAGATCCGGTACCAGCAGCGGCGACAGGGTGCGGAACGAGCCGAACTGGAGCGGACCGCCGACCGCGCTCGCGACTTCGTCGGCGACGTTGTGCAATTCCTCGGCCTGGAGCAGCAGCGCCTTGGCCGCCTGCAGGAACCGCTCGCCGGCCGCGGTCAGCGATAGTCCCTGGGCATGGTGGCGAATGAAGAGCTGCAGGCCGAATTCGGTTTCGAGCTGGGCAATCGCCGCCGAGATCGAAGGTTGCGACACGTTCACGCGTTCGGAGGCCAACGTCACGCTTCCCACCTCTCCGGCGGCGACGAAATAGGCGAGCTGCCTGAGCGTGAAGCGCATCGCAGAGTGAGAAATGGGCGTAAGACCGTCGCTTCGTGCAGGACAGGGAAGTGTCTGGCGCCCTCCCCTCCTGCGCGGATCACGATTGATCATCTGCGGACGCGCGGGGTCAAGTCACGGGCAGTCTCAAGCGCACAAGGAGACCTTCACCTGTCGCCGGGCACGCCATAGGCCGGCGCCGCAGCGGGATCGAGCGCCCTCGCGACGTAGGCGTTCATCTGGGGGCGCCACAGCTGCCAGAGCGCGGCAAGCGCGGCGATCGGATCAGCGTCGCTCCAGTCGATGCGCAGATCCGCCACCGGCCACTCGACCTTGTCGACGAGCACCATGCCCGCCGAATGGACCGGGCCCTCCTCCCCGCCGGCGCTGACGGCGGCGGCCATGGCGGCTAGAATGCGGTCGCCGAGGTGCGCCTGCGATCGGGCAAGGAATGTCTCGACCATTCGGTCGACAACCTCCGGGGCGGAGAGGAGGTTGCCGGCTGCCGCCACATCCGGCGCCCGGACGACCCGATGCGTACCGAGCGTCTTGCTGCCGGAATGGGCCGCCGAGCGGCCCTGCCGATCGAGGACCACCACCTGGCGATAGGCGAAATGCGGTGCGTCCGCGGCAAGGCGCGTCATGGCCTCGTCTGCCGACAAACCCTGGGCCAGCAGGTCGAGCCCACGCGGACCGAGCCTCGGATCGGTGATGTTCTGCGTCGCCACCACCCCGACCCCGGCCCTCGCGTGAGCGCAGCGCGCCGCAACGCACGGGCTCGAGGACGACACCGCGATGGCGAACATGCCCGTTTGTGCGCACCGCGCGGCGATCGAAAACGTCATTCCCGCCTCTGTCTCACGCCTGATCGGGGATGACGGCAGTGACCTCGATTTCCACCAGCCATTCGGGCCGCGCCAAGGCCGGCACCACCAAGCCGGTGGAGCATGGGAACACTCCCTTCAGCCACTTGCCCATCTCCTGGTAGACCGCTTCGCGATAGCGAATGTCGGTCAGGTAGACGACGATACGGCAGATGTGGGCCATCTCGCTGCCGGCCTCTTCGAGCAGTATTTTGATGTTGGCCATGGCCGCCGCCGTCTGCTTGCGAGGATCGCCGACGTGAAGGCTGTCGCGGGTCTCGAGATCCTGCGCCACCTGGCCGCGCAGGAACACCATCGTCCCGCGCGCCACCACGCCCTGCGAGAGATCGTTGTCGAGCCTCTGCTCGGGATAGGTCTCCTTGGTGTTGAAGGGCCGCAGCCGCTTGTGAACCATGGCGGAAGGAGCTCCGGCTCTCGGGTTCATTCGGCGGCAACGGCCGGCCGGCCATAGACCCTCTCCGAGAGACCCGCCGCTTCCTTCGTGAATCGCAGGGCATCGTCCCAATCGAAGTTGCGATAGACCGCCGCGAGATGGGCAAAGGGCGGGGATTGCGCGAACAGCTGGAATGTCAGGCGATGGCCGGCATAGTCGGAATTCAACAGGTCGCGCGCGAAGGCAAGCAATCTCCGGCGATCCTCGGCCTGCCAGTCGTCGTTGAGCGTGTAGTATTTGCTGAGCCATTTGCCGGCTTCGGGATCGCGGAACGAGGCGGCGTCCGGCGTCACGCAGATCTGACCGCCGCACAGCTCGCGGGCGATGTGCATCATCTGATGGAGCTGCGAGCAGGCAAAGACACGCCCCGCCATCAGCATGGATTGGTTGGGCATCATGAGGCCGGAGGGGCTCTTCTGAACCGTGGCGATCGACGCGGTGAGATGGGCATTGATGCCCTCGCGGTAGCACGCAAGGAGCGCGAGTTTTTCCTGCACGGCCTGCTGCTTCTCGAGCCCCGTCTGGCGCACGTTCCACAGCGCCGCGCCGATCATCATGTCGGCAAGCTTGAGATTGCGCTGGACGAAGGCGAAGGCCGAGTAGCGATGCAACGTCGCGCGGATATAGCTTGCGGCGCGAGTGTGCTGGTAGAACAGGACATTCTCCCAGGGGATCAGCACGTCGTCGAAAATAACGAGCGTATCGACCTCATCGAAGCGGTTCGCCAGCGGATAGTCCTCGACGGGCGCCCGGCCGGCAAATCCCGTGCGGGCGATGAAGCGCAGGTTGGGTGAGCCGAGGTCGCAGACGAAGCCGACGGCATATTCTGAGAGCTTCTCGTCGCCCCAATTGGCAATTGTCGGCTTGGTGAAGGCCTGGTTTGCATAAGCCGCGGCCGTCTCGTATTTCGCGCCGCGCACGATGATGCCGGCGTCCGTCTCCTTGACGACATGCAACAGCATGTCCGGATCCTGATCCTGCGGGCGCTTGGAGCGGTCGCCCTTCGGGTCGGTATTGGCCGAGACGTGGAACGGATCGTGCGTGATGACGAGATCGATATGCCGCCTGATGTTCTCCGAGAACCGGGGATCGACCTCGTTCAACACGTTCTGGCCGTCGAACAGCGACCACATCTCGCCGACGGTCTCATCGCCGACGCGCGTGACGATGCCCTTGATATCTTCGAGCACGATGTCGGTCGCGCGGCGCTTGGCGTGCCAGTCTTCCTGCACGTAGGGGAGTTTCAGGCCGATCGCAAAGCGCTCGCCGCCCTCCTCGTAAGTCATAAGCTCCCGATGGGCCGGCTCGTGGGCCATGTCGTAGATGCGCGCGCGGATATCCACGAGGGGCTTGAACATGGGATGGATTGTGACGTCGGCCACCCGCTCGCCATTGATCCAAATGCGGCGCCCATCGCGAAGCGAATCGCGATATTGATTGCCTGTCCTGATCATCCGTTCCCGGTGTCCCTGGCCATGCGCGATGCGGTGCAGTAGTTGCGCCGGTGATGGGCAAGCGGGCCACGCTCGGCGGCGAGCGCGTGCACGACGCGACCGATGAGGACGACGTGCGTCCCCGCCTCATGGGCATTGTCGATAACGCAATCGAAGGATGCCGCGGCCTCACGCAGGAGAGGGCAGCCGGTCGGCCCTTCGTGCCACTCGGCGCAACCGAAATCGTAGGGCGCGCCGCTCGACACTCGGCCGGCAAAGACGTCCGACACGCTCGACTGATGGGCCGCCAGCAGATTGA
This sequence comes from Methylobacteriaceae bacterium, assembly GCA_019233695.1. Taxonomy (GTDB): domain Bacteria; phylum Pseudomonadota; class Alphaproteobacteria; order Rhizobiales; family Beijerinckiaceae; genus JAFAME01. Next base: position 13,428 of record JAFAME010000494.1, read on the forward strand.
TCGAGAACACCCCATTGGCCTGGATGCCCGCCGCCGCGGGGCTGCGGCGGTTGATGCAGGCAAGCACCATGGGCGGATCGGCCGAGACCGAGGCGACCGCGCTCACCGTGAGCCCGAAGCGGCCAACCGGCCCATTCGTGGTGACAACCGAAACGCCTGTCACGGCGCCGCTCATTGCCGAGAGGAAGGCCTCGCGCTTCGCGGAGGCGAGCGCATCATTGCCGGCCGGCGTCAGTCCCGCTGCCGCATATCCCCACTCGTGCGCGGCGCATGCCGATGCAGACATCCTGCCCTCTCCCATCACTCACCGCGTGACGGTTCTCTATTCGGCAGGAAGATAGGCCCTGGTGGCCATTTGCAAAATAATAGCTTCCGAGGCCCTGCATTGGAAAAGTTGAAGGTATTCGCAGTCGCTGGGGTCTCGGCCTCGGTCGGTGACTCGATTTGGGCTGGTCGCTGGAGAATGAAGGCAGCCGTACAAGAGCCCTGTCTTGGAACTATCCCTCGCTTGGGGTGCCGATCACATAGCGGCAGGTATATCGTCGGCTTGATGTTCTGGTTCAGGTGGTAGAAATTGGGTGTCATCCTGGCCGAAGCGAAGGTGAGAGCCGGGATCTGGCGCCGGATCGCCATGGGCTGTCGAGCTGTGGTGCGATGCCTCCGACATGTGCTACCCTTGCTCGCGCAGTCGGCTCGGCTGAAAGTCGGCGCGGCTCGGGGAGGGAACAATGGCTGATGTCCAATGGATGCTGAAGGGCCGAAATTTCTCGCACTGCAATTGTTCCTACGGCTGCCCCTGTCAGTTCAATGCCTTGCCGACCCATGGAAACTGCCAGGCGGTCGTGGGCATCGCCGTCGATGAGGGTTACCACGGCACCACGAAGCTCGACGGGCTGAAGTTCGGCGGCATTTTCAAATGGCCCGGCGCAATTCATCAAGGTCACGGCGAGGCGGTCCCGATCGTCGACAGCCGGGCGACACCCGCGCAACGCGAGGCCATATTCCGCATCATGAGTGGCCAGGACACGGAACCGGGAGCGACCTTCTTCCAGGTGTATGGTTCGACGCTCGAAAAAGTTCATGAGCCTGTCTTCGCCGACATCGAGCTCGACATTGATGTGAATGCCCGCAAGGCTCGATTCGTCGTCCCTGGGGCGGTCGAGGCGCGTGGCGAGCCGATCCGCAACCCAGTCACCGGAAACGAGCACCGGGCACGCATCGACATGCCCGAGGGGTTCGAGTTCACGCAGGCCGAGGCCGGCCGCGGCTGGGCCAAGACGTCGGGCGCACTGCAGCTCGATCTTGCCGACTCGCACGCCCATTTCGCCGAACTTCACATCACCGGAACCGGCGTCATCCGTTGACGGCGATGACGGCTGACGTAGTGGAGGCGGTGCTGCGGCGCGACCGCCTCGTGGTTGCGGCTGCGCTTCTCGCTTTGGCCGGACTCGCCTGGGCATATATCGTCTGGCTTGCCGCCGACATGAGCATGGGCGGGATGGACATGACCGGCTACCGGATGGTGCCGGCCGGCATGGGTCTGATGGCGCCCGCCTCCGAGCCGTGGAGCCGCATCGAATTCGTCTACGTCTTCCTCATGTGGGCGGTGATGATGGTCGGCATGATGACGCCCTCGGTGACACCGATGGTGCTGATTTATGCCCGGGTCGGGCGTCAAGCGGCCGCACAGGGCAAGCCGTTTGCCGCGACCGGCTGGTTCGCGGCAGGCTATCTCCTCGCCTGGACCGGGTTTTCGCTGGCTGCTACCGCAGCGCAATGGGGGCTCGAGCGATTGGCCCTCCTCGATCCGACGATGGCGAGCACGAGCGGTATTCTCGGCGCCGTCGCGTTGATTGCCGCCGGCCTCTATCAGTGGACGCCGCTGAAGAAGGTCTGCCTCGTCCAGTGCCAGTCGCCGGCGATGTTCATCCAGCGCCAGGGCGGGTTCCGCCGGGATGTAGGGGGCGCGCTGGGGCTCGGTCTGCGGCACGGGCTCTATTGCGTCGGCTGCTGCTGGGCGCTGATGGCGCTGTTGTTCGTCGGCGGCGTCATGAACGTGCTGTGGATCGCCGGGATCGCGGGCTTTGTCCTGCTTGAGAAGCTCATCCCCGGAAGGCTGGTCTCGAGCGTCGCCGGCCTCGTGATCGTCGCAGCCGGCATTTGGCTTCTGGTGCAGACCGTCGCATGAGGGTGCTCTTGCGCTCCGCCGGCATGACTGTCAGCCATCTGCCCGAGCGCGGCCAAGATCGAGGTCTTAAGGGGATCGACCGGCCGGCCCACAGATTCCCGCCTATGGAACCGGATTCGCCGCTTCGCTCGAAACGGCCATCTCGCCGAAAAAGCGGTTCTCGGGCCTCGGCAGGCCGAGATTCTCGCGCAGTGTCTTGCCCTGGTATTCGCGCCTGAAGAGGCCGCGCCGCTGCAGCTCCGGCACGACCCGGTCGACGAAGTCGTCAAGCCCTTCCGGCAGATAGGGGAACATCACATTGAAGCCGTCCGATCCGCCGGTCTCGAGCCATTCGGCCATTTCGTCAGCGATCGTGGCCGCAGTGCCGACGAAGGCGAGGCCGGAATATCCTCCGAGCCGTTGAGCCAGTTGCCGCACGGTGAGCCGTTCGCGCGCAGCCAGGGCAACGACCCGGTTGCGCGCGCTCCTGCTGGCGTTGGTTTCGGGAACGTCCGGCAGCAGTCCGTCCGGATCGAAGCCCGCAGCGTCATGACCGAGAGCGATGGAAAGCGAGGCGATGGCGCTCTCATAGTGGACGAGGCCGTCGAGGCGCGCCCGCTTTTCACGCGCCTCATCCACGCTGTCGCCGACGACGACAAAGGCGGCGGGCAGGATCCTCAAATGGTCTGGATTTCGGCCGATCTTCGCCATGCGGTCTTTGACATCGGCATAGAAGGACCGCCCATCCGCCAGCGTGGGCGCGGCGCCGAAGATGACCTCCGCCGTCTCAGCGGCGAGCTGTCGTCCCGCCTCCGAGGCGCCGGCTTGCACGATGACGGGCCAACCCTGGACCGGGCGGGCGATGTGGAGAGGTCCGCGCACCGAGAAATAGCGACCCTTGTGGCCGAGGACGTGCATCCTGGCGGGATCGAAGTAGATGCCGCTCTCGACGTCGCGGACGAAGGCATCGTCGGCGAAACTATCCCAAAGGCCGGTCACGACATCAACGAATTCCCGGGCCCGCTGATAGCGCTCGTCATGCTCCATATGATCGTCGAGGCCGAAGTTCAGCGCGGCATCGGGATTTGAGGTCGTCACGACGTTCCAGCCGGCGCGCCCGCCGCTGATGTGGTCGAGGGAGGCAAAGCGACGCGCCACATGAAACGGCACATCGAAGGTCGTCGAGCCGGTGGCGATCAGGCCGAGCCGTTCCGTCACGACCGATAGTGCCGACAGGAGCGTCAACGGCTCGAAGGAAGTCACCGTGTGGCTGCGCTTCAGCGCCTCGACCGGCATGTTGAGCACGGCGAGATGGTCGGCCATGAAGAAGGCGTCGAACCGCCCGCGCTCCAGCGTCTGGGCAAAGCGCTGCAAATGCCCGAAATTGAAGTTGGCGTCCGGAAAGGCGCCCGGATAGCGCCACGCCCCGGTGTGGATCGTCGTCGGCCGCATGAAAGCGCCAAGTCTCAGCTGGCGTTTCTCTGGCATCGGCTGGCCCTCGGGATCCTGGCGGCGCGCGCGCTCACCCGTCCTATAGCTGGTATTTCTATGGATCTTGTCAAACCCGCGCGGCCCCGGTCAAAGCGGAGACATGCTTCAGCCGCCAGTGGCGCTGGCCTTCGATTTTTTCCTATGCCTATGCAGATCAGCGTAGAAGATGCTTGAGCAAAAGCGCCCGAGGCGCAACCCCTTCGCAACGGAGCCTTGACACCGCGCGCGTGTAGCTTCACATTTGTAGCTACATCAAAGGCGACGAAGGTGCGCTGGACGTGGGACCGGAACAAGGCGGCGGCAAAATCGCCTCAAGCACGGCCTCTCCTTCGAAACTGCGGTGCTTGTGTTTGAAGATCCGCTCCATGCATCGCAGCCGGACCCACACCCGAACGGCGATCGCTGGCGCACCGTCGGACTTGTCGGGCCGGTATTGCTGTTGGTCGTTCACACTTGGCCAGAAGAATCTCGAGAAGGCGAGCCGGTCGGCCGCATCATCAGCGCTGGCAAGGCCACCGCACACGAAAGGAAAGCCTATGAAGAAGGGAACTTCTAAGCGGCTGACGCACCAGCAGCGAACGGAATTGAAGTCGCTCGCGGCACTCCCTGATGATGCCATCGATACATCAGACGCGCCGGAGCTCCTTGACTGGTCCGGCGCCAAGCGCGGTCTTTTCTATCGACCTATCAAGCAGCAACTAACTCTTCGGCTCGATGCCGATGTCGTTGCCTGGTTCAAGAGCCACACAACATCCGATGAGGGCTATCAGACGCGGATCAATCGAGCGCTGCGAGAATACGTGCAGGAGCAGGCAAGCCAAGCTCGGCGATCCAGAGCTTGATGCAGCAACAGAAGCCGCGACGATCGCGCGTGAGGGTTGCCAAGTGGCGCCGACATGCGGGTTGAGGCGACCGAATGCTATGGCATGTTATGCCATAGCTGCACTCCTTCGAACAACCTGGGGGGACGCCAATGCCCACCAGAAATGTTGTGCGGACGGAACGTCAGGAAGAACCCTTGAGACCCTGGTCAAGTCTGGCCGCTGCCAGAATGCCGGCGAAGTGCTGCGCGATGGATTACGGCTTGTAGAGCAACGCGAGGCGGAGTGATGCCAGCAAGCTGAAAGCCCTGCGGGCAGCGGCTCGCGCCGGGGTCGGGGCGTTGGATCGGGGAGACTTCAAAGAATTCGGAAATATCGAGGAATTGCAAAGCTATTTGAGTGACCTCTCGGAGAAGATCATCTCCCGAATCGCCGAATAGAGCCGTGATGGACGAGCGGAGATGGCGCGTTCGTCTTGGTGCTGCCGCAGAGGTCGACTTCGCGCTGCTCGATGCAGTCGGCTCCCAGATTGTCGAGTTTTTCCATCGGGACGGTGCGACCGGGACAGCCGGTCTCGCCCTGGCGGGCTTTGGTGCAACAAGTGTAGTAGCGGTAACGGCCACTCTTGCCGGTGCCAAGGACGCTGCCCGCTTGCTCCGGGAAAGCACCGCGCGGGAAAGTTACGATGCGAGCCGTCTTTGGATGTTGGCCGCTGCGTCCCGGATAACTTCGTATACGCGGCGAGGCTGGGAAAGCATCGGCACATGGCTTGATGCAACTTCCGTAACCTTGGCGTTCATGCGCTTAGCCAGGAAGCGCTGCAGCTCGGGTTGTATGGTCCGATCATCAGAACCGACAATGTAAGATGTCGGTTTGAGCTTCCAGGCGGCGCCCGGAACAGGTTGACCAAAAAGATCAGCCAATGGCGCCATTTGGGTGGCCCAAACGATTTGCTGCTCCGCCTCGGACAGGTCTCCTGCAAATTCGGCAACGCCAGATGGACGAAGCCATATGCGCCCATCTACCACTTCGATATGTTGGAAGATGGGTGTAGGCGGATACTTGTCCTGGTCGACAAGTGTTGTGTCGCCGTCCTCCGGTGCAAAGGCGCATATATAAACGAGCGCTGCCACACGCTTGTCGGTGCCGGCTGCCGTGATGACGGTGCCACCATACGAATGACCGACGAGAACAACAGGGCCGTTGGCGCGGGCGAACGATGTCCGTACTGCGGCCGCGTCGTCAGCAACGGTGTTGAGATGGTTTTGCGTCGAGATCACCTGAAAGCCATCGGCCAAGAGCAGCGGAATGACCTTGCTGTAACATGACCCGTCGGCCCACAGGCCATGCGCGAAGACGATGCTAGGTTTGCCAGGCATGCAGCACCTCCAATAACAACGGTGGTCCCTAACAGCTGAGGGGTACGCGATCTTTTCAGGCCCGCGGTCCTGGCACAAGGTCTCCACGTGCGGTTCTTCATTCCCGGTGTGCTTTCTTGGCGCCCCCGATCCACCGAATGGGACCGAATTCCTATTGACGCCAGCGATGCCGCTACTGGGCCGGTGCGAGCCCTGTCGCTCTGCGAAACGCCCGAGCGAA
>JAFAME010000038.1 GCA_019233695.1 Methylobacteriaceae bacterium
AAACTTGAGTCGCGTGAGCCGCGCCGCCGCCAGAGGCCCGAATAGTCGATGACGAGCCCGTGCTCATCAACGGTAAGGTCGGCCGTAAACCCCGAATCGACGCTGCGGTAGCGAACACGCTGCGGCGGCGTCAGTGCATCGAGCCGCGTATATTCCTGATCGAAGGCCCCGATCGTCAGATCGGGGATGCGGATGTAGGCGACCCGCAGCGGCTGTGGAGTTCCGGCAGGTGCGGCGAGCTTGCGGATCGCCGGCGTGTTGGTGAATGGGCTCGCCATGATGTCGATGTCGCTGCAGGCGCCGAGATCGGGTCGCGCAATCCCGTCCACGACCCAGCCTCCGTCATGCTCCCGTGCCAGTTCGACGCGGCGCGACCGGGCGTCGAAATCGGCCTCGAGCGATCCATGGCCGAAGGCCCACCCGCCGTCGTAGTGCAGGCGATATCGGATGCGGGTCGCCCGCCCGTCGAGTTCGGCGACGATAAGGCCGTCGGCTTCGATCCGATCGGTCTCGACTTCAAGCCGGACATGCTCGAGGCCGCGCCCGTCGAGCCATTCCCAGACGCTCTCGTGAACGCGGAGCATGGCAGGCCTCCAGACGATCGCGTCAGCCGCGTTTTCGTTGAGGAGGCAGCCTGTCGCCGATAGAGGCCGATTTTGTGGCGCCTCAACGATTGCCTTACTCGCCGGGATACTGGCCGCAGACCCGATAGTTGCCGCGCTCCGCGCTCCATGTCCAACGGCAGCTGCCGGGAGACGGCGACGGATACGGATCGCAATCGAGATAGTCCCCGCGCGAGGGCGACCACCGCTTCTGGCAGTATTGCTGGGCCTGAGCGGTGGAGGCAAAAACGAAGCTTGCGGCGGCGAGGCCGAGCAGCGCTCTGGCCCCAGCGGATCTTGCGGAAAAAGACATGTCAGGCTCCTGAAGATTTCGAGACGATGGCCGGTTCGGTTGACCAGCATCGGCACACTAAAGGCTGGCCCGAGGCGCGGCTGTTCCGCCGGGAACAGAATGATCCCGCCCGTAGCCCGGATGGAGCAAAGCGCAATCCGGGGTTGCCGAGAACGACAAAACCTCTTTCATCTCATCGGCCGACCGTCTTACCATTCGTCCGCGGCCGAAAGCAGGGTCGGCGGGAAGAGCGAAGCGGCTCTAGATCGCAAAGGCATTTCCGTTGGCGAAATGCTTGGCAACCTCGGTCGAGGTCAGCGCTCGATTGTAGATGGCGGCATCCTGAATGGCGCCCTTGAACGGGTTGAGCGGCCCGTGGGTCGGATCGTTGGCGACGGTGCTCGACCGCAGCGGAAGCTCGGGCGCCCCGGTGCCGATGTAGAGCGGCGCGGTGGCGTTTGGGAGATAGGCAACGTTCGGCTTCAGGCTTGCATCGGCATCGACATAAAGCGTCAGCGTGCCGCCATCGTAGGTGGCGACGAGATGGTTGGTCAGCCCTAAGGCCAGTTGTCCGTTGGCCCGGACTTCCGAAAGCGGCGTCGCCCCATCGCTGGTAGAAACGGCCCAAACGTTCTCGGGTCTCGCATAGAGCGCGAATCCTTTGAACGTCGGCGGGCTGTTGTCGCGCGACATCATCACGACCCGGAAGGCTGGCGGATCGGTTTCGGTCCAATCCGGCCTGACCCATGCCTCGATCGAGAATTGCGGGGGATTGATCGTCGGATCGAACGAAACGCTGACATAACCGCCGTCGAAGCCCGTGCAGGGGTTGGGCTGATTTGGATCACCTCCGGCACAGTCGCCGGCCACGATCCCCGGCTTTTGATCGAGCTGAGGGAACGTGCCGGGCGACGGCGCCGATCGAAGCGGGTCCTGCGTGTCATCGGGATATGGCACGGCGGTCGCCAGATAGGTGCCGTCAGTGCCTGGCGGGGCACCCGAGACCGCATTCGACGCGGTTGTGCCGGACGTTTCATCGAGCGGCCAAAGCGCCATGACGCCGGAGGTGCCCAGGACAGCATCTTGATATTTGAAGAAGCTCGCCAGGACCGGATGAAAATTGCATCCGACGAAACACAGCGAGGAGACGATCGCGACCAAGCCCAAAGGAAGCAAAACGAGCAGGGTCGCGCTCATGATGGTCTTTCCCCGAAGCATTCCACATTCATCAGACGGGCAGGCGGATTCAACGGCAACCGTGCTCCGGCGAGGCGCCGCGCCTTACGTCTTGCCGGTTCTCGCAGGGCACACCTTGATCAGCGCTCGGTCCTACGAATTCGCGGGCGGCGATCGTCCAGGCTGTCCCCAACTATCTCGATGGCGGCTTCTGCTTTGGCGGCGGGCCGATGGGCTTCGGCGCCGGGCACGGCGCATAGCTGCAGGGCACTTCCGGCTGCGGCGGCGGACAGCACTTCTCGATCTGCTCCTTCAGCTTCTCAAGACGCTTGAACTCCAGCGCCGCTCCCGGGTTCGCCGTGGCGAACATGCTCTCCAGTCCGTCCACGTCCTTCTCCAGCTCCGTCTGCACCCGCGTCTGGATCACCGCCTCGTTCAACAGCGCGCAGGTGTTCTTGGAAATATGCTCCAAGATGCAGATGATCGTGTCGTTCTGCTGATCGTTGTGATAGAGTGCTTGGTTGGCATATTGACCGAGCGCCACCAGCTGGCCGAAGCCGTTGATCAGTGTGGCATTGACCTGATCGACCGACGCTTTGACCGCATCGGTCGAGGCCTTGACCGCGGCAATTCCGGTATTGATGTTGCCCAATTGCTGATTGGCCAGCACCAGTTCGTTCATCAGGTCTTGTGCAGACGGCATTTTCGGCCTCCTCGCCCTCGATCATTACTCCACATCAAATTGCTAGCTGGTCGCGCAGGCATTGCCGTTGGCAAGGTGCGTTGCCACCTCGGTCGAGGTCAGCGCCCGGTTGTAGATGGCGACGTCCTGGATGACGCCCTTGAACGGATTGAGCGGGCCGTGGGTGGGGTCGTTGACGGCAGTGCCCGTGCGCAGCGGAAGCTCAGGTGCCCCGGTGGCGATGTAGAGCGGCTTGGTGACGTTGGGGTTATAGGGGAGGTTAGGCAAGGAGCTTGCGTCGCCATCGACATAGAGGACCAGCGTGCTGCCGTCGTAGGTGGCAACGAGGTGGTTGGTCAGGCCCAGGGCGAACGGGCCATTGGCCTTGACTTCAGTAAGGGGCGCCGTCCCGTCGCTGATGGAAACACCCCATACGTTGTCCGGCCTCGCATAGAGCGCAAACCCCTTGAAGATCGGGGGGCTTTTGTCGCGCGACATGGCCACGATCCGGAAGGCTGCCGGGTCGCTCGCGGCCCAGTCCGGGCGGACCCAGGCCTCGATCGAGAACTGCGCCGGATTGAGCGAGGCGTTGGCCGCCACGCTCACATATCCGCCGTCAAACACCGCGCACGAGCTGACCTGATTTGGATCGCCGTTTGCGCAATCGCCGGCCACGATCCCGGGGCTTTGGCCAATCTGGAAGGTGCCGGGCGCCGGAGCCGACTTCAGCGCGTCCTGGCTGTCGTCGGGATAGGGCACCGCGGTCGCGAGATAGGTGCCGTTCGTCGAAGGGTCGGCAGTCGTTACCCCATTGTATGCGATTGTGCCCGAGGCTTCATTGAGCGACCACAATGCGAGGACGCCGGACGTCTGCAAGACAGTTTGCTGGTACTGATAGTAGGTTGCTATGCCGGCAGCGGAAAACGAACATCCGACGAAGCACAGCAACGAAACGATCGCCAGCAAGCCTAGAGGAAGTAAAACGAGGAGCATAGCGCTCATCATGTCCTCCCCTCGTGCCGCCCGTTCAGTGATCTTCGGGAACTTGGGCGGCGCAAACAACGATAAATATCAACTTAAAAGTAGGCTGCTTTTGCCAGGGCATGTTCCGGATCAAACTTGGCAAAATCGTGTCAATCCTGCGGCGCGGTCGAGCAGCCCTGTCAAGAAGGTTATTGCCTTTGCATCGACGACCGCGAGCCGACATGTCGGTCGTCCGCAAATCCCATAGGCGTCGCGGCGATGATGGGTACTACGGCGTCAATCCGATCGACAGCAGCTCAAACGAGGGAATGGGCCAATGCCATTTCCACCGGCCGTCGTCCGATCACGCCTGGCCTACTGTTGGACCGCCACCTCGACTGCGGCATTGACGATGCAGATGTGGCCATCGCCGAGGCCGTTCGGGGTGAGCATGCCGCCGGGCACCATCTCGATCGTCGCGGGACGATGAGGGAACGCGGATCGCACCGCCTCGGGATCCGGCTTGCCGGCGCCGTCGGGCACGGCCAGCCGCACGACGATCTCGACGCGTTCGGCGCCGCCCGTCATGAACGGACGCAGACCCGGCAGGTAGATGCGTCCGATCGCATCGCGTACGGCGCGCACGGATGCCTTCGTCGCGTCCTGCCCCTGAAGATCGACGCCCATCCCGATCTCGATCAACACGACTTGTCGCATCAGCTTCCCCTTGCTCTCATCGGCGATACGAGCACATTCGCTGCCGCGGTCGAAGGCGGCAAGTCCGGAGAAGGGGCATTGAGCGACGAGACAGCCGGTCTCCTCGGCATCGACATCGGCGGCACCAAGACG
>JAFAME010000073.1 GCA_019233695.1 Methylobacteriaceae bacterium
ATGCCCCACGGGCTGGGTCCCGCATGTCAGAATTGCTGATCCCGTCGATCGCTGGAAATCATTTCCCACCCCGCCGGGCGGGCGCTAGACATTGCCTCCCGATCGAACGGCGTGAAGGGCGGTCCATGAATCGTTTGAGCACCACGCCCTTTGCAACCGGCATCGCCCTTGGTGCGGCGCTGCGGCCGGAGGCGAGCGGCGCGCCCGACAGCGGCATCGTCGAGGTGTTCAACTATGGCCGCGGTCGGCAGGGGCTGATTCCGCTCTGGGTCGGCGAAGGCGACCTCGCGACGCCCTCCTTCATCTGCGATGCGGGGGCGCGGTGACTGGCGGCAGGCGAGACCTTCTACACGCATCAGCGCGGCATCCCGGAACTGCGCGGGGCGATCGCCCGCTACATTGCCCGTGTGTACCCGACCGCGGCAGGCGAGAGCGTCGACCCCGAGCGATTCTTCGTGACCATCGGCGGCATGCATGCCCTGCAAATTGCCGTACGCATGGTGGCAGGCGCAGGCGACGAGGTCATCCTGCCCACCCCGGCATGGCCGAATTTTCGCGGCGCCTTCGTCATCGCCGGCGCCACCCCGATCGAGCTGCCGATGACGCTCGCGGGCAGGGTCGGCAAGCTGCGCTGGCAGCTCGACATGGAGAGGCTCGGGGCGGCCATCGGGCCTCGCACGCGCGCCATCGTAGTCAATACGCCGGCCAACCCCACGGGTTGGACCGCGACGCTCGACGAACTCACTGAGATCCTCGGCCTCGCACGTCGGCAGGGCCTTTGGATCATCGCCGACGAGATCTACGGCCGCGTCGTCTTCGGGGGCGAGCGGGCGCCGTCGTTCCGCGATGTGATGGAGCCCGGCGATCGCATCCTCTTCGTCCAGACCCTGTCGAAGAACTGGTCGATGACCGGCTGGCGTATCGGCTGGCTCGAAGCGCCGCCCGAGCTCGGGCCGGTGATCGAAAACCTCGTCCAGTATTCGACGTCCGGCGTTCCGGTCTTCGCGCAGCGCGCCGCCATCGCCGCGCTCGATGAGGGCGAAGCGTTCTTCGCCCATCAGCTGTCGCGCATCCGTCAAGGTCGCGACATCATCTGCGATGGCCTTGGGGCGATCGACCGGGTCCGCTTCGCCCGCCCTGACGGCGCCTTCTACCTGTTCTGCTCGATTGACGGCGAAGAGGATACGCGCAGCCTTGCCCTGAAACTCGTCGACGAAGCCGGGATCGGCCTTGCGCCAGGGTCGGCCTTCGGCGCCGGAGGCGAGGGCTTCCTGCGCATCTGCTTTGCCCGCAAGGCCGAGGACATGGCTGAAGCCACGCGCCGGCTCGTTGCCTGGCTCGCCCGGTAATCGCCCGTCAGGTCGGAAGTCCGGTCACTCCGCCGCCAAGATCGTCGGCGCATCGCGGCGGCGCGGCAGGTCGAGCGCCTCCCAAACCTCGGTCATCGCTGCGGCGAGGTCGGCAATGAGCCGATCATCGTGGAGGGGGGTGGGCGTGATCCGCAGCCGTTCGGCACCGCGCGGCACGGTCGGATAGTTGACCGGCTGGATGTAGATGCCGTGGCGCTCCATGAGGCGATCGCACGCGGCCTTGCAGAGCTCCGCGTCGCCCACGAAGACGGGCACGATATGGGAAGGCGCCGGCATCACCGGCAGTCCGGCGACGGCAAGCGCAGCCTTCGTGCACGCGACCTGGCGTTGGTGGGCAGCTCGCTCCTCGCTCGAACGCTTGAGGTGACGTATGGCGGCGGTCGCGGCAGCGGCGATTGCCGGCGGCAGGGCGGTCGTGAAGATGAAGGAGGGCGCATAGGAGCGCACGGCGTCGACGATGACCGCATCTGCGGCGATGTATCCGCCCAGGGTCCCGAAACCCTTGGCCAGGGTCCCCTCGATCACGTCGATTTTCGCCATCACGCCGTCGCGCTCGGCGATGCCGCCGCCGCGGGCGCCATACATGCCGACCGCATGGACTTCGTCTAGATAGGTGAGCGCCTCGTATCGCTCCGCAAGCTCGGCGATTGCGGCGAGTGGGGCGATGTCGCCGTCCATCGAATAGAGGCTTTCGCAGGCAATCAGGGTGGGACGGCCCCGTCGGCGGGCCCTGAGCAACGCCTCGAGATGGGCAAGATCATTGTGCCGGAAGATCTGCTTTTCGGCGCCGGAGCGCCGGATCCCCTCGATCATCGAATTGTGGTTGAGCGCATCGGATAGGATCAGGCAGTCAGGCAGCAGCGCGGCGATGGTTGAGATTGCCGCCAGATTCGAGATCCAGCCTGAGGTGAAAACGAGCGCCTTGTCCTTGCCGTGCAGATCGGCGAGTTCCGCCTCGAGACTCACCAGCGGATGGTTGGTGCCCGAGATGTTGCGGGTGCCGCCGGCGCCGACCCCGTGGGCCGCGGCGGCGTCGCGCATGGCGGCAATCACCTGCGGATGCCGACCCATGGCAAGGTAGTCGTTCGAGCACCACACGACGACATCGCGTGCGCCGCCCGGGCCGTGCCACTTGGCCCTGGGGAAGCGTTCGGCGTCGCGCTCGAGGTCGGCGAACACGCGGTAGCGCTGTTCGGCATTCAGGCGTTCGATCGCCCGCACAAACGTACGCCGATAATCCATGAACTCGTCCCTGATGGCATTCTGTTGCGTCGCCGGGCCGGTGCGCCGGCCTCAGAACGTCTCCGGCACTCTACGACAAGACAGTTGATAATTGTTCCAATGTCGCAATGCGATGGGACACGCGGTCCCAGTCCGAGGGTTCGGGTCGTGCGGTTGCGGCTATTGCATTGGTTACCAAGCGCTTGATATGGTTACCTAGGTACTTGGCCGATCGGCAAAGCCGTTGTGAAATTGTCGTGTGCGTGGCGGCCCATGGACAGATTGCTGCAAGCCTTTCTGTGGCGCTTTTTCAGGCGTGGAAACCTCGAGGTCGAGACCGCCTCGGGCGCAAGGTTGAGAGCGGGGGACGGCACCGGGACGCCGGTCGCCATAAAAGTCCGTGACAAGGCGGCCCAGTGGCGCCTCCTCCTCAACCCGCAGCTGGCGGTCGGCGAATTGTTCATGGACGGCCGCCTCGAAGTGACGCGCGGCACGATCTACGACTTCCTGGCGCTCGGCATGACAGCCATCGCCAGCGGCAATCATCCGCGGTTCCTCGACCATCTGGAGCATGCGCGCACCTGGATCCGGCGCTTCCACCAGCTCAACAATCCGCGCCGCGCCAAACGCAACGTCCACCATCACTATGATCTCGACGGGCGCCTCTACGCGCTGTTCCTGGACGCGGATCGCCAGTATTCGTGCGCCTATTTCGAGCATCAGGGCCAGAGCCTCGATGATGCGCAGCTCGCCAAGAAGCGGCATATCGCGGCCAAGCTCCTCGTCGAACCCGGCGCGCGCGTGCTCGACATCGGGTGCGGCTGGGGCGGCATGGCGCTCTATCTTGCCGAGCGCTGCGGCGCGCACGTCCTCGGCGTCACGCTGTCGCAGGAGCAGCTTGCCGAGGCACGCGGACGCGCCGTGGAGCGTCGGCTCAATGACCGCGTGACCTTCCGCCTGCAGGACTATCGGGCGATCGAGGAGCGCTTCGACCGCATCGTGTCGGTCGGCATGTTCGAGCATGTCGGGGTCGCCTACTACGACGCCTTCTTCAAGCAGGCGGCAAAGCTGCTTTCGGAAGAGGGTGTGATGCTCTTGCATTCGATCGGCCGCACCGACGGGCCCGGTGCAACCAATCCCTGGATCCAGAAATACATTTTTCCGGGCGGCTATATTCCCGCGCTCTCGGAGGTTCTCCCGGCCATCCAGCGCGCCGGGCTGATAGTCACCGACGTCGAAGTGCTGCGGCTGCACTATGCCGAAACGCTGCGCCACTGGCGCGAGCGGTTCATGGCGCGCCGGGAAGAGGCCAAGGCGCTCTTCGACGAGCGCTTCTGCCGGATGTGGGAGTTCTATCTCGCGGCTTCGGAAGGGTCGTTTCGGTTCCACTCCCAGAACGTCTTCCAGATCCAGCTCGTCAAACGGCAGGACGCCGTGCCGTTGACCCGCGACTATATCGCCAAGCGCGAGGCGGCGCTGCGGCAGGCGGATGCCGAGGTCGTGCGGTTGCGCCTCGCGGGCGAATAACATCCGACCGCAACACCGCGGCGGCTGTGCCGAGCAACACCGGGACAGGCGGCCATGCAGGATCGAGCGCGGACCGTTGAAACAACGTCCGCCAACCAGTCCCCGCCGTTCGAGAACGTCAACCTGTTCGAGAGCGATCGCCCCCTGCGCGACGCGCTCGCTATCGCGGGCGTTGACGTCGACCGTGAGGCGCTTGTCGCGTTCGGCGCCGATTGGGGGTCCGCCGAGACGATGCAGCTCGGCCGTCTCGCCAACGAGTTCCCGCCGCGGCTGAAGATTGTCGACCCGACCGGCGCCCGCATCGACCGAGTGGATTTCCACCCGGCCTATCATGCCCTGATGGAAAGGAGCGTCGCCGCCGGACTGCACGCCTCCTGCTGGGACGAGGTCTCGCCATCCGGTGGGCGACCTCAGCCGCGCCATGTCGCTGCCCGTGCCGCGCGGCTCTACATGGCCTATCAGGCCGAAGCGGGGCATATCTGCCCGATCACCATGACGCACGCCTCGGTCGCGGCGCTCGCCGCGAACGCGAGCCTGCTGTCGGCATGGCTCCCCAGGATGGCCGGCCGCACCTACGATCGGGCGCCAAAACCCTGGTGGGAAAAGACCTCAGTCACGCTCGGCATGGGCATGACCGAGCGGCAGGGCGGCACGGACGTGCGCACCAATCTCACGCAGGCCCGGTCGGCCGGCGCGGCCTACGAGATCGATGGCCAGAAATGGTTCATGTCGGCGCCGATGTGCGATGCCTTTCTGGTGCTTGCCCAGGCGCCGGGCGGGCTCTCCTGTTTCCTGTTGCCGCGCTTCCGCCCGGACGGCGCGCTGAATGCCATTCGCCTTCAGCGCCTGAAGGACAAGCTCGGCAATCGCTCGAACGCCTCCTCGGAGGTCGAATTTCATGGCGCCTATGCAGAGCGCCTCGGCGAGGAGGGGCAGGGGGTGCGCACCATCATCGAGATGGTGCAATGGACGCGGCTCGACTGTGCGGTGGCCTCGGCCGGGCTGATGCGCTTCGGTCTTGCCAATGCCCTCCACCATGCCCGCCATCGCGTGACCTTCGGGCGCCGCCTCGCCGATCAGCCGGCGATGCGCGCGGTCCTCGCCGATCTGGCGCTCGAAGTCGAAGCGGCGGTCGCCCTCGTCTTTCGCCTTGCATCGGCCTTCGAGCGTGCGGCGGGGTCGCCTGCCGAGGCGGCGCTGGCGCGGCTGGCGACGCCTGCGGCCAAATATCTCGTCTGCAAGACGGCGCCGGGATTTCTGTACGAGGCCTTGGAGTGTCTCGGCGGCAACGGCTATGTCGAAGAGCTGCCGCTCGCCCGTGCCTATCGCGAAGCGCCGGTGAATGCGGTGTGGGAGGGCTCCGGCAACGTCATGGCGCTTGATGTGCTGAGGGCAACAACACGCGATTCTGTGGCCGCGGCCGGCGTCATCGAAGGCCTGGGCAAGGCCGCCGGAGAGCTTGGCGCCCGCATTGCAACGATCGTCACGGCGGACCTTCTGGGCAATGAGCCCGAGCGGCACGCGCGGCGCATCACCGAGCGCCTCGCCCGACTGGCGGCGCTCGCGGCGCTCGCCGAGGCGAAAAACCCGTTCGTCGACGTTTATGCGACGACCCGGCTTCTGGATGAGCCGCACGCGACCTACGGCGCAACGGATCTCGGCGAGGCAACTGACAGCCTGCTGGACCGCGTCCTGCCCGGATAAGCGCGGATTGTCACCCCGGAAGCACGAAGCGCACTTCGGGATCCGGCGACACG
>JAFAME010000152.1 GCA_019233695.1 Methylobacteriaceae bacterium
TCAGAGAGCTCCCGCCCATAGATTGTGCCGATGAATGATGGACTACCCGCTTGTGTTGAATTCACTCCCGGCCAACTGACAGAATCTGGGAGAGCGTGAGGCTCTCAAAATGGCCCGGATGGGCCTCCGGAGTAGGATCGGCGAGCACTTTCGCTTCCGGGGCGTGAATGCATCGATCGGCAAACTCATGAGCACCACCGATGTGATCATAGTGACTGTGGGTGAGCAGGCAAATCAATCGGCGGTTCGACTGCGCCGAGACCAGCGGCGCCAGCGGCGCGACCCCCGTCCCCGTGTCGATCAACAGCGATGCCGTGGATCCGACCACTAGCCAGATGTTGCATCCATCCAATGGGTTCGCGGATTCGAACGATTCCATTCTCGAACATGGTGGTTTCAAACCACTGGTCCGGGTGTATCCGCATCGCTCTTTGCATACGTGCAGGACCGTGGCCTTCGCAAACCGATGCGCCGAGTACCTCCTACCCAAATGTGGCCTCAAACGCGCAGCGCTTTCTCTACGGCGTCGTCGCACGCGGCATCTGAGGCCTCTCGCTTGAAATGGTGCCTTGTGTCGACTGGGAAACTGCGCCACACTCGTGTGAAATGCAGAACCAGCTGTCCCTTTTGGGAGGAAAGGACATGTCAGAAAAGCTTCCGCCCGGCTTCCAGCACCCGGTCATTCAGAACGCGTTCGGGCATCTCGCGGCCGGCCGTCTCGACCGGCGCGAATTCATTCGAATAGCAGCGCTTCTTGGTGCGTCGGCGGCTTCGGCTTACGCACTGGTCGGTCTCCCCGCCCCGGCGTATTCAGAGGGCCAGTTGCCGTTCCCGCCGGATGATCCGAAAGCCAAGCCCGGCGGCGTCCTGAAAGTGGCAATGCAGGTCCAGAAGCTGGAAGACCCCGCGACGTTCTCCTGGGTACAGATGAGCAATCAGTCGCGCCACACCCTTGAATACGTCGCTATTACCGGACCGGACAACATCACGCGACCGATGCTCGCAGAAAGCTGGGCAGCCTCGCCCGATCTGAAAACCTGGACGTTCAGCATCCGCAAGGGCGTCATGTGGCATACCGGCGAGGAACTGACCGCCGACCATATCGCCTGGAATGTCATGCGTTGGGCGGATCCCGCCGTAGCGTCGTCGAATGTGGGCCTGTCCGTTGTCGCCGGTTTGCTCGAAGATACGGGCAAAAAGGATGACAAGGGCAAGCCGATCATGGGCCTGAGCAAGGGCGCAGTGGAAGTGGTGGACAAATATACGCTGCGCCTGAACATGAACAGACCTGTATTGTCTGCACCTGAGGACCTCTATAACTATCCGACCGCGATCCTACATCCATCCTTCAAGCCGCCGCTGTCTGAAAACATGATCGGCACGGGGCCATTCGCTCTCGCGGAATTCAATGTCGGTGACAAATGCATATTGAAGCGCGTGACCAAGACAAAAGACGGTAAAGATTTCAAATATTGGGGCGGTACAGTCTATCTTGACGAAATAGCCTACTACAATTTCGACGGCGACAACCAACTTTCTGCGTTCGCGTCAGGCGATGTGCATACGCTTTACGATTTCACAGTCGAGCAATTGGACTTGGCGAAATCGCTGCCCGGTGTCATCAACGCGTCGCGTACTGCGCAGAACATCTGCTGTCGCATGCAGGTTGACCATGCTCCGTTTACCGACAAGCGTGTCCGCCAGGCCATCGTCATGTCGGTCGACAACGCCAAGGTTAAAAATCTGGTCTATGGCGACGACGGCGATGTGGGCGAGGACCATCACGTGGCGCCGGTCCACCCAGACTATGGGCCGTTGCCGCCGCTCAAGCGCGATGTCGAAGGCGCCAAGAAACTCCTCAAGGAAGCAGGGTTTGAGAACGGACTCCAAGTGACCATCGATGTCGGCAACACCGACGGGCCGTGGCACCAGACCGCATGCGAGGCGATGCGCGACCAAATGAAGGAGGCCGGCATCGATCTGAGAGTGAATGTCATGCCGGCCGCCAAATACTGGGAAATCTGGGACAAGACCCCGTTCGGCTGCACGGCTTGGACACACCGCCCGCTCGGAACGATGGTGATGTCGCTCGGGTACCGCACCGGCGTGCCGTGGAACGAGTCGCACTACGCCAATCCTGCGTTCGACAAGGCGCTTGATGCAGCCGAGGCTACGCTCGACGTTGCGGCGCGCAAGGACAAGCTCGCCGCCGCCGCGAAGATCTTGCAGGACGACGCGGTAATGGTGATGCCAATATGGCGCCCGGTTTATACGATCGTGGCTCAGAACGTGAACGGCTACCAGGGGCACCCGACCGAATATCACCAGTTCAACAAGATATGGCTGTCGTGACCATCCGGAACCGGTCAACGAACATCGTGATCGGGTCGTGCACCCCCACACGCCTAGGATTTCTCTGAGATCGGGCTGGGTCGATGACTGCGACAGAAGGATCCTGGGCCTGGTAACCATCCCCAGGTAACCCACCCATTGTGCGCGAGGTCTTCCCTTGCTGAAGCTCCTAGGCACTCGGCTCTTGCAAATGATTCTCATCATGGGAATCATTTCACTGATACTTTTCGCAATCTTCGACAGCGAGAAGTTCAAGAAACAAATTGCGGTCAATGAGCTTGGTGGCTTTGCCGTCTCGGCACTTTCGGACCAGGACTATCAGGTGTGGCTCGAAAAGAAGGGGCTCAACGTACCGTTCTACCAGCGCTACCTGAATTGGGCCGGCGGGGTCGCGCGGGGCGATTTCGGCAAGTCCTTCGAGAAGAACGAGCCTGTTGGAAGTCTGCTAGCGGCACGTTTGCTCCATACGGGCCTGCTCGCCTTCTGGGTCTTCGCCCTGATGATCCCTTTGTCTTTAACCTTTGGCATCATAGCAGGAATGAAGGAGGGGTCCGCGCAAGATCGGCTGACATCTTTCGTTGCGGTCGTGACGACCTCTCTTCCGGAAATAGCGACGGCCATCATTCTGACCGTGGTCTTTGCGCTTGGTCTGCACTGGCTGCCGCCTAATGCGGCGATGGTCAACGGATGGGAGTGGCAGGCGCTCGTCCTGCCAGTCCTGACGCTCGTACTGTATGACTTCGGTTACGTCGCGCGTATGACCCGCGCCTCGATGGCCGAGGTGATGCATTCGCAATACATCCGGACCGCGGTCCTCAAGGGTTTGCCATACCGGCGCGTCATTTTGCGGCACGCCCTGCGCAATGCCCTGATCGCGCCCTTCACAATCATCGTACTGCAGTTGAATTGGCTGTTGTCCGGGGTAGTTGTCGTCGAGGTCTTTTTTCAATACGCGGGCTTCGGCAAGCTCCTGCTGGATGCGGCGCTCTACGGTGACATTTACGTGATACAGGCCGCCACTCTTGTAGCCGTCTTTGTCGCCGTTCTGTCGCAGATCATTTCGGACGTAGGTTATACCTTTCTCAACCCGCGGATTCGCTTCGCGTGATGGAGTGCGATCGATGACCGCCTTGGAAATCGGGGTCAAGCCGGCATTGCCGCTCCATTTGCGGGTACGCCAGCCCGATTGCCTAATCGCATTGATATTATTGACATGGATACCTTTGACATTCTATGTCATGTTTGGTTTCTACCTCTCCGATACGGTGAGGAACTTCGTTCTACTGCCCGCGATCCCGGCGACCGTTGCGCTCTATATCGTCGCGGTCGTGTCCTGGCGCGAGTCTCCGGTTGCGGTAATAGGCGCCACGCTGGTCTTTTTCTGGATATTCGTCGCGGTGGCCGCCCCTTACCTGCCGCTGATCGATCCGAATAAACCGATTGCGCCCTTCGCCGAGGTCGGCGCCCTCAAGAAGGATCACTGGTTCCTTCTCGGTGCGGATTTCAAGGGTCGCGACATGCTTTCGCGCGATCTTTGGGGCTGCCAGCGCGTGTTGGTCTGGGGTATTACGGCAACGCTGGTCGCCTATGCAATCGGAGCCTTTTTTGGTCTCATCGCAGGTTATCTCGGCGGATGGTGGGACCAGGCGATCTCTCTTGTTTGCAATATTATACTTTCATTTCCAGTCATGGTTCTGTTCATTTTGATTTTGAACTATCTAGGCCCGAGCGGCTTCAACATTGTCATCGCCGTGACTTTCGCCTCGGCGCCGGCGATCATGCGAATCGTGCGCGGCCTCACCCTCGACACTAAGACCCGCGACTATATATTCGCGGCGCAAACGCGCGGCGAACACCCACTGCGCATTATGATCTTTGAACTGCTGCCGAACGCTCGGGGTCCGATCATCGTCGACGCTTGCCTTCGGCTTGGCTACACGACAGTCGCGATCACGACATTGACCTTCCTGGGGTTGGGTCTGCAGCCTCCCGATCCCGATTGGGGTTTGATGATCAAGGAATCGGCCAAAGTCGCGATGGTTTGGCGGTTTTCCTACATGCTCCTGGTTCCCGCCCTGTCCGTCTCCAGCTTGATTCTCGGGTTCAACTTGCTCGCCGACGGCTTGCGTGAAATGAGCATGAGGGATTGACGTGTTACGAACAAAACCCGCCGTGCCAGAAGAAAGACCGACGTTATGAGTGAGCAAGCACCCGTTCTCGAGTGTCGCAATCTCTGCGTCTCCTATTTTACGCGGGCTGGCGAAGTCCCTGCGGTTGTCGACTTCAACTTGAAACTGATGCCCGGCGAGGCGCACGGAATTGTCGGCGAATCAGGTTGCGGCAAATCGACAGTCGCGCTCGCCGTCATGAACTACATGGGCAAGAACGGAGCCATCGTCGGCGGTGAGATCCTGTTTCAAGGGCGCGACATGCGGACAATGTCGCAGGAAGAGCTGCGCCAGATCCGCGGCTCGAAAATTGCGATGGTCTATCAGGAGCCCATGGCTTCACTCAATCCATCAATGCGGATCGCCGAGCAGCTTGCCGAAGTGCCGCAATACCATGAGGGCGCTACCCAGCAGGAGGCGCTCTCACGCGCCGAAAGCATGTTGGCACAAGTGCGATTGCCCGATCCGAAACGGATCATGCACTCCTTTCCCCATCAGATTTCAGGTGGACAGCAGCAGCGCGTCGTGATCGCGATGGCGCTGCTCTCGAACCCCAGTCTGCTCCTGCTCGACGAGCCAACCACGGCGCTCGACGTGACGGTCGAGGCTGGTATTGTCGAATTGATCAAAGAGATCGCGGCGAAGTTCGGAACGTCGCTGATCTATATCTCACACAATCTCGGACTTATTCTTGAGACGTGCAGCCGCATCACAGTGATGTATTCGGGCGAAGCGGTCGAGACTGGCTCCATTGGCGACGTCTTCGAGACAATGCGGCATCCCTATACGCGGGGGCTGTTCAACTCGATCCCCGTTCCGGGCGCCGACAAGAACGCGCGGCCGCTCGTCGCCATTCGCGGTCAATTGCCGCTTCCGTATGCCCGTCCGCAAGGGTGTTACTTTGGGCCGCGATGCGACTATTTCGTCGACGGGCGGTGCAATCAGCCGAGCCTGCCGATGCTCCCAGTCGCGCCGGGGTCGACCCACGCCGTGCGCTGCGTTCGGTTCAACGAAATCGATTGGACCACCGCCAGGAAAGCCAACGGGCGGCCGCCGGTCCAGCGCGGCGAGGTTGTTCTCGACGTCGAGGACCTTTCCAAGCACTACGTTATCGAATCGGGCCCAGTTGCTCTGATCAGCGCAAAAAAAACCGTCAAGGCCAACGAGAAGATCACGTTTCGAGCGCACGAAGCTGAAACGGTTGCTATCGTCGGTGAGTCGGGGTGCGGCAAGTCGACGTTCGCCAAAGTCCTCATCGGCCTCGAGCCGGCCTCAGCCGGGAAAGTTCAGCTCGGCAAACTCCAACTGGCCGACGTTCCGGTTCAGCGCCGCGACAAGGCGACGATCTCGCGCCTCCAAATGGTATTTCAAAATCCCTTCGACACGCTCAATCCCAGCCACACAGTCGGCGGACAGATCGGTCGAGTTATCCGCAAGTTCGGCGTCGAGAGCGATCCGAAGAAGGTCGAAGAACGCATCGATCAATTGCTTGACATCGTCAAGCTGCCGCGCGACTTCGCCAAGCGCCTCCCGCGACAATTGTCCGGCGGCCAAAAGCAGCGCGTCGGCATCGCGCGCGCTTTCGCCGGCAATCCGGAAATGGTGATTGCCGACGAGCCGGTCTCGGCCCTCGACGTTTCCGTCCAGGCGGCCGTGACCGGTTTGCTGATGGACATTCAGCGGGAGCATCGCACGACGCTGCTTTTCATCAGCCATGATCTTTCCGTCGTCCGCTATCTCGCGGACCGGATCATCGTGATGTACCTCGGCCGAATCATGGAGCAGGGCAGCACCGAGGAAATTTTCTCGCCGCCCTATCACCCGTATACCGAGGCTCTTCTCTCGGCGGTGCCAATTGCCGACGCCAGCGTCCGCAAGCGGAAGATTGTCGTTACTGGAGAAATCCCATCGCCCTCAAATCCGCCGCCGGGCTGCCCTTTCCAGACTCGGTGCCACTACATGATGCCAGGTGTTTGCGATGCGATTTTGCCGCCGTTGCGCCAATTCGGCGGCGACCACGTGATCGCTTGTCATCTGGAACAAGAGGCTCTCCAAAAGATGGAGCCCGTGATCACCGTGGAGACAAGGAGTGAGCCGGCGGACCATACCGCCAGCGGAATCGCTTCTTGAGCTTGTGACCTGCTCCTGCGCGGTGACCGCTGTCCACTTGTGGTCAACTGCGCCATTCAGGCAGGCTTGGCCAATCGCGGCCTCCCACGCAAAATGCCGTCCTCACTGTGTTTCCGGTGCCGTTCAGCTTCTATTGCTCGCACTTCGCCAGCCAATTTGCCCAATCTTCCCGGCGAGCTGTCGGTAGGCTGTCCGAGGCCAAAGGATCCGCTCAACATGACCGACAGCCGCGAGGCGGCCCATGCAGGGCTGTGATCATCGGCGTGCGATGCGTCACCCGCCCAGCACTTCTGTTTCCAGAGTAACCGGCCCGCGCTCAAAAGCGCTGCATGCCTTCAGCGTCGGTTCTTGAACCGACTGCGGGGCCGGATAGGCCGGTCCGGCGCGATCGAGCTTAATTCAGCCGCTTTCCCCCCAACGTGTATGTGGTTTGGAGGGCAATACGTGTGTGGTCGCTGAAATTTTCCTTCGGTCGCTTGAACCGTCGAGCGATGTTGATGTCCGGATGGAGCCAAGCGCGGGCCGCCGCGCCTGGCCGGGATTTCATCCGCGATGTTGTCCATCTCGACAAGATCCGCTGAAAAAGCGCGCGAACCCCTGACGAGACTTACTGAGTTGGTTCTCTGGTTAGGTAGGCGACCTGGGTCCGGTTGGTGGCATTGAGCTTACGCATGATGTTGCGCATGTGCACCTTGACGGTGCTTTCCGATATCCTGAGTTCATAGGCGATGATCTTGTTAGGCTTGCCGCGCCGCAGTTGGCCTACGATTTCAGCCTCCCGATCCGTAAAGCCCCGCTCGCCTACGGAAACTGCTTCCGGGCGCTCGGCGCTCGTCGGCGGCCGGACGCTGACACAAAAGTCCACCACCTCCCGCGGGACGTATGTGCCGCCGGCGAGCACCAGGCGGATGGCAGCGATTGCTGTGTCGATTGGAAGAGACGTCGGAAGATAGCCGCGCAAGCCGTCGCGAATGGCCTCGAGCGCTAACCCAATATCGTCCGGATCGGACATCGCCATGATCGGCAGTTCGCCGAACTTCTCGCGAATGCCGGCCACCTGCTGATGCAATTGGCCATTCCGCATGCTTGCTGGCCCGATGTCCAACAGCAGGAGATCGGGTCGTGGCCCAGAAGCCTCACCAACGCACGCGGCGCTCTCTATAGTCAAGTCTTTGGCTTGTGCCCGCAGCATATACTCAAGGCACTCGCGTCGCATCAGGCTGTCGCCTACCAGCAACAGCCTGTGTGTCGCCCGCGGAGGCGCCGGCTCGACACGGCTACCGACGTCAGAAGAAGGAAGACCCACCCCGTTAAGAGCTTCCATACTCGAATTCCTCACAGCGCCACATCTTGGATTACGTCGCGCTCAAGAGGTAGCCAAGAGGCCCGCCCCTAGCATCCAACTCCGTGCCTTTCGAGGGGAGGCATGGAATAGAACCGGCTTCTTCGTTTTTGCTTGTTGCATGACAACGTCACGCCGACTCGTGATCGTCGTGTGATTGCCAGCGGCCCGCTCTGAAGATGTACGCCTAAGCCCCACGTTTTACTTCTATTCTTATTTATTCATCATTTTGGGGAATTTGTCAACGCATCGCTTACCAAGCGTCGCGGAAGCTATCTAAGTCTTTCGATGTACAAACGAATAGTTTGGTTGATCTCCCCTAGTATGAAGGCTTGCGTGCTATCGACAAAAGCTCTTATCTCAAAAGCGAATCCTACCCATAGCTTATCGTTAATGTATGCCAAATATTGCCTTCTCACATCATGGCTTCAAATCTTCTTTTCTCTAAGGTACACGATTTCGCGAGTCTGCGTCAGAGAACAAATGTGCATAACCGACAAAATGAGTCTTGACCATTCCTGCGCGCCTATGTCGCCGCCGCAAGCTGCATAGGGATCGGATCAGCACCGCAAAGCGACAGATCCGCCGCCTGCTGGCTCGCTCCGCCCGTCCTCCGGACAGGGCTGTGGGGCGTGCTGAGCGCCGGTTGCCGCTCGTGGTCGGTCCGGCTCGATCTGTAGTATTGCTATTCCTCGGTAAGGTTGGGCACCGCCATTGCCTTTAAGTGAATTATACCGAGTGGGTTAGCATTCGACATTAAATCTTCATCTGAGTTGAATGAGACCCCCGGGACAAGCGAACGCCGACGTGGTGGTGATGAACCAGGATGGGCACCAGACCATTTCTCAGTTCCACGGCACGCCGCCATCGCAGCAGCGAAGGTCTGCTAAAATCGAGACCGCTCCTTGAGCCTAACACTTATGGATTACGTCGGCGATCACCATCTTGCGCGACCGAGTGGAACTGTTTTGCCCGATGATGGTGTCTGGAGTAGGAGACCAAAATCACCCGCCCGGCGCAAACAGAAATAAAAAGAGCACCTTTCATCGCGGCTGGCGTCGGATTGGTTCCCGCAACGGATATGACAGCGTCGGGTGCCGGTGGAGCGTGGGCGTCGGCGCTCCGATGGGGCGCAGGCGTGAAGGCGGGTATCGGGTGCCTCTACCGGTTCGAGTGAGGTCAATGAGTGTCGTTAAACTTGTCTGGAGATGCCATGAGCAGTGCGGGAGTTCCCCCACCTAAAATCGATGGCAGTTTTCTTGCTGAATTGGACAACACAAGCTGAATCGAAACCGTGAGCAACCATTGGACTTGACCCGCGACCACATCGCGGGTACTGGCGACCGAACCCTCGCCCTTCGTTGAAGGCGCGCAGTGCCGCACCGGGGGTCAGCGGTCGGTATGTTGGGGCGAAACAGCGGGGAGAGCCGCAGAAGTGCAATGCGGCGATGACGAGCCGAGGCGCCAGCGCAAAGGCCCCGGATTGATCATGGCCATCATCTCTCTCCGCGCTGATGCGCGAGCGGACGGACTATGCCTTCGGCACAAACCACGCAGCTGATTGGCTCTTCGAGATCGCCCTGCTCCGCTGCAACGCATCGGGCTTGCCTACCGACCCGTGCTCCTGATCTTCTCTAACAGGTCATCCAGAGAAGCGTAAAACCGCTCATCGCCCTCATAACCTGCAATGCGGCCGATTTCTCGACCATTGGCAACAACAACAAAAGTGGGGGTACCCCACGGAGGTGCGATGCCCTTGAGGTCGCTTGGCATCGGTCTCTCGATGTCAACAACGCGCAACGGGGCACGCCTTGCTTCCGGCGATGCGCGGTATCGAGGCGCGGCCTGGGAGTTGAAGCTTATACAATAGGCGCACGTCTTACTCTCAAACACAACGAGCTCGGCCGCTGACGCCGTGGTAGCGACCGCGATGATGGAAAAAGTAACCACGGCTCGAGCACCAGGGTACATTTTTGATAGACCACAACGGGGATTGATAGAGTGCGTCTAATCCAAGAATCACTTTGACATTTCTTTAACACATCGACGGCCAACACCCTAACTTGGATTTACCGTGTGTCGCAGTCCGGTGGCCAGAGGGGTTGCGGAGTGCATCGATGATTTGGGCTTTGCCGGCTGCACCGGCACCGAGGAAGCCATCTTGGCTCGAACCAAAGGCCTTATGCGGAACCACGCGTCACCCATTCCGACGGGCCTTAAGACAAACTATCCGGCTCGGGTGATGTCGATGGCGTTGGCGTGGGCAAGGCGACGTGCTAGGCTCGTGAGGACCAATCAAATCAACTGCAACTCGAGCGACGGCATAGTGTCGTTGACACCGATCGGGCCGCGCCGATTGAGAGCCACATGTCGGCGAAGGCTACAGCGCGCGTCCGGCGACGGTGCGCGCCTTTATCTTTCGCCTGCGGCTCTTGGCGGAGAGACCTTGATTTCATAGGCAATTGTCTTGTTCGGATTGCCGTCCCGCGAGTGCTCGTCCGAGGGCGCGTTCAGCTCGGCAAGACTTCGCTCATCCGACCGGGTTCGAGGGGAGAGCAGATCGCCCGACGGGGGTTTGATGATGAGCTCATATCCAATCACCCGACCGGGCACGATGCTTCTCCCTTAGGCCTTTCTGAACGGCAAGACCCCACGGGCGCCATAACACTCAAGGACGACCACCTATTCGGAGGTGTTCGGGGCGCTGGCAATATGTCTGCGCGGCGCGTGATGGCGCACGGGCCCTACCCCATGGTGCAACGAGACCAGTACAGATATCCTCCCAATCCACCTCGGCGCTCGCGCTCCCGAGCCACGGCTTGTCAAGACAAGCCCGCTACGCATCGAGATGCCCGGTTAATCCCTCATGGGCGAGCCTTTCCCCGAGCAGTTCTTCTTCGTCTTGCAGTTCCTTTGAGTGCCTCCCGGGCCCAGCGAGGTCGCCTTCCTCGGCGCCCGAATTCTCGCCCTGCCAACGATCATTATGCCGCGACGATCTCATTGGCTCGCGCCTGCACAATCGCGTGACATGCGAAGCGCCTGAATGCTGCTGATGGCGGCGAGCCCGATGCTGTTCGATTGCAGCCATCGGGTCAGCGTACGGCAATTTGCGGGAAGCCTCTCCGGTTAATATCTGTAACGAAGTTTGTGATCCGCCCCTCACATTTCTGAAGCGTTTCTTGGATATAGTATCCAGATGCTCGCGTCGACGACTGAGACGCCTCAGATGTATAGCACGGAACAAGGGAATTGACCATGTCGGACTACAAGAGGGCCGTGCTCTTTTGCCCAAGCTGCCGTTCGAAAATCGAAAAGCCTCCCGAGCGCAAAAAATCACGACAGCCCATGGTATGCGATGTCTGCGGGAAGACAATCCCGGTTGAAACTCGATATTACACGATCGGGATAAAGCACCGGGCTAAGTCATCAAACCAAGCACTCTCATCCCGCAAAATATTGCGAGACAAATAAGATCTCAGCAAGGCGTCGCTCGACCGTCTTGCCTCGGCTCAAAACCTGCAAATTTAGATTCTAGGAGAATGCTTTCGTGGTTCGGCTTGCGCGGAGTGCGCGCTTTGCGTCTTCGGCGACTTCGTCCAGTTCTTCCTTGAACGATTGGATCCAATCGTCAATGTCGCGTTCGCTCCCGAAATCGCAAGCGATGCCAGAGCCTGGGTGCTTCGAGCCGAATGGATAGATGCAAATATGAACCATAGGGTCCCTCGGGATCCGCCCGCTTTCCCGGCGAGATTCGACATGCAACGCCATTCCTTACTCCTCTCTCATATTCACCACAAAGTCCCCGGTTAGCAGACAATTGCCGTGTGCCAACCGGCGGTTTCATTTCGAACGGCACTGGGCAAAGCGTAGACGGATTCGGCCAGTGGGTTCACACCACGAATAATTTCCATGAAGGCAGCTACTGTCGTTGACAACCTTTGTGCTGTCAAGTTGGCTCGTGTCTGAGAGGCACTTGTGGTAGCTTGCGGGCCCAAGCGACCGCATATCTACTACTACCGCTCCTCCAAAAGAAGTACTCCCTGCAAGTTGGTGTTCCTGGTTCCAGCCTTGAGATTGGCGACAACAAAAAGGGCCCGCAGCGTATTGGCAAACGCCGCGAGCCAAAGTGAACGGTCATGGCAGTTGAAGCCCCATCTCAACCACACGAGTGACCCATAAGGGGAATTCATCACAGTGGCGCGTGGAAAAGACCCACAGTGGTTGTAGTGTTCGGTTGCGGGCCGATCCGTGGCAACTGGGATTGGGTCCGACCAATGCACATTTCGGTCAGAAATGGCCTAGCGGCGCCCGTTGGGAACGGGTTAGGCGGCACTATGGGGTGGCGTGGACAAGCCAACCGGAACGGCGTCCGTATCAGGCGTTCGAATTCGCGCTGAGAGTGCGCTGATTGCTCAGGTTCTTGCGTTTGCGACGAAATACCGCTCGATCTCAGTGCGTGTTCGAGAGGGTGGTGGTTGCCTCGATCGCATCGCGATAGCGACCTGCAACCCGCTTTGCGCAGCCAATCTGCGATGAAAACTTACCGCCTTCATTAACCACGAATAGCGGCGCCCCAGCCTTGCCGATCGACTTGCGCGGGAACGGCGGAGGCGAGCCCCCGCCGAAAAAGGGAAAGACGGCCATCTGCAGCGGGTATAAACGTACCTCTTTGGAGGAGGCCATGATCAATTGGGACGAAGAGGCTCGACGACCTGTCAGCATCGGGCTTGCAGCCTTGGTGGTGCTCGGCTGGACTGCTGCGATTGGTACTTGGGCGTGGTCCAGGAGCGAAATCGCCACGGAGCGGAGCCGTGTCGAGCTTAGTCAGGGGCTCGAGGCAGCACGGACAGATCTCGCTCAGTTGCGCAAGGAGATCGAACAGGCGCGCCATGACGCGGATCAGACAAGGGCAAGCACGGACGATCGGCGCAAAGCCCTCGCGGCTCTGCAGAACGAAATGAAGCAGGACGAAGATCGCCTTGCCGCGGCGCGTGCCGAGCTCGCGAGTATCGAGCAGAACAAAGCCACTCTCTCGCGGGAACTCGTCGATGCGAGCAAACGGCTTGAAGATGTAAGCGGCGAGGACGCAGAAAGCCGCGACCAGCTTGCACGGGTCAAGCTGGACCTTGCCGCAACAAGGGACGAGATGACCCGGGCGGAGCAACGCGCGCATCAAGCACGCGAGGTGCAAGCCCAGACCGAAAAATTGCTTGCCGACGCCCGCGAGAGCCTGAAACACCTCAAGGATCAGCGGACCGAAGCTGAAATGGCGGTGACGGATGCCACCGCGGGGCGGGACCGGCTCAAAACAGAAGCCGAGACGGCGCAAAAGGCAAGCTTGGACGCCCAGAAGCAGCTCGCGGAGGCGCGCGACGGCTTGCAGAAGTTGAAGGACCAGCGGAGCGAGATTGAAAAGGCCGTGGCTGACGCCGCCGCCAATCGAGATCGGATCAATGCTGAGGTCGAGACGGCGCAAAAGGCCAGTTTGGACGCCCGGAAGCAGCTCGCGGAAGCGCGCGACGGCTTACAGGAGTTGAGGGACCAGCGGAGCGAGATCGAAAAGGCGGTGGCTGACGCCGTCGCCAATCGAGATCGGATCAATGCTGAGGTCGAGACGGCGCAAAAGGCCAGCTTGGACGCCCGAAAGCAGCTCGCGGAAGCGCGCGACGGCTTGCAGAAGTTGAAGGACCAGCGGAGCGAGATTGAAAAGGCCGTGGCTGACGCCGCCGCCAATCGAGATCGGATCAACGCTGAGGCCGAGATAGCGCAAAAGGCCAGCTTGGACGCCCGGAAGCAGCTCGCGGAGGCGCGCGACGGCTTGCAGAAGTTGAGGGACCAGCGGAGCGAGATTGAAAGGGCGGCGGCTGAAGCCGCCGCCAATCGAGATCGGATCAACGCTGAGGCCGAGGCGGCGCAAAAGGCCAGTTTGGACGCCCGGAAGCAGCTCGTGGAAGCGCGCGATGGCTTGCAGAAGCTAAGGGACCAGCGAACCGAGATTGAAAAGGCGATGGCTGACGCCGCCGCCAATCGAGATCGGATCAACGCTGAGGTCGAGACGGCGCAAAAGGCCAGCGCCGAGGCGCAGAACAAGCTGACCGAGGCTCGCGACGGTCTTGGTCAACTTTCAGATCAGCGCGCTCGGATCGAACGCGCCATAGCCGAGGCTGCCGCTGATCGCGATCGCTTCTTGCGGGAGGCGGAGTTGAACAAGAAAGGCAACGCTGATCTGCAGAAGCAGTTGTCAGACTCGGCCGATCGCCTGAAGCGACTGATGGATCAGCGTGGCGAGGTCGAAAAGAGCATGACTGACGCAGCGGCGAACGGCGATCGGCTCAAAGCTGAAGCTGAGGCGGCACAG
Organism: Methylobacteriaceae bacterium; assembly: GCA_019233695.1. Taxonomy (GTDB): domain Bacteria; phylum Pseudomonadota; class Alphaproteobacteria; order Rhizobiales; family Beijerinckiaceae; genus JAFAME01. The sequence goes on from JAFAME010000152.1 coordinate 14,351, forward strand.
AAGGTCAGCGACGCCGCCCAACGGGAGCTTGTCGACGCACGTGACAGCTTGAAGCTGCTGACCGACCAGCGCAGCGAAATCGAGAAGGCCGTATCCGACGCAAGAGCAAGTCGCGACCGCATGAAATCTGAGGCGGAAGCAGCCGAGAAAGCCGACGCCGAGGCGCAGCAACAGCTTGCCCGCGCCCGCGACGGACTGAAAAAGCTCGTGGATCAGTACAACGACATCGAAATGGCGGCGGCGGAGGCCAAAGCCAACCGCGACAGGATCAAAGCTGAAGCAGAGGCAGCCGAGAAGGCCGGGGCCGAGGCGCAGAGACAGCTTGCCGATGCGCGTGACAGCGTCAAGCTGCTGACCGACCAGCGCAGCGACATCGAAAAGGCCGTCGCCGACGCAAAGGCCAATCGCGACCGGATCAAAGCTGAGACTGAAGCGGCTGAGAAGGCTGGCGCCGAGGCACAGAAACAGCTGGCCGATGCGAGCGACGGACTGAAGAAGCTCATGGATCAGCGCAGCGCCATCGAAAGGGCCGTCGCGGACTCCAAAGCTGATCGGGATCGACTCACGAGCGAACTGGATGCAACTGAAAAAGCCGGCG
>JAFAME010000361.1 GCA_019233695.1 Methylobacteriaceae bacterium
CATCGCAACCACGCGCCCGCCGGCGCCAAGGCCGAGGAACTCGGCCTGCATCGACCAACTTTACAGGTGCTCGCCGAGCTTCAGGAGGGTCGACGGCGGCTCATCGAGCTCTTCGGCGACGGATTGTCTCCCGTGCTCGTGCCGCCCTGGAACCGGATTGCGCCAAAACTCCTGCCAAGCCTTCCGGCTCTCGGGCTGCGCGCGCTCTCTGCCTTCGGATGGGAAGAGCTCGGTCCCGTGGCGGGCCTTCGCGAAGCAAACTGCCATGTCGATATCATCGACTGGAAGGCGACGCGCCGCGGCCATGATCACGCCACGCTGGTCGAGCGCCTCGTCGGCGCCCTCGCGACCGCCCGCGCCCGCAACGGGGCGCCCGTCGGCATCTTGACGCACCATCTGGTACATGGCGAGACGGCGTGGTCGTTCCTGGAGGAATTGTTCCGCGGCACGGCCGATCGGGACGCGGCGCAGTGGATCACCGCCGACGAGGTCCTGCGCTCCCCCCTCTCGCCGCTTGCTGCGCGGAGAGGGCAGGGGTGAGGCCCAAGGTGACGAGCCACCTTCTTTTCACAAAGGACGACGTGGAGAGGGAACCATGAGGCGCCAACGGGCGGCGACCTTGTCCATCAGCAGCGATGCCGTCGCCGCGGCGCCGCCAAGATCGATGTCGGTTTGCGGCGGGGGCAGCATGCGCACACGCGCGATCGCCGCGACGAGGCGATCCGCATCGAGGCTCGACTCCTCGACCATGATCGCCCGTCCGCGGGCCTGAATCAAACGGGCACGGTCGGTCTGCTCGGTTTCGCCCTCCGCGGCGAAGGGCACCAGAATGGAGCGACAGCCGGACGCCAAGACATCAGCGACCGTGTTGTAGCCTGCCTGCGAGATCGACAGGGCGGCCCCGCTCAGGCGCTGCGGAAGATCGGGCACGAACCGCGCGAAGCTCACACCCTCGCCGGCCAGGCGTCGCGCTGCAGCTTCGGCGTCGGCCTGCATGTTGGGGCCGGTGACGACGAGCCAGCGGGCGTCGGTCAATTCGGTGCGCGGGCGTGCCGCCAGCGCGGCACGAAGCAGCGCGCCGCCGACCGCTCCGCCGCCGGCAGAGACGATCACGTCATGCTCGCTCACGGGCGCCAGCCCGTCGGGCTCGGGGGCGACCATGCCCGTGTAGGCGGTTCGAGCCGCAAACCGATCGGCGAGCGGAAACGTCTCCGAAAGGCGCACCAGCCTCGGATCGCCATGGACGAGGACGAGATCGACGTTGCGCTCGACGATTTCGACAGCCTCCTCGGAACGTCCACGCTTGCGATTGCGCTGCAGAATGTCGCGGATCGAGACGGCGACCAGCGGGCGGTGCGATGCGGCGCGAGCGCATTCGAGGAGCGGCAGGAGCTCGAAATCCATCTGCCGCCGGGCGAACGGGAACGCCTCGATCAAAACGATATCGGGCTGCGTGGCCGCAAAAGCGCCGAGGAGCTGGTCGCGGCGTTTGGCCTTGCCGACCTCGCTCAGCGCCTCGCCGTTCGGGTCGAGAAGCTTCGAAAACCCGACGGTCGCCTTGACGGGCGGCAATTGCACGATTGACGCGCCGCCGACGTCGAGGCCTTCGATCGGCACGCCGCCAAGCACGAGATCGACATGAAAGCCGCAGCGCACCAGCGCCCGGGCAATCCTGGCGCCGCGCACCATGTGTCCGATGCCAAGCAGGTGCTGCACATAGAACAGAACGCGGGGTTTCATGGCTCCGCCGCAACGAGCGCGGGGAGGTCGCTCGCGGTCGTCCGACCCTCGAACAACGCCGCCAGACGCGCGATGCCGTCGCGATGATCGAACGCCTGTCGCACCCGTGCGGCACCGGCACGTCCCAGCCGGCGCCGCAACTCCGGGCTCTCGATCAGCCGGATCAGGCCGTCCGCCAGCGCCTGCGGATCCTCGGGCGGAACGAGCAGTCCCGACTGCCCGTCCTCGATGAGTTCGGCGACCGCGCCGGCCTGCGTCGAAAGGCAGGCAAGCGCCTGGCTCTGTGCTTCCATCAGCACGTTGGGCAGACCGTCGCGGTCGCCGTCGCGGGCGACGCGGCACGGCAGGACAAAGACGTCGGCCGTCCGATAGTGCGCGAGCACGGTGTCCTGATCCTGCGCGCCGAGCCAATCGATGCATGGGGCAAGCCCAAGGTCCTGCGCCTGCGCCATGAGGCGCTTGCGGAGCGAGCCGCCGCCGATGTGCGTCCAGCGCCAGTGAAGGCTTGCGGGCAGCCGTGACAAAGCCTCAAGCAGGATGTCGAGGCCCTTCTTCTCGACTGCTCTGCCAAC
>JAFAME010000008.1 GCA_019233695.1 Methylobacteriaceae bacterium
CCGCCGGCTCCATCGGCGGGCATACTCGCGGGCGCGCTGCAAGCTTCCGCCGGCGCTCGCAAGGCGACGGCGTCGGGTTCGACGGCACCCGCGAGGATCGCCGTGTCGATCGTGCCGTCAAAACCGCTCGTGGCCGAGGTCGGGCCAAGCCAAGCGAGCGTGACGCTCCCGCCGGACGTCGTTCCACGCAAGCCGGTGGACCAGGCCCCCGCGCCTGCCCAGCTCGCCTCCGTGACCGTTGCGCCGAGCGAAATGCCGAGTCTCGCTTTGCCCAGCCCCGCCATCCTCGCAGGCGGCCTAGTGGCGGCCGACAGAGCTCAGCCGATGAACCGGGCGGATGCCCCTGCAGCGGCGCCCGCTTCGGGCGGACCGGCCGAGCCGTCGATGCCGCGCAGCATCCCTGGACCGGATGCCTCCGTGCCCCCAATCCCTCCGAACCTTGGCCCTTCCCCTGCCCGCGCGCCCGCCGGGCTTGGAGCCGGCGCGGAACCCGAACGCGTCAGCCCTTTGACCTCCGCCATCGGGGCGAATGGCCAAGTCGGACCTGCCCCCAACGCCGGCCCGGCGCTGGCCGCCATCCGGCCGACCCCGCCTCCGCGGGCCGTCGACGCGGAACCCGCGACTCCCGAGGCCAGCCGGCGGGTGCCGCGACGTACCCTCGATGTCGGCAAGAATTTCGACCTGAATTCCGCAAAGGTCATTCCGGACCTTTAGGGATGTTCGCTGATATCCGCCTCGTTCGGGCGGGTCGGCGGACTTGAGAGCCGCCGAGCGCGGCTCTACTGTGCGCGCCCCACCATCCGGGCCCGCCGATGTCATCCCAAGAAACGCACGCGTACAGCATGACGGGCTTTGCCCGCGTCGCCGGATTTGCCCCGCCCTATCACTGGACCTGGGAGATCAAGAGCGTCAACGCCAAGGGACTGGACGTGCGCCTTCGCCTGCCGTCGGGATTTGACGCCATCGAGTCCGCCGCGAGGTCGATGTTGACGCAGCGCCTAGCCCGCGGCGCATGCTATGCCACGCTCACGGCGGACCGCGAGGCAAGCGCCCGATCCGTGCGCCTCAACGTCGAAGCGCTTGCCGCACTTGTTGCGGCGTTGCGCGAGGCACCGATCGGCCCGGACGTGGGCCGCGTATCGGTCGACGGCCTGCTCGCCGCCCCAGGCGTCGTCGAGACGATCGATGCCGACGTTGACGAGGCGGCCCTCGCCGCCGCAGGCACAGAAGCCCTCGCAGGCCTCGGGTGCGCTATCGACGCGCTCCTTGCCATGCGTCGCATCGAAGGCGCGAGCCTCGCCTGCCTTGTCGAAGCGCGGCTCGAGGCGATCGACCGATTGACCCATGCGGCGGATATTGCGCCAGCCCGCCGCCCGGAGGCGATCCGCGCCCGCCTCGCTCAGACGGTCGCCGCGCTTCTCGAAACTCCGTCCAGTCTTGACGCCAACCGCCTGCATCAGGAGGCGGTGCTGCTCGCAGCCAAGGCCGACGTCCGCGAGGAGCTCGACCGGCTGAAGACGCATGTCGCCGCCGCCAGACAGCTGCTCGTTGCCGGCGGTCCCATTGGCCGCCGGCTTGATTTTCTTGCCCAGGAACTCGCGCGCGAGGCCAACACGCTGTGCGCCAAGGCAATCGACATCTCGTTGACGACAATAGGGCTCGACCTGAAGACCGAGATTGAGCAGTTCCGCGAGCAGATCCAGAACCTCGAGTAGCGTGCGATGGCCAATGTGCCGCTTCCCCGCAGGGGCCTGATGCTGATCCTGTCCTCGCCGTCGGGCGCCGGCAAGACCACGCTGACGCGCATGCTCCTTCAGGACAAGGTGCTGGATTTGACCTTGTCCGTCTCCGTCACGACGCGCCCGCGCCGGTCGAGCGAGGCCGACGGCATCCACTATCATTTCATTTCGAAGAAGCAGTTCGACAGCATGCGCGACGGCGGCGAGCTCCTCGAATGGGCGGAAGTCCACGGCAATCTCTATGCGACCCCGCGCGCCCCGGTCGAAGCGGTGCTGGCCGAGGGTCGCGATGTTCTTTTCGACATCGATTACCAGGGCACGCAGCAGGTTCGCGCAAAGGCGCCCGAGGATGTGGTGACGGTCTTCATCCTGCCGCCCTCGATGGCAGAGCTGCGGGCACGGCTCGATCGCCGGGCAGAAGACAAGAAGGCCGTCATCGACCGTAGGCTGATGAACGCCCGCAACGAAATCCCGCGTTGGCGCCTCTACGACTACGTGATCATCAACGATGATCTGGAGCGGGCCTATCGCAGCGTCATCGCCCTCCTGACGGCCGAACGCCTCAAGCGAACGCGCCAGGAGGCCGCGATCGCGGCATTGGTCGAGCGATTGCTGGGGGAGGACGGTTCGTAAGGACGCCGGCCCGCGGACGGCGGCCCTCAGTTCTCAGCCTTGGGCCGGAGCGCCGCATAGGATGTCGCCAGGGTGACGAAGCCGCGCACGTCAATATCCTCCGCCCTCAACATCGGATCGATTCCGGCCCGCTCGAGGAGCGCGACGGGACCCGCATCGCGCGCGAGCGGCAGGCTCTTCAGTGATTGGCGCAGCATCTTGCGGCGTTGTCCGAACGCGGCCTGCGTCACCACCGAGAGCAATCGGCCGTCACAGGCCAGAGGAGCGGGCAGGGGCCGCAACTCCACGACGCAAGACATGACCTTCGGCGGCGGGGTGAAGGCTGCGGGAGCCACCTCGAACAGGATTCGCGGCTGCGTTCGCCAGCGGCAAAGCACCGACAGGCGACCGTAGCTGGCGCGCTCGGCAGGCGTTGCGACGATGCGTTCGGCGACTTCGCGCTGGAACATCAATGTCAGGCGGTCGAACCAGGGGGGCCATGGCTCGGCTTCGAGCCATCGTGCCAGCAGGAGCGTGGCGATGTTGTACGGAAGGTTTCCGACGATGCGCGCGGGGGCGGCCGCCGTTCCGGCGCCTCCCGAGGCGACGAGCTCGGCAGGATCGACGGCGAGGGCGTCCCCGGCGACGACCTCGAGTCGATCAGGATAGACGTTGGCGATCTCGGCGAGCGCGGCGAGGCAGCGTGCATCACGTTCGATGGCAATGACGCGACGGGCCCCTTCAAGGAGCAAGGCGCGCGTCAACCCGCCGGGGCCGGGACCGATCTCGACCACAGTGACGTTTTCGAGAGGACCGGCAGCGCGTGCGATGCGTCGCGTCAGGTTGAGGTCGAACAGAAAATTCTGGCCGAGCGATCTCTTGGCCTGCAGTCCATGCCGCCGTACGATCTCCCGCAGAGGTGGCAACCCATCGCTCACGCAGACGACGTTCCTGCCGGCTCCGACCCTGGCCGCGGCTCACTCCTGCGGCACGAGACCGTCCGGAATGGCATTGGCCGAGATCGTCTGAGTGGCCTTGACGGTGCCGAGCGTGCGGAGGGTGAGCTGAAGGAGCACGGTGTCGTTGCGCGTTCGGAAACCGTTGGCGTAGTCGTAGCCGGCTGAATAGTTGACGCTCAATGTCGTGCAGTCGTCATTGTAGCCAACCCCGAAACCATAGGCTGCTACCGCAAAGCCGCTGGTCTTGGTGACGGGTGCGGTGGGGATGTTGGTGTTCAAGAGATAGTGCGTGAGATCGAACGCCACGGAGCCGTTCAGGTAGTAGTGGTCGGTGACGTTGTATCTCGAGGACAGGCCGAGGCCCTCGCGTCCGGTAGCAAAGCCGATGTCAGGTTGGGCGGCGTAGCGGGCATAGATGATATTTGCGTTGAGGTGGCCAAAATTCATGGTCGCCAGGAAGTCCATGCGGCGCAGGGCGAAATTGTTGTTGTCGAAATTGGCCTTCGAGATGAACGAATAGTTCGTCGACGGCGAGTAGGCGACGCGCGTGATGTAATAGGATTGTGCGTTCTGAAGGCCGGAATCGAGACCTGTGTTGGCATCGTCGCCCAACGCATAGGAGTTGCGGCCCGCAAGCTGAAAGGACTGGCCGACGAGGGCGTTGGCATAGGCGCCCGACGTGAAGTTCACCGTATATTGCGCGCCGGCGTTCAAACGGGTGCCGCCTTCCACCCGGTCATAGCCCGAGAACTTGTTCCACTCGAACAATGTCGTGTCGTCGAAGATGAGACTCTGCGCGTCCTCGTTGATCGTCCTGGTCGAGGCCTTCTCGTCCGGCCGTACGACGAGCTGGCCGATCGGTTCGAGGACTTGACTGCCCCAGCTAGCGGAGGCAACAAGCGGAAAGCGATATTCGACCCCAATGCCGGGCATGACGCGCGTTTGTGAGACGTCGTTAGAGGGGCCGAACCAATTTGCTTGATTTGAATTGGAAAGCGGCGACGCCGGATTGGCGGAGTTGACTACTGCAGGATCGGAGTTGGTCTTGTTAAGCTCGCTCCAGATGCCGTCGACCCGGGCAAAGGCGAACGGCTGCCAGAGCCCGCCGACCGGATCGATGACGTTGCGCCGCCATGACAGATCGGCCGACACACGATCATATTGCCCGCCGATACCTCGCAGCAGGCAGGTCCCGCCCTTGGTGCTCGGCGTATAGTTGGGACATACGTCGTAGAGCTTAAACGTGGAATCGAACGTGCGCAGTCCCGTGGACTGATAGCTCGCGAGATCTCGCGACAGGTTGGTGAAGTTGAAATCGAAGGTCAGCTCGCCGCCGATGCCTGCCGTGCGGTCTTTCGGCAGCGTGAAGGCCTTATTGTAATCGAGAAGTGGGCCAACGACGGGCAGCTGCCTCTGGAGGTCGTACGCGCTCAATCCCTCGAAATAATAACCGCGAAGGTCGAAGTAGCCACGGCCACCCTGACCATTGACATAGGCGGTGGATATCGATTCCCGGAAATAATCCGCGATTAGAGTATCGCCGGTTATATTGTAGTCGTGCCAGAAAAACTTGTCGCTCCAGAAGGCGGTATCCCAGCCGAAGGTCCATTTGTCAGAAAGAAAGAACTTGCCGGTGCTCTGGATGGTGCCGCGGAAATCGCGGGTGCCGGCGCCATAGGGGCTGATCGGAAAAGCCTTCGGGTCGTCCTGAAAGATCCCGGCGGCCCGGATGTCGTAGGAACCGTAGGCCAGCCGGTGACGCCATTCGGCATCGCCAAGAAAGCCCTGCTGGGTAAGGAAGGTCGGCGTGACCGTGAGGTCGTAGTTCGGCGCCATGGCCCAGTAGATCGGGATTCCGACGCCATAGCCGAGATATGTTTTGTAGACGTAGTGCGGGAAAAGGAGGCCCGACTTGCGGGTCACGGTCGAGTCCGGGCTCGACATGAAAGGGATCCAGGCGAACGGAATGCCGAGAAGCTCGAGCGTCGCGTCCTCGTAGTAGATCGTCTGTTCCTGCTTCTTGTGGATGATGCGCGCGGCGCGGATTTGCCACAGCGGCGGCCGTTCGGGATGTTCGGCGCAAGGCGCGCACGCGGTATAGGTGGCTTTTTCGAAGACGGTCGTATCTGCGTCGGTTCGTTCGGCGCGCGGCGAGGTCAGGCGCGCGGCGTCGGGCGTCTGGGCGGCGAGCGACTCGATGAACCCGTCGCGGAAATCCTCGCTGAGCTCGAAGCGCGAGCCGAAATTGACCGTGCCGTCCGGCTCCGTCAATTTGGCATTGCCCTCGGCATAGACGCGCTTGGCCTTGCGGTCATAGACAACGCGATCGGCTTCCAGCACCTTGCCCTGATAGTAGATCTGGACGTCGCCGCTCGCCGTGACCGTGTCGTTGTCGCGGTTGTAGATGAGCTCCTTGGCCTCAACCAGCATCTTGTCCTTTTGCCCGGAGGCGGCGCCGGAACCGCCGGCCAGCACGTTCGCGATGCTCTGGGCCGGCGCGGAGGTCGCACTCACCGAAAGGGCAATGAGCGCGGCGGCCGCGCCAGCACCGGCCACCGCGAGCGCGTCACGCCGCAGCTGCTGAACGATGCCCTGGCAGGGACGCGGACACCGCCCCATCAGCCATCCTCCTGGTGCAGCAGGACCAGCGTTCCCAACATACTCCCGACCACCGCCGGCGACCATGCCGCGACCGGGGCGCTGAGCAGGCCTGCTCCCCCCAAATCCGCCACCAGCTTCGAGGCCACATAAAGCACGAAGCCGGAGATCACGCCACCGGAAACCATACGGGCAATCCCACCGAATCGAAAGAATCTTAAGGAAAATGAGGCCGCCACAAGGACCATGGCGACGAAAAGCAGCGGCCGGGCGAGGAGAGTTTGGTAATGTAGTTTATAAGCGGTTGCATCGAGTCCAACCTGCTCGATCCGCTCGCCGATGGCCGGCAACGACCAGAACGGTACGGCTTCGGGTGAGACGAAAGACTGCGTCACCTGCTCGGGCGTGAGCGTCGTGGCGAGAAGATAGGTCTTGACCGATTGCGGTTCTTCGCCCGGGCTGATGACGCGGGCGTCCGCAAAGGTCCAGAAGTTCTCCGAGAGGCGGGCGGTCGCCGCTTCCACCCGCTCCATGAAGCGGCCGTCCGGTTCGAAGACGAAGGCGGTGACGCTCGCGAGGACGGTGCCCGCGTCGCTCGATCGGTCGGCGCGAATGATCGCTTGGCCATCCATGCTTTTTTGCCGGATCCACAGGCTCCCGGTGTCGACGTCGCCGCGGCCGGCCTTGCCGAAGATGCGCGTTTCGAGTTCATCGCCGCGCTCCTTCAGCTGAGCGGCAACGGGATTATAGGCCATCACCGACACCAGGCCGATGAGAACAACAACGATGAGAGGCGGAGCCAGGAACTGCCAGACCGAAACGCCGGCGGCGCGGGCGATCACGAGTTCGAGCTTGCGCGACAGGTTGAGGAATGCCGTCATCGCGCCGAACAGGACGGCGAAGGGCAGGGCCTGCTCCACGACCGTTGGGACCCGCAGCAGCGACAAATAGGCCATCAGCGAGGTCGTGGCTCCCTGCGTGTCGCCGGAACGGCGTAGCAGTTCAACGAAATCAAGCGCATAGATGATCGCGAAGAACAATACGAAGACCGAAAAGATGGTGCGCGCGAAGCGCGCCGCGATGTAGAGGCCGAGTGTCCTGCCGATCACGACACCCCCTCAGCGCGTCTCAGCGGCCGCACGAGCCGCGGCGAAAAGACGATCGAAGGCAATCCGAAAATCATCGAGAGCCCGATCGCCACGCTCAAGAGCGGGATGGCGTAGACGAGGAAGACGGCGCCGACGGACCGCACGACCAGCGTCGATGCGCCGATTCCGGCAATGCGCAACAGTCCGAACGACAGGATCGCGCCGCCCAAGGCGAGGCCGCGTCCCTGGCGCGTCGTCTTGGCTTCCCCGAGCGCCACGAAGGCGATGATCGCGGCCACCACGGCGTAGAGCGGACTGGCGAAGCGGTCGTTCAACTCGGAGCGAAAGCGACCCTCGATGCGCTGCACGTAGGCGTCGCTGTCGTCGCGCGTCAGGAGTTCCCATGTCGTGCGCTCGCGCGGTTTCAGCGGCGCGCCCTCCTCGGCCGGGCCGAACTCGGCGAGATCGACAGCATAGCGTTCGAAGACGATGATCGAGGCATCGCTCCCGTCGCGGGTCTGGCGCTGTACGTTGCCGCGATCAAGGACGAGGTAGTCCTGACCGCCCTTTTCGAGGGTTTGTCCGGCTTCGGCAACATAGGAGACGACCTTGTCGGGCTCGCGCCGGTCCTGCATGAAGACACCGAGCAGTTCGCCGTTCGGCCCGCGCTCCCGGTAGTGAAAGACGAAGCCCTGCTCGAGCGAGGTGAACTGGCCAGGACGCACGACCCGCGTGATGAAATCGGCGCGCACCTTCGTCAAGAGGTCGCGCAGGGTTCGAAAGCTCCACGGCATGGCGAAGACCGACATGTAGGCGTCGAGCAGCACGACCAGAAACGTCAGGACGATGAAGGGCCGCAACAGCAGCCACGGTGGGCTGCCCGCCGCACACATGACGATAAGCTCGCTGTCGCCATTGAGCTTGTTGAGGATGTAAAGCGCGGCGATGAACAGCGCGATTGGAGCCACCAGCATGATCAGCGAGGGGATGGTGAGCCCGGTGACGCTCAGAAAGATGAGGATGGATTGACCCTTGCTCGTCAGCAGGTCGAACTCGCGCAGCGCTTGGGTAATCCAGACGACGCCGGTGAGAGCGCTGAGAACTGCAAGGAAAGCCGTCGCCGCAGCTTGGAAGATATAGCGCTCGAGGAGGGTCACAACGCGATCCATGCTGCCCCGCCGGGCAAGGCCGGCTGGAACTTTCGCCCGGTCATTGGCGCCGACGGTTCCAGGTTAGCATCGGCCATCCGATCCACCCCCGCGCCCGACGGCATGGCGTAAAGCCCGCGCCTGCCGCCACAACTCGTCGCGCGTGACGGATTCGCCACGGTGCTGACGGCGGGATAAAAGCGAGCCCTGACGGCGATTTCGAGGCAGCTTGGCGGACTGGAGATCGACTGGCATTTCCTTCCCGCGGCGATGTCTGCAATGGTGCAAAAGCAGGAAGAAGCATGGTCCGTGCCAGGGATGATGACGAGGAAGACATGCGCGATTTTGTCAAGATCGCTTTCGCCCCCATCGCGGCGCCTGAGGCGGGCGCCCTTGTCGTTTTCGTGGGCGAGGATTTGGAGCTTTCCGAGGCGGCCGCCGCGCTGCTGCCCGGGGCGAAGGCCCTGATCAAGGCCGCCGCCGAGCCCGGAAAGTTCAAGGGCAAGCCGTCCATGTCGCTCGACATTCTTGCGCCGCACGGACTTTCGGTCTCGCGGCTCGTGGTGATCGGGCTCGGCGGCGAAAAGGATCGGGCGGAGCTCGACTTCGTAACCCTTGGCGGCCTTGTCATGGGCAAGATCCCCGGGGGGAGCGAGGCGACGATCCTGTTCGACTTTCCGTTCGAGATCGCCAACCTCCCGGCGGCGGCGGCCGACTTCACGCTTGGCGTGCGCCTGCGCGCCTATCGTTTCGAGATCTACAAGACCAAGAAGCCCGATGACGAGGAAAAGGACAAGCCCGCGGCGATCACGATTGCAATAAAGGATCCTGCCGCCGCAAAGCGTGAGGCCAAGGCCCGCGATGCCGTGGCCGATGGGGTCGTTCTGGCGCGCAACCTCGTCAACGAGCCGCCCAACGTGCTTAACCCGGAGGAGTTCGCCCGCCGCGCCGCCGAGCTCGAGGAGCTCGGCGTCGAGGTTGAGATCCTCGACGAAAAAGCGCTGGGAAAGCTTGGCATGCGCGCCCTCCTCGCGGTCGGGCAGGGCTCGCACTACGAGAGCTCCGTCGTCATCATGCGCTGGCATGGCGCCAAGTCCAGCAAGGCCAAACCGATCGCCTTCATCGGCAAGGGCGTGTGCTTCGACACGGGCGGCATTTCGATCAAGCCGGCCGGCGGAATGGAGGACATGAAGGGCGACATGGCGGGAGCTGCCTGTGTCGTCGGTCTCATGCACGCGCTTGCCGCACGCAAGGCCAAGGTCAATGCCGTCGGGGCCATCGGCCTTGTCGAGAACATGCCCGACGGGCGCGCGCAAAGGCCCGGCGACATCGTCAAGTCTCTTTCGGGCCAGACCATCGAGATCATCAACACCGACGCTGAAGGCCGTCTGGTGTTGGCCGACCTCCTTTGGCATGTGGCCTCGAAATACAAGCCGCAGGGCATGATCGATCTCGCCACCCTCACCGGGGCCATCCTGGTCGCCCTGGCGCAGGAATACAGCGGGCTCTTTTCGAACGATGATGATCTCGCTGCCAAGCTCGAAGCGGCCGGCAAGGCGACCGGCGAGAAGGTCTGGCGGATGCCGCTTGCCAAAGCCTACGACAAGATGATCGATTCCAAATTCGCCGATGTGAAGAACACCGGCGGCCGGCACGGCGGGTCGATCACCGCGGCGCAATTCCTGCAGCGCTTCGTCGACGGCACGCCGTGGGCACATCTCGACATCGCCGGCAGTGCCATGGGGTCGCCCGCCAGCGAGACGAGCCAGGGCTGGGCATCGGGCTGGGGCGTCAGGCTGCTCGACCGGCTGGTCGCCGACAACTACGAGAAGTGAAGCGCACGGCCGGCGGAGAGGCGCGGGGCGATGACCGAGGTGCACTTTTATCATCTGCGGGGACAGCGGCTCGAACGGGTTCTGCCCGTGCTGCTGGAGCGCAGCCTGCAGCGGGGCTGGCGCTGCGCCGTGCAGATGGCGAGCGAAGAGCGCATGACGGCCGTCGATGAAGCCTTGTGGACCTATGCCGATGAGAGCTTCCTGGCGCACGGCACGCCGCGCGAGGGCGATGCCGACCTCCAGCCCGTCTATCTCACGACCGCGACGGACAATCCCAACGGGGCGGCCGTGCGCATGTTTCTCGAGGGGACCGAGGCGCTCCCGGTTCTCCAGCGCTCCGACGCGGCGGCCTATCAGCGCGCCATGGTGATCTTCGACGGCGGGGATGCCGACCAGCTCGCCGGTGCGAGGGCGCAGTGGGCGGCCTTGAAGAGTGCCGGACATGACGTGACGTATTGGCAGCAGGACGAGGACGGGCGCTGGGAGAAGAAGGCATGAAAAGCGTCGGCAGCCGACGGATCGCGATCGGCCTTGCCATCATGGCTGGCGGATTCGGGGGCTGCCAAGTGGAGGGCACGGCGACAGGGGTGGTCAACAACAGCACCGGCACCTTTCGCGCCTCGAACGTCGAGGCCGTCATCGGCCCCGACGGTCAGTGCGAGGCCGACGTCAACCTCGATCCCTCAACGCTTCGACCGCCCGCGACCGCCGTGCGTCCGGGCATCACCGAATGCGATCTCGTGCGCCTGCAGGGCCGCCCGCAGGATGTGGTCGTCGCCGATCTCCCGGACGGGCGGCGGAGCGTAGAAATGTTCTACCCCGGCAATGGCGGCACGACGCGGGGCTACGTCTTCATCGCCAACCGGCTTGTCTCGACGCCGCCGGGAACGCTCCAGGAGTGAACGCGCGGTCAGGGCCGGCTCTTGTCGCGAAAGAACGACCAGAGCGCGAGGCCGGCTGAAAAGCTCATCGCCTTGCGGCCGGCTGCGGCATCGAGCCCGGGACCTGCGGCGAGCGAGCCCGGAATGCGGTTGCCGCCGCCTTCGATGCGATAGAGGAGCACGGTACCCGCCGCGCACTGGCTCCATTGCTGGACCGTCACTGGCGTGGCGTCTTCGGTCGCCCCCGGCAGTGTCAGGCTGGCGGGGTCGCCGGCGCAGCCATCGGCCTGCCGGAACACCTCGAGCGTCCGGTCCGTGCCCCAGACGCTGCCCTGTGATGCGCCGCGACCCTGTCCGACCCGGCCGCCGGCATAGGGCATCACCGGATCGGCCGTGCCGTTCATCAGGACGAGGGACAGGGAGGCCGACGGGCGGCATTCGTCGGGGGTGACCGGAACAGAGCCGCTGATCGCGCCAGCGCCGGCGAACAGACCGGGCGCCGTGCAGGCCATGCGCAGCGCCATCAGGCCACCGTTCGAGAAGCCGGCGATGAAGATGCGCCGCGGATCGGCGATGCCGCGCTTGACGAGATCAGTGACGAGCGCAGCGATGAAGGCGGCATCGTCGCCAAGCGCACCGCGCTGGCGCAGGAATTCGGCGTGTTCAGGGCGCCCGTCGTTCCAGAATCGGGCGATGCTTTCCGGAAAGACCGCGACGAATCCTTCCCGCGCGGCGAGCTGCCCCAGTCCGGTCAGCCTGTCGAGCGTGGCGGCATTGCCGCCGGCCCCATGCAGCATGATGAGCGCGGGGAGCGGGCTTTGGGTCGCGGGTCGCTCCATCAGGGCGCTGCGCTGGAGCCCGCCGACATCGATGCTGAGCGTTTCGGCGCTGAGAGCGGCGCAGATCGAGCCCATCGCGCAAATCGCCGAGAGGGCAAGCGAAAGTGTAAGCCGCATCGGCGCCTCCCCGTTCGGGCAGTCGAGCCCGCCAGGCGCGGGCTCGTCCTTTCCCGCTTCCTGCTTGAAAATCAAGAGCCCGGAGGAACGGCGGGAGCGGGTGCGGGCACCGGCACAGGGGCCGGGGTGGGTACGGGCGTCGGAACCGGTACGGGCGTCGGAACCGGTACCGGCGTCGGAACGGGGACTGCCTCGGGGACCGGAACGGGCTGCGCGACCGGAACCGGGGTCGGCACGTAGACCGGCGCCGGCGGATACCAGCCCATTGGCTGAGGATACCAGCCGAAGGGCCGCGGGTAGCAACCCCATCCGCACCAGCCCCGCCAGCCCCAGCCGGCGCGCCAGCCCCATCCGTGCCAGCCCCATCCCCATCCGTGCCAGCCGCCGAACCAGAAAGCGGATGCGGGGGCAGGAGCGAGCGTGATTGCGGCGACCGACGCGCCGCCGATCATCAAGGCGGTAAGTGCGACGTTCAGCGTCTTCTTCAGATTGAGCATCGTGATCTCCTATTGCCGGGAGACCGACCATTCGGTCTCGAAGCTTGGTCGCGGGAGGGCGCGAGCCGGTTCGACGCCAAAAGGGCTTTTTGCCGGAATGGGTGCACTATCGCTCATCGGGCTCGCGGCGCACGCTCCAGGGAAGCCGCTCCGCTCCGGCCAGGATGGCGGAGCTGCTGGTCGGCTTCAGTGGATCATGCTGGCGGCTTGCGGTGGCGCTGCGGGCTGGGGCAGGGACTGCAGCGCCGAGACAGCGGCCAAAGCGTCGGTGAGGCCGGCGCCGAAGCGGTCATCGGGGGCCGACCCCAAGCGCTTGGCCGTGGCGACGAGAATCGCACGGATCGTCGTCTCATCGAGGTCGCCGCGCCGTTCCAGAAGCAAGGCGGCGATGCCGCTGACGTAGGCGGCCGAGAGCGACGTGCCGGACAGGATATCGTATTGGCCGTCGGGAGCCGCGAGAACGATGTCCACTCCGGGCGCCGCGATGCATATGAAACGGCCGCGATTGGCGAGCGCGTAGAGGCTGTCGTCGCGATTGGTGGCGGTGACGGCAATCACGTCGGGGTCGGCGGCCGGATAGAGCGGCGGCGAGGCAGGGCCACCATTGCCGGCCGCGGCGATGAGGATCAGGCCGCGATCGTGGGCGGCCCTGATGGCCTTTGCCAGGAGAGGATCGTTCGGGCCTGCAAAGCTCATGTTGAGCACCCGGACGTGTTCGTCGACCGCCGCGTCGATGCCCGCGATGATGTGAAAGCTGGTGCCGTCGGCGCCGGTCGGGTAGTCGCCATCGAAAGCCCTGATCGAGACGATCCGGGCAGCGGGTGCCGTGCCGGTGAGATGCGCATGCGCCGCGAGGATCCCGGCGATGGCGGTGGCGTGAAAATGCGCGCTGTAGGCGGAATCCGCGACGTTCACCGTCTTCACGACGCTGCCGCGCAATTCGGGCTGGGCGGTATCGATCCCGGAATCCAGAACGCCGATGAGGATGGCCGTGCCGTTGCTGACGCGATGCGCCTCGATGATGTGGAGCTTGGCGACCGGCCATTGCATCGAGGGCGGCAGCACCCCGTTTGCGGCCGTGCCCGTGTCCTGGATCGAAAACAGGTAGTTCGGCTGCACCGAGGCGGCGCGCCGGTCGGCCGAAAGGGCGCTCACTGTCGCCTCGACGGAGCCATTGCCGGTGATGTGGAACCGGTAGACGGTCGCGTTGAGAATGCGCACGGGCCGCGAATTCAGGAGCGACAGCCCGTATTGCCTGGATAGGTCGGCGACGTCGGTCGTCGACAGGCTCCCCTCGACTTCAAGGAGGATCTCGCGCGGCACGAAGGTCCCGGCCAAGTTCGCGGATGGAGCTGCGACAACCGGCGGAGCTGGCGTTGTCGGTGCGGTGCCGGCGGGCGAGGCCGTCGGCGGCTCGGCCGCAGCGGCCGGGGAGGCAGCGCCGGTGGAGGGTGGTGCACCGGGTTGACCTGGAGCGCCGCCGACGATCGTGCGGCTCGTTCCCGGCGGCGGGATAGTGCCGCCGGGCGGCGCCGGCTGTTGAGGCGTGGGGACCCGCGTAGCGCCGGGCATTCCGGGCTCGCCGCCCGGCGGGGCAATCGGCTCGCCGGGGCTGCGGGGATCGGCGACGCGTGGATTGCCGGGCAATTTGGGCTCGCCTGGTGGAGTGGCGGGCTCCCCGGCTCCCCCCGCTTCGCCGATGCGCGGCTTGGTGGGCATCGCGGGCTCGCCGGGTGGCGGGACAATCGGCTTGCCGGGTCCGCCGGGCGCGGCGATGCCCGGATCGCCGGGCGTCTTGGGCTCAGCTGGTGGGGCAATGGGCTCGCCGGGACCGCGAGGCTCGGCGATACGCGGATTGCCAGGCATCTTCGGCTCGCCGCCTGGGGGAAGAAGGGGCGCACCGGGGCTGCCGGGCGCGGCGATACGTGCACCGCCGGGCACCTTGGGCGCGCCGCCCGGCGGAACGATCGGCCTGCCAGGTCCGCCCGGCTCGGCGATGCGCGCAGCACCGCCGGGCACCTTCTGCTCCCGACCGGGCGGCACGATCGGCGCGCCCGCGTTCGGGCCGCTGGTCCTTGCGCCCTGTTCAGGGCCCGCGGGCAGCTCAGGTCGGGCGATCGTGGAGGGTCCGCTACCCGCCGGCCAGGATTCTGCCGGCGGCCCGGGAGTGCCCTTCAGCTCGCCGGGCGCCCCCTGCTTGCCCTTGGGCAGCGGCGGGCGTTCGCCGATCGGTCTCCGCTCCCTATTTCCCAACCCCCAAGAAAGCGGGCGATGCGGCCACAAATACCGCAACTGCCTGCCCTCGATGCGGCCCGTTGCGGCGGGAGCGAACGCCAACCCGAGGGCAACGCCCGTCAGGATCGCGAGGAACACGCGCTTGAGGCTGATGATCCAACCTCGCCCGGAACCGCCGTTGTGAGCGCGCGCACGCATCAGCGTGACGGCTCGGCAAAGATGACGATGCCCGTCTTGCCCCGCAGGTCGCCGAGCGCACGATCCTCGTCCTCCTTCGACAGCTTGGAGTTCGACAGGCGCACCCTGTAGAAGCCGCCGGCCCGCGGACCATCGACAACCCTCGCCTGCGAGCTTTCCATGACCCCGGTGATCTGCGCGGCCGTGGCGTCAGGCGCAAATCCGATGAGCGCAAACGTGCCGGTTGACGAGTCTCCGTCGCCAGATCCCGTCGCTGTCGTGAACAAGCTGGGGCCCAGTCGGACGAGCATCACGCCGATCGTCACCGCCTGCAGGATGATGAGAAGGGCGGCAAAGGCGAACGCCAGGCGGAGCGGCCTGGCAGCCTCTCCTGTCGAACCTGATGCCAGACGGCCGAAGGCTCGGCCAAGGAAGGATCTCGCCGATGCGCTGCGCGTGCCATCCGCGGCAATCTGTTCGAACAGCCGATCCTTCGCCCGTGTCGAAGGCGACCCAAGGGCTTCAGTTGCCGCCGCAGCCTCCGCGAGTTCACGACGAACGAGATCGTGGCGCAAGGCCAGCTCCGGGTCGCGCTCCAGCGCCGCCTGCACGCGGGCGTGCTCTTCGGGCGTGAGCCGTCCGGTTGCATACCAGGGCAGCAGCTCTTCGATATCGTCGGTTGGAACCTGCGCCATCACCGCTCTCCGAGGTCCAGGCCGGCGGAAGTCACAAGCGCATTCAGGTGCTTGCGGGCATAGAACATGCGCGTCTTGACGGTATTTTCGGGAATGCCGACGATCTCGCTCACCTCCCGCACCGACTTCTCATGATAATAGACGAGATCGATGATTTCCCGATGTTCGGGCGACAGCGCCGAGAGGCAATGGCGCAGGATCCTGTCCCTGCCCTTGGTCTGCAAGGCCTGCTCGGGATCGTCGCCGAGATCCGGAATGGTTTCGGCGCGCGCCTCGTCGAGCGGCTCCATCGGACGGCGGCGCATTTCGGTCAACGCCTTGTTGCGGGCAATCGCCATCAGCCAGGTCGTGGCGCTCGAGCGTCCTTCGAACCGTCCGGCCAACCGCCACACTTCGAGAAAAGCCTCGCTCAACACATCCTCCGCGACATCCCTGCGCGCGACGAGGCGGACGACGAAGCGAAAGACGCGCACATGGTGGCGTCCATAGAACGCCTCCATGGCGACGCGGTCGCCGGCGGCGATCCGCGCTATCAAAGTTTCGTCGCTCGCCTGCATCGACATGCCTGCCTTCAGGCTTTTGTCGCGGGCGGCCGGGATTTGGTTCAAAAGCCCGCCACCCGACTGGCGAGGAGCCTCGCGCGCCGGTTCCGTACGGGTCAAGCTACAGGGCGAGCACCTGCTTGCGCAGTGCACTCAGTCCAACGTCTCGCGGTAGAAGCGCACGGCGAGAAAGCCTGCGGCAAGGGCAAAGAGCGCGATCGGCCAGAGTTCGGGGACGATCTCGGTGAGGCCGTTGCCCTTGAGCAGCACGCCGCGCACGATCCTCAGCGCGTGGGTAAGGGGCAGGGCCTCGCCGATCCACTGTGCCCACACCGGCATGCCGCGGAACGGAAACATGAAGCCCGAGAGCATCATCGAAGGGAGCAGGGTGAACTGCGCCATCTGCTGGGCCTGCATCTGCGTCGTTGAGATGGTCGAGAAGGTGAACCCCAGCGCCAGGTTGCAGGCGATGAAGAGGCCAAGCGCCAGGAACAACAGGGCAAGGGAGCCCCGCACAGGCAGGTGGAAGACGGCAATCGAGATGACGATGATGAGGACGATCTGCAGGTAACCGATGCCGATGTAGGGGACGATCTTGCCGAGCATCACCTCGACGGGGCGCACCGGCATGGCGAGCAGATTCTCCATGGTGCCGCGCTCGCGCTCCTTGGTGATCGACAGCGTCGTGATGATGAGCGTCGAGAAGATGAGCACGGTGCCGATCAAGCCGGGCACGATGTTGAGGACGGTGAGCTGTTCGGGGTTGTAGCGGGCGTGAACCTCGAACTGGAACGGCGGGCTCGCCGGCGTCGTGCGCAGGTTTGGCGGAAGATCGCGATCAAGCGCGGTGCCGAGCGCGGCAAGCGCTGCGGTGGCGTTGCCAATGGCGGTCGGATCAGTCGCGTCCGCATCGAGGAGCACGGACGGCCTTTCGCCCCGGTCGACGAGGCGGCCGAAGTCCGGCGGGATGTTGAGGACG
>JAFAME010000258.1 GCA_019233695.1 Methylobacteriaceae bacterium
CGCAGGACACCACGCCCCCCGGAAGTGGCGGCGGACTCGCTGTCGGTGCCGCGCGCTCGCCCGCCGCGCTCCTGAGGCCGCCGTCGCCCGGCAAGCGGCTAGCGCCGGCTTAGCCGCGCATTAACTCTCTTTACTAGTCCGACGTTAAGGGTAAACGTTATTCTTTCATTTACTTAATGAAAGCGATAAATATTAAGTAACTATGCTCATCAGTTCCTAACTATATTACAGGCAAGTTTACCTTGTTCATTCAGAGATGGCGCCGCGCGACTTCCCGTCGGCTGTCCGACCGCGGGAAGTTTTGCCGTCGCGCGGCTATGATGATTGAGGCTCGCTCATGCACCATCCCTGGTTCCTTGTCGTTGTGACTGCCGGGCTGTCAAGCCTATCGGCAGCCGGTGCCGCACACGCCGACCAGCTCCCTCGTCCAAGCATCATTCCCGGCATCGGGCCGGAGCAGGCTGCCTTGTTGAGCTCGATCCAGAGGCTGCCCCCCGCCGGCATCCCGGCGCCGCGCGTGGCCTCGGCCGCACCGGCGTCCTCCGGCGCCTACGGGGGTGGCTTCGTCGAATGGCTGATCACCGGGCGCGATTCCTCCGCGGCCGTTCTCTACAATACGCCGCAGCGGGTTGCCTCCTACGGGCCGCCGCGTGCCTCGGATGCCGTCGGCAAGACCATCGATCCGATGTACGCGCGCCAGGAGGTCGACTACCACGGCCCGCAGGGCAGTGGCACGATCGTCATCGATACGCCAAACAAGTTCCTTTATCTCGTGATCGGGCGCGGGCGGGCCTTGCGGTACGGGATCGGCGTCGGCCGCCCCGGCTTCGAATGGTCCGGGTCCAAGGTCATCAGCCGCAAGGCCGAGTGGCCGGATTGGACGCCACCTTCCGAAATGCTGCTGCGCCGGCCCGACCTGCCGCATCACATGGACGGCGGCATCGCCAACCCGCTCGGCGCCCGCGCGCTCTATCTTGGGTCCTCGCTCTACCGCATCCACGGGACCAACGAACCGGAGACGATCGGGACCAATGTCTCCTCCGGCTGCATCCGCATGCTGAACGAGGATGTCATCGATCTTTACAACCGCGTCCGCATCGGCACCAAGGTCCAGGTGATCTGACGCCTTGCCCGCACGACCGGGCGGCCGAATTGACGACAGGAGCAGCCCCATCGGCGATGGGACGGCTTCTTGCCATTCGCCGAACTCCAACGGAGGCGGCAGACCTCACACGTCGGTCGTGCCGCCGAAATCCGAGCCCGAATAATCCGAGCCGGAATAGTCGTCCCCCGAGGAATTATCCGCCGCGTCGTCGGCGGCATCCTGCGCCTCGTCCTGGTCTTGATCCTGGTCCTGCAGAATGTCCTGCGTACGCTGATCGACGTTGGCGTCCGAGGCAAACAGCCCCTCATTGCCCGCCGTGCCCAAAAGGCCGCCGCCTGTCGGATCGACGCCGGCCATGTTGGCGGCCGTCGCACTGTGGCCGGCGAAGAGATCGCGGACCGTGTCGGCGAGAAGGACCCCGCCGGCCACCCCCGCCGCGGCGCCCAATGCGCCCTTAAGGAAGCTGCCGCCGGAAGATTGCGGCTGCGCCCACGGCCCTGAGGCGGGTTGGGGCGCGTAGTTGGGCGGCGGCGCATAGCTCGGCGGCGGCGTATAGGTCGGTTGCGGCGCATAGCTAGGAACGGAGCCGCGCGACGCCGGCTGGCTGCCGCCGAAGATCGACCTGCCAATCCCGCCGAGAAAGCTGCCGGTCCCAGTCGGCTGCGCCTGAGCGCCGCTCTCCAGGCTTTGCACGCGTGCCTGCAGCAATCTGATCTGTTCGGCCGCGGCGCTCAGGCCCTGCTCCTGCACCAGCACCGTCTGGGCCAAGAGATAGGGAGCGTAGGTTTGCACCCGGACCTCGTTGGCGATGAACCCCTCGGCCTCGGGATCGCGGGGGTTGCCCGCCTGGCTGCGGATGCGGTCGAACAGACCGGCAAGCATCTGGCGTTCTTCGGGGGTCATGTTCTTCTCCTTCGGACGAACCCGCCCGGCGGTCATATGGGGTGGGATGATGACCGATCCAAGACAGCGCACCATAACCCTCCGGTCGAAGGCAGTCGGGTTGAGGTGGCGGAGTTTGACGCATGCGACTCGAAGGCAAGACGGTTCTGGTCACCGGGTCGACCGACGGCGTCGGCAGGCTCGTCGCCGTGCGGCTCGGCGCTGCAGGCGCAGAAGTGCTCGTTCATGGCCGGGATCGGCAGCGGGGCGAGGCAGTCGTCGCAGGCATCAAGGCCAAGGGAGGAGCCAAGGCCCGGTTCTACGAGGCCGATCTCGCCTCGCTGGCCGCGGTCCGTGAACTGGTAGGCGCCGTCGAGAGCGAGCATGCGCGCATCGACATTCTCATCAACAACGCCGGCATCGGCCCCGGCGGCTCCGGCGCCCGGCGCGAATCCAGCGCCGATGGGTGCGAGCTGCGCTTCGCGGTCAACTACCTTGCCGGCTTTCTTTTGACCCGGCTCCTCCTCGCGAAGCTTCGGGGGAGCGCTCCTGCGTGCATCGTCAATGTCGCTTCGCTCGGCCAGCATCCGATCGACTTCGAGGACGTGATGCTGACGCGCGGCTATACCGGCAGCCGGGCGTATGCGCAGAGCAAGCTCGCCCAGATCATGTTCACGATCGACCTTGCCGAGGAGCTCGCCGGCTCGGACGTGTCGGCCAACAGCCTTCATCCGGCGACCTACATGGACACGACCATGGTGCGCCTGGGCGGCATCACGCCGATCAGCACGGTCGATGAGGGCGCCGAGGCGATCCTCAACCTGGCGATTGGAGCCGACGGCGGGCGGGTGAGCGGCCTCTTCTACAACGGCAAGCGGCCCGCGCGGGCAAATGATCAGGCCTACGATGTCGCAGCGCGCGGGAAATTGCGGGCATTGAGCCTTCAATTGACCAGCCTTGGCTGAAAGCGTGTACCGCCGTGTTGTGTCGCGACGAATGAGAGAACTGAATATCAACCAACGGGGCAGATTGGCCCCCGGCCGAGCCCCGACATGCTGGACCATGAAGCCGACCTGTGTCACCACTGTAAGTGGTTGTGATGCGCAAATGCACTTGTGGCGTGTCTCACAAAAGTACAACAGGGGTGGCCAACCATGTTCAGAATTTTCGGCGCATTTGTCATTGTTCTTGTGTGCCTTCCCGATTTTGGCGACCGCGCCAGCGCGGCCGAACTGCCCAATCTGACGAGGACAGTGATTGCAGGCCGGCCCACAAAGGTTGATTTTTCGATGCAACTCAATCCTGATTGCACGTCTATCGGGCCAGTGGACGTCCGTGTCGTTGCTTCGCCCAGGGCCGGTCAATTATCCCTGCGCATGGGACGGGACTTTCCCTTCTATCAATCTTCAAACTTGAGGAGCGCATGCAACGCTCGGTCATGGCCTCGACACAAGTCTGGTATCAATCCGCTCGCGAATACGCCGGCCAGGACTATATCTCATTTGAATATATTTTCGCAAATGGCAATACTCTCAAGAAGGATATCACTCTCACGATCGTACCCTGAGGCTTGGCTATCCTCGCCGCCGAGTAGCACGAAGCGGTAGGCAGAGCCGAGGTTCGAGACAAGCCCTATTGTAAGTTTATCTTCGTATTTTCGACAGATTGGATACCAACTTCGAATCTTGGCAGAAGTCGATGTAGGTCTTCGAGTGGTGAAGTCAGACAGTTCGACAGGCAAGCTGGAGCGACGAAATAAGATGTCGAGGATTATTTTATTGCCACTTATGGTCACAGCGTGCTTTTGCGGTCCAGACGAACGCGCGAGTGCAATGGATGACCCACCGTTCGCCGCTTCAAAAACAGTGATCTCAGATAGACCAACAAAAATGGATTTCAGGCACCAACTCAACCCAGACTGCACATCTCAAGGTCGGATAGACGTGAGAATTATCACTCCTCCAAAGTATGGACAATTATCGGTACGTAACGGAAGAGATTACCCGTTCTTCACGTCGGAAAACCGGAGGATTATTTGCAATCCTCGGGTTGCTCCGTCAACCCAGGTTTGGTATCGATCATATCGGGAATATTATGGCAAAGACTATTATTCAATCCGATACATCTTTGGAAACGGTGACACCACGACTGAGAATATCACGGTCAACATAGTACGTTGAAGCTGAGCTACTTTACCCCAACAGCTCATAGGCCGGCAGCGTCAGGAATTCGGCGAATTCGGCGGCAAGCGACATGTCGGCAAAGAGCTTCGTTGCATCGGCAAAGCGCCCTGCATCGTAGGTCTTGGGCCCGACCGCCTCGCGCACCTTGGCCATTTCGTCGGTCATGACCGCCCTGAAGAGATCGGGCGTCACCTCGCGTCCGTCGTCGAGCTTGGCCCGGTGATGGAGCCACTGCCACACCTGGGCCCGCGAGATCTCGGCGGTCGCTGCATCTTCCATGAGATTGTAAAGCGGCACCGCGCCGCGTCCGCGCAGCCACGCTTCGATATATTGCACCCCGACCCTGACGTTTTCGCGCAGGCCCGCCTCGGTGCGCGCGCCTTCGTGCACTTCGAGGAGATCGTAGCGCGTGACCTTGACGTCCTCGCGCAGGCGATCGAGCTGGTTGGGCTTGCGCATCAGGCGGTCGAACACCTGCATCGCAACCGGCACGAGGTCGGGATGGGCCACCCAGGTGCCGTCGTGGCCGTTGCCGGCTTCGCGCTCCTTGTCGGCGCGGACCTTGGCGAAGGCGGCTTCGTTGGCGGCGGGGTCGTTCTTCACCGGGATCTGGGCCGCCATGCCGCCCATGGCGAAGGCGCCGCGGCGGTGGCAGGTCCTGATCAGCAGCAGCGAATAGGCGTTGAGGAAGGCCTTGCCCATGCCCATGACGGCGCGGTCGGGCGTGAGGAACTTCGGATTCTTGCCGAGCCGTTTAATGAACGAAAAGATGTAGTCCCAGCGGCCGCAGTTCAGGCCCGCCATGTGATCGCGCAGCTCGTAGAGGATCTCATCCATTTGGAAGGCGGCCGGCAGCGTCTCGATCAGCACCGTCGCCTTGAAGGTGCCCGGCGTCACATTGAGCGCCTCTTCGGCGAAGGCGAACACGTCGTTCCAGAGCCGCGCCTCGAGGTGATCTTCGATCTTCGGCAGATAGAAGGCAGGCGTGACGCCGGCGGCGGTCTGCGTGCGGGCATTGTGGAAGACGTAGAGGCCGAAATCGAACAGCGAACCCGACATGGGCAAGCCGTCGATCTCGACATGCGCCTCCGGCAGGTGCCAGCCGCGCGGGCGCACCATCAGGACGGCCGGCTTTGTCGACAGCTTGTAGGCTTTGCCTGTCGAGGGCTCGACGAAGTCGATGGCGCCCGCCCAGCGGTCCTTCAGGTTGAGCTGACCCTCGACCATGTTGGCGAAGGTCGGCGAGGAGGCATCCTCGAAATCGGCCATGAAAACCTTGGCGCCGGAATTGAGCGCATTGACGATCATCTTGCGGTCGACCGGACCGGTGATCTCGACCCGCCGGTCCTGCAAGTCGGCCGGGATCGGCGCGACCTTCCAGTCGCCGTCGCGGATCATCCTGGTCTCGGGCAGGAAGTCGGGCGTCTCGCCGGCATCGAAGGCTTTCTGCCGCTCGGCTCTGGCGGCGATGAGGTCGCGGCGGCGCGCGTCGAAATTGCGGTGCAGATCAGTGAGGAAGAGGAGCGCCGGTCCCGAAAGGATTTCGCCGTAGCGCGGGCCAAGCGGCCCGTTGATCGAAATGCCGGTCATCGTTTCTGGCTTTCCATGGACGCCGAGCGCCTCGCCCGTTGCACGGCCGTCTATGCCTCATCCGAACGAGGGTGGGAAGCCGGCGGGCGCTGCATCCTTGAAGCTCACCCGAAATCCCTGGGTGTCAGAGGCCGGCAGCCTATAGCGCGTCGATCGCCGACCAGCCCCATTCGAGCAACGGCAAGGCGGCAGTTGCAAAATTGTGCAGGTCGTTGACGAGCCTGGTATCGCCAAGCTTCGCTTCCGCAATCGGTCGCGAGCAGATGTGGGACTTGCGCTTCACCGCTTCGGCGACGGCCGGAGCCGTCACGGCCTCGAACCCGCGCGGCAGCCGCGTCAGGCTGTGCTCGTCGGAAAGCCGAAGCTTGCCCTTGGCAAGCGCCGCGATCACGGCGGCGTAGGCCTCAGGCGCGCGCGCGATCGAGCGGCGCATGCGGTTGAGCTCGTCCGCCTCGGGCTGATAGAAGCCGGCCGCCGCAAAGCAGCCGTTCGGGTCGATGTGAATATAAAGGAGACCCTGCGAGTCCTTCGCTCCCGTCCGCGTCAGCACAGCGCCGGCATGCGTCTTGTAGGGACGCTTGTCGTTCGAGAAGCGCACGTCTCGGTTGAGGCGGAAAAGTGAGGCCTTGCGATCGCCTTTGAGCGGGATGCCGGCGCGTGCCAATGCCGCCGCGACCGCCTCGACGAGATCGCCAAAGGGAGCCTTGACCTCGTTCTCGTAGATCGCCCGATTGGCCTCGAACCATTCCTTCGTCTGGTGGAAGGCAAGCGCCTTGAAGAACGGCAGCGCCTGGGGCCCGAAGCCGGCAAAGGCCATGTGCGTCTCCCGTTGCGTCCTATTCGGCGGCCGCGGCCGCAGCCGGGCGCGCAAAGCGGTGTTCCATCTCGCGGCGGGCGCGGACGGTCGGCGTGTCCGACACGGCGGCATCGGACCAGCGCAGCGTCTCGCCGGCCGGGACGTCGCGCACCAGCGACACGCCGTGGGCAAGGCCGATCGGCAGCGCTCCTTCCGCCAGGCTCCGGGCCGCGGGAACGAGCTTGCCCCAGACGGTATAGCCGCCCTCGCCGTCGAGCACCTCGCCCGTGCGCAACGCGCGCTTGGCGACCGCAACGACGTCGCCATTGAACTGCCGCGCCTGTCCCGTCGATTCGCCACGCAACGCCGCCGAGAGGACGGAGATCGCGAGCTCAAGCCCGATGAGGTGATAGGGCCGGTACATGGCGGCATAGCGGCCCGTCGCATCCGTCCTCAGGCCATATTGGCGAAAGCTCGCTTCGGCATAGGCGTTGGGCGCGCGCAAGACGACGTAGACGCCCCAGCGCAAGTCCCGGGCGACAGGCCGCCCGTCGCGTTCGAGGCTCGAGACGACCTCGACCATTCCCTCGCGCTCGAGAATGCCGCCGATCGCCTTCGGCCGGAAGAGATGGGCGAGATCATCGACCCCACATGCCGGAAAACCGAGCCCGTCGGCAGGAACGGCGAGGTCGCAGGCGTTGGCGATCGCCGCCATCTCGATGGCCGATTTCGTGCCGTCGAGAAAGGAGTTGAACATCTGCGCATTCATGCCGGCGCGGCGTGCCTCCTCAGGGCTCACGCCGTAGTGCGCCCAGACGCCATCGGGAGTGACGTTGTGGAAGGCCGGCAGGTATTTTGTGCCCTTGCCCGCCGCGACGACCGCGAAACCGCAAGCGCGGGCCCAATCGACGAGCTCGGCAACATGCGCCGGCTGATCGCCGTAGGCCATGGAGTAGACGACACCCGCGGCGCGGGCTTCTTCGTTAAGGAGCGGTCCGGCAAGGACGTCAGCCTCGACCGTCACCATGACGACGTGCTTGCCTGCAGCGATTGCGGCGCGCGCATGGGCAATTCCGGCGGCAGGCGAGCCCGTCGCCTCGACGATGACGTCGACATCGTCCCGCCCGCAGGCCTCGGCACCGGAAGCAACGAACGAGGCGCGGGCGATGCGGGGCTCGTCCCAGCCGACGGCGCGGCAGGCGGCGCGCGCCCGTTCGGGGTCGAGGTCGGCGATGACCGGCGTCTCCAGGCCTGCGATGTGGGGGACCTGCGCCAGGAACATCGAGCCGAATT
>JAFAME010000260.1 GCA_019233695.1 Methylobacteriaceae bacterium
CGTCCCTGTAGCACCCTCCCATTCTGCAGCCGGCGCCCTTGCGCCGCGGATGCTGGGGCCGCCGGTCCGCCATGCTTCAGGTTGATGCCGTATCCAAGTCCTTCGCAGGGCTCCGGGCATTGGAAAGTGTCAGCTTGCGTGTGGCGCAGGGCCAGGTTGTCGGCCTTATCGGCCCTAACGGGTCCGGCAAAAGCACCTTGTTCGATATCATCAGTGGCTTCCAGCGTGCCGACGCCGGTACTGTCACTTTCCGGGGCTTATCGATCCAAGGTCGATCGCCGAATGCAATCGCCACTCTCGGCCTGATCCGAACCTTTCAGCTCTCGGAAGGCGGTCAGCGCATGACGGCGATCGAAAACCTGCTGGCTTCCGCGCGAAACCAGATCGAGGCCAATCTGCCGGCCGCGGTGCTTCGGTTGCCTCGGCTGCTCGCCGTCGAGCGCGAGAACCTGTCACGGGCGAAGGAGGCGCTTGCACTGTTGGGTCTCTCGCAGGTGGCCAATGAATATCTTGCCAACCTGTCGGGGGGCCAAAGAAAGCTGGTCGATCTCGGGCGAATCCTGATGGCCAAGCCGCAGATGTGTCTGCTGGATGAGCCGACGGCCGGCGTCAACCCAAGCCTCATCAACGTGATTGTCGAAGCGTTGAAGGTGATGCGACGGGACGAGGGCATCACGCTGCTGATCGTGGAGCACAACATGCAGGTCGTTGGAGACATCTGCGAGCATGTCTATGTGCTCGACGCCGGCGTCGTGATCTCGGAAGGAACGCCCGAGACGATCCAAGCCGACGAGCGCGTGCTGAGCTCCTACCTCGGCCGCGGGCGCGCGGTGAACGAGTGACCGCGTTGCTCCAGGTAAGGGGGCTGCACTGCGCCTATGGCGCCGATGAGATCATCCATGGCGTCGACATCGAGGTCTCGCCCGGCGAGATCGTCACCATTCTTGGTCCCAACGGCTGCGGCAAGACGACATTGGTCAAGTCGATCCTCGGTTTCGTCCGCGCCACCAGGGGCGAGATATACTTTCGCGACCGCGAGTTGCGACAGCTCCGGCCGACCGAGCGGGCCGCCCTGGGCATCGGCTACGTCCCGCAATTGCTGAACACGTTCAAACCGCTCACGATTGCAGAAAATTTGGAGATCGGCGGCTATCGCCTGCGTCGGAGCGAGCGCAATGCCGCGATGGCGCGGATGCTGGCGTTGTTCCCGCTGCTGGCCGAGCGGCGGTCTCAGCTGGCCGGGACATTGTCCGGCGGGGAGCGTCAGGTTCTCGCAATGGCCCGAGCCCTGATCATGTCGCCGTGCCTGCTCTTCCTGGACGAGCCGTCGGCCGGCTTGTCGCCACTGCGCGCCCACGAGGTCTTCCAGCATATTCGAGACATCGCGGCGACCGGCACCGCAATCGTCATCGTTGAACAGGATGTGCAGCGCGCGCTGGCGATCTCGAACCGCGCCTACGTGCTCGTCACAGGTCAGGTCGTCATGCAGGGTCCTGCCGCCTCAATTGCTACGGACGAGCGGATAGGCCGAGCTTATCTCGGTGCCAAAATGCGGGGGCCAGTGTCCAAGCCTCCGCCGTTAACGCCGATAGCTCCAGCCTGACGAGCGTGTTTGAGCTTGCGGCTCCTCAGGTCGGGCCTCGCCTCCCAGGGTCGCGCGCCCCACACTGCGGGCGTTTGAGTCCTTTGGCAGCAAAGGCCGCAAAGACCAGGAACATCGCTCTTGCTCAAGCAAGGCGACCATCTCGCCGTCTCCTGACCCGGCCTGACGCCGGATTGATGGGCA
Organism: Methylobacteriaceae bacterium; assembly: GCA_019233695.1. Classification (GTDB taxonomy): domain Bacteria; phylum Pseudomonadota; class Alphaproteobacteria; order Rhizobiales; family Beijerinckiaceae; genus JAFAME01. The sequence goes on from JAFAME010000260.1 coordinate 1,787, forward strand.
TTGGGCTGGTCGCTATAGTCACGCGCGCGCCAGTGACCCGCGTTGGAATGAAAACAAGCACCGATCCTGGCTCGTAACGGGAGGAACCAATGCCAATTTTGGACCAACCACCGAAATTCGGGCGCCGCTCATTGCTCAAGTTGACGGGGGCCGCTTGCCTGACGACGGCTATGCCCCTGCCGACCGTCGCCGCGGCACAGACGACCGAACCCGTTAAGATCGGGGTCATCATCGGCTTGACCGGCTCGGCCGCCGTCGCCGGCAACGATTCCTATCGTGCGATGCAGCTTGGTGCCGAGGAAGTCAACGAGGCCGGCGGCGTGCTCGGCCGCCCGATCAAGCTGATCGTCGAGGATGACGAGGGCAGGCCGAAATCCGGCGTGGAGGCGGCAAACAAGCTCGCCGACGTCGATAAGGTCGCCGCCTGCATCGGGGCTTACCAGAGCTCAATTGCCCTGCCGGTCGGCCGGTTGCTCAATGAGAAGGGCGTGGTGTGGGTTACCGACGCAACCACCAACGACCTGAAGACCGTCGGCCCCTATCTTTTCAACGTCGCCGGCATCGCCGAACAGGCCGTCGCCCTCGTCGACTTCGTCAAGGCCGACAAGGCCGGAGCGAAAAAGCTCACCGGCATCTTCCAGAATAATCCGATCGGCCAGGATCGCGCCAAGGTAAGCGAGAAGCGCGCCAAGGAGCTTGGCCTCGAGTGGATTCCGGCGCTGCTGTACCAGCCCGGTGCCACCGACTTCCGTACTGAGCTGCAGCAGGTCGTGAATGCCGGCGCCGATGCCATTCTCACCGACATCTACGACAGCGACGCGCCGATCATCCAGCGTCAGCTGGTCGAGCTTGGTATGGGCGATTTCAGCAATACCTATTCCTACAACCCCGGCGCCTACGGCACCCTGGAACCGAATCTGATCGAGGGCATCAAGGGCCTGAACTATATTACAGGAGGCATAAGGGCTGAGGCATTCAACAAGAAGTTCCTGGAAAAGTTCGGGCACATATACACCGACGCGTGGGGCGGTCCACCGTTCTACGATGCCGTCTGGATTGTGGCCACCGCCATCAACCTGGCCAACGGGCTCGACCGCAAGAAAATCAGGGACGCCATGTGGCCGGCCGCCTATCATTATCTCGGGGTCTCCGGGAACGGCGATAAGGGCTTCAACAAATGGGGCATGCAAGCCTCCGATCAGTACGAAAAGCTCGCGTACAAGGCCGGCAAGATGGTGCCGCTGTCGAAGGGGCCGGAGAACATCGTCGTGTTCCGCTACAGCGACGACCAAGGCACTCCGCTCTCCCACGCCCCGAGCGAAGAGCAGAACCAGCAGCTCTATCCGGGCTACAAGCCCTGATCCGGTGCGCCGGCTGATGCTCCGGGCGCCGGCCGGCCACCCTCCGCACGAGCGCAAACCGGCCCGGCGCCGATGAACTTCGCCCAGGTTCTCGTCAACAGCCTGATCACCGCCTCCGAGCTCGGCATCATCGCCGTCGGACTTACGCTCACCTTTTCCCTTCTGAAATTCGCCAATTTCGCCCACGTCGAGACGGCTGTCGCAGGGGCGTATCTGGCCTGGACGCTGAATGTTCGGCTCGGCTTGAACTTCGCCGTGTCGATCGCCGCGGCGGTCCTCGTCATGGGGCTCGCCGGCGTCGTCATCGACCGGCTGGTCTTCAGAATCTTCCGCAACGCCGACGACGTCGCGCCGATGATCGCGTCTTTGGGGCTGGCGATCGCCATTCGCTACTCCATGCAGGCGATCTTCGGCCCGCGTTTCCTGCGCTACGACTTCGGCATCGCGCCCGGGATGAGAATAGTCGGCGCCTTCGTCACCCGTCAGCAGGTGTGGATACTCGGCATCGTGCTGCTCGCGATCGTCGGCTTCCACATCCTGTTGCAGTATACGACCATCGGCAAGGCGATGCGGGCCACGTCGACGAACCCGGAACTTGCCCAGGCAAGCGGCGTGAACACCGAATGGGTGATCGCCTGGGTATGGTTTCTCGGAACGGCCTTCGCTGCCCTCGGCGGTGCGCTGGTCGCCTGGGACACCCAGCTCGTCCCCGAGCTCGGCTTCAATCTCGTCATCCCGGTGTTCTGCGTGGTGCTGATCGGTGGGGTTGGCTCTGTCTATGGCGCCTTGCTCGGTGCGCTGGTCGTCGGGCTCGCGGTGAATTTCGGAGTAGCGGTCAATTTCGCACCGCTCGCGAACCTCATCGGCGGCGCCGATTGGGTGAGCAGCTTGCGCATCCCTGCAGACTACAAGCCGGCGATCGTCTACCTGGCCGTCGTGCTCATCCTGTTGCTGCGCCCGAGCGGGTTCATGCGGCGCGAGCTCGCCTGAGGGAGCGCCAGGGATGGACCAGCTGGCGAACTTCGGCATCTATCTCATGGGGATCACCAGCATTTCCCTGATGCTGGCCATCAGCCTCGATCTGCAGGTCGGCAATTGCGGCATCGTGAACTTCGGCCAGGTCGTCTTTCTTACGGTGGGCGCCTACGCCACGGCGATCGCCCTGGGCCGCGGCTCGGGAGCGGTGCCCGCGGTCTGCTGGGGGGTGCTGGCCGGCGTCCTGTTCGGCTTGCTCATGTCGATTTCGGTGCGCAACATGAGCGGCACCTATTGGGGAATCCTGTCCCTGTCGCTTGCGGAAATCGTCCGCATCATCGCGCTGAACGAACGTTGGCTGACCGGCGGCGCCAATGGCATCTCGGTCCTGGTGACGGTCCAATATCTGCCCTGGATCATCGCGGGGTCCACGCTTGCGGTGCTGCTGCTGGTCGGCCTGCTCCTCGGCTCGCCATTCGGCCGCACGATCCGGCTGATCCGCGAAGGCGATCGGCTGCCGATGGCGCTCGGAAAGAACGTGCTCCTGCTCAAGATGGAGACCATGGCGCTCGGAGGTGCGATCGGCGGGTTGGCGGGCGCCTACTACGCGCTGATGCAGCGCTACATGAGCCCGGACGATGCCAAGCCCATCGAGACCTTCATCATCTGGGCGATGGTCGTGGTGGGCGGCCGCGGCAATGTCTGGGGCATCGTGCTCGGTACGGTGCTCATCCAGGCCTTCTACACCGGCACCCGATTTCTCACCGGCCTTTTCGATATCCCCGCAGATACGCTGGCGGCGCTGCGCCTGGTGACCATCGGCCTCCTGATCACGCTGGTGACCATGTTCCGCCCGCAGGGTCTCCTGCCCGAGCGGCGCCGCATCTATCCACTCTGAAGGGGGGCGACAATGGCCCAGTATGATGCAATCGTCGTCGGCGCCGGGCACAACGGCCTCGTGGCGGCTGCCTACCTCGCCAGAAACGGGCTTTCTACCCTCGTGCTCGAGCGAAGCGACCGGATCGGCGGGGCTTGCATCACGAGAGAGCTCATCCCCGGCTTCAAAATATCTGCGGCGGCGCAGGTGTTGGGCATGCTTCGCCAGCGGATCATCGAAGACCTGGAGCTCGAGCGGCACGGGCTGAAATATCATTTTCGTGAGCCGGAGATTTTCGTGCCGTTCTTCGATGGCAGGCACGTGTTCTTCTATGCCGACGGGCACCAAACAATGCAGAGCATAGCCGAAGTGGCGCCGCGGGACGCCGCTGCCTTCGCAAAATTCGATGAATACACCGCGCGCATCGCCCGAATAGTCGGCGGCTTCATGCTGCAGCCGCAGCCCTCGATATCGCGATTTGCTGCGGCTTTCACCGGGTCGGATGGCCCCGATATGCTGAACTGCGCGCTCTTTGCCAGCGTCGGCGATTATCTTGAGCGATTCTTCGCCTCCGACTACGTCAAGGGGCCGATGGCATACGGCGCCATGTCGGGATCTGCCGCCAGCCCGCGGGCTCCGGGAACCGCCTTCTCGAAGTTCTACCATGCCGCATCCGAGCTCGCCGGTCGCTTTGGCTGCTGGGCAATCGCCGACGGAGGCATGGGCTCGATCACCGCGGCCCTGGCCCGATCCGTCCGCGGTTCCGGAGGAGAGATCCGCCTGCAAGCGCCAGTGGCCCAGTTCCTCACGACAGACGGCCGCATCGGCGGCGTGGTGCTCGAAAACGGCGACGAGCTCCGGGCCAGTGTCGTCCTTTCGAACGCCGATCCCAAGGCGACGCTGCTGCGCCTGGCACCCAAGGACGCAGTGGCCGACGATATCCGGACAAAGGTTGCCGGGTTGCGGACCTGCGGTTCCGGCGCCAAGATCAACTTTGCCCTGGCCGAGCTTCCCGATTTCGCCGCGTTGCCTGGCAAATCGCTCGGGCCGCAGCACTGCGGAGGCATCATGATCGCGCCGTCGCTCGACTACTTCGAGGATGCGTGGGACGACGGAAAACGCGGCATCCCATCGGTGCGGCCATTCAGTCAAATGATCATCCAGTCGGCGACCGACCCCTCGGTGGCGCCGGAGGGCAAGCACACCCTGTCGCTCTGGTGCCACCATTTCCCCTACAAGCTGGCGGCGGGCGATCTCGACGCGGAACGCGAGAAATTGGCCGAGCGAATGACAGACCTGCTCACCGAGCTCGCTCCCAATTTCCGCAACTCCGTCCTCGCCCGCGAAGTCTTCGTCCCTGTCGACATTGAGCGCGTCTACGGAATCACGGGCGGTCAGATCTTTCATACCGAGCTGATGCCGGACCAGGTTCTCTGGAACCGGCCGATTCCTGGCTATACGGGACACGGCGACGTGGTCCCGGGCCTCTATCTCTGCGGCGCGGGAACCCACCCGGGCGGCGACGTCAACGGCGCGCCGGGGCACAATGCGGCGCGCGCGGTCCTCGCCGACATGGCGAAGACTCAGCTTGAGCTCGTCTGATCGTGCCGGGCATAGAGAATAGCGTGACCGGCGAGCTTACCTGACGGGCTTCTACCAGTTCGTGATGGAGCCAGACGACCCGCTGCCGCGGTTTCCAGGTGGGTCCGGAAGCCGCGCGATCTGCCGGCCTCGACCACCTGAGGCCGTGTGGTCCGTTAGCCTCGCTTCGCTCGCCGGCTCCATGATATGACGGGGAAATCGAGGCCATTCGGAGAGGACGCAAGGCGCTCCGGGGTCCGCTTCACAGAAGGAGAAGCTCGTGTCCATGCATCATGTCGAAGGCATTTTGACCGTGACCGCAACGCCCTTTCAAAAGGGCGGCGGGAGCATCGATTTCGAAGCCTATGCCCGTCTTCTCGATTTCGTCACCGGCAACGGCGTCCACTACGTGGTTCCCTGCGGCACGACAGGGGAGTACTATAATCTGACCACCGATGAGCGGAAACAGGTTTTCAAGTTCGTGGCTGAGACGATCGGCGGTCGGGCCAAGTTGTTCGCTGGTACCAATAGTTCGCGCCCCGCCGAGATCATCGATCTGAGCCTTTACGCAAGGGATCTCGGCTACGAGGGATTGATGCTGGCCGCGCCCTACTACTCGCTGCCCACGACGCAGGAGCTTGTCGCTCATTTCAAGGCGATCGACGATGCGGTCCAACTGCCGATCCTGCTCTATAACTTCCCGGCCCGCACCGGGGTCGACATGAGCCCGGAGTTCCTGCGCGGCATCAAGGATCGCAAACGCATTTTCGGCATCAAGGAGAGCAGCGGCTCGATGGCTCGCATGCACGAGTTGATGAGCGATTTCTCCGACCAGGTGCAGCTCGTCTGCGGCGCTGACGACCAGGCGTTCGAATATTTTGCGTGGGGCGTCCGCGCCTGGGTTGCGGGGGCATCCAACTTTCTGCCGGCCGAGCATGTCGCCCTCTACGAAGCGTGCATTCGGCGCAACGACCTCGATGCCGGGCGCGAGATCATGCGGCGGCTGATGCCCGTCTTCATGTTGATGGAGCAGGGCGGCAAATATCTGCAGTACAACAAATATGGCTGCGAACTGGCGGGGGTGCCGGTCGGCGAGACCCGGGCGCCCATGCTGCCGCTGACCTCGGAGGAGAAGAAGGCCTTCCGCAAGCTCTACGAAGCGGCCACGGCGGCGACCCCGAAGGCACGCGCTGCCGCCGAGTAAGGCGGTTCCAGCCCGCGTCGCGCGGCCGAGGAGGGTCGCGCGCTACACCGCTGATTCTCTCAGCCGGCCAAGAACAGCGTCCAGCGCCGTGTGCAACGCGGCGTAGTGACTTGCATTCGTCATGATCCTGAGCGCCTGCTCGTTCAGGCCGCCGAGCGTTTGCGACGTATCGCGGAGCGCCGCGAGATCGTCGCCCGCTCCGCTCGCCACGGCGCTCCAGGCCGAGTAGAGCGCCGCCACATAGGCGCCCGCCTGTTCCGGCGAAACTCCCTCGTCGACGGCCCAGGACGTGATCTGTCGCAGCTGTTCATAGAAGGGCGCCATCAGCGCGGTGGTCGCCCAGACGGGCTCCAGCAGGCTTTCATCGGCGATCGGCACGATCGTCCCGATCCGCGCCAGGATCTCCACGGCCTCCGGAAGCATCGGCCAGACGGCGATCGGGCCGACGCGCATGGCGGCCGAAGGCAAGGGTATGGCACGGCAGATGGCAGTGGCAGGCGCAACCGCGAGCGACAGCTTGCTCATGGGATAGAGCGCAGCGAAGCTGACGACCCGGTGGTCGCGGCGAAACCGCAGTTGCTTCAGCACGTCATCGGCTTGCTGCGGCCGAACCGCAACGAACACAAGATCGGCGCCATCGAGGACTGCCTGGTTGTCCTTGCCGACGGTCACCGTCGCGAACCGCCCGGCGAGAGCGCGCGCCCGATCCGCGTTGCGGGGCGACACGACCGTCGGCGGGGGATCGGCTCCCGTGCAGAGGCCGGTCAGGACTGCTTCCGCAATCGTGCCCGTGCCGAGGAAGCCGAGCTTCATCGACGGGTCAGCGCCTCGAGCTTCTTCCAATCGATGTCGATGCCGAGCCCCGGCGCGTCGGGCAACGACCCGCGACCCTCCTTGATGGTGATACCGCCCACGTAAGGGCTTACGTCTCCCAGGGAGAGGAACGACACATGGCCCTCGCAGTCGACCGGGTAGGGCGTGCGGGCGACGGCGGCGATGTGGCAGACTGCGGTGTCGCCAAGCAGGGTGTAGGGATTGGTGTCGACGCTGACGCCGATCCCCGCCGCCTCGCACATTGTGATGATCTCGTGCGCGGGAAAGAACCCGCCCACGCGGTTCAGTTTGAGCACGATGCGATCGGCGGCGCCCATGCGGATGAGGTGCATCATGGCCTGGGGCGACCACACGGACTCATCCATGATGACCGGCACCTTGGCGTGCGCCCGCACGAAGGCAGCGCCCTCCAGATCGGCGTAGGGCAGCGGCTGCTCGATGGATAGGTTGTCGTAGGTCTCGAACCGCCGGAGGACGGAGACGGTCCATTTGGCACTGCGCCAGCCCTGGTTGGCGTCGGCATCGATGTACACGTCCTTGGGCACAACTTCGAGCGCCGCCTCGAGCTTTGCCAATTCCGATTCCAGATTGTCGCGGTCCCAGCCCTTCGCAAGCACGACATCGCCGACTTTCACCTTCAGCCCCTTGAAGCCCCTGCCGACGAATACCTTGCAGGCCCGGGCCATCTCTTCCGGGGTCTTGTGATAGAGGTTCGTCAGAAGCTCGAAGTTCGTCCGATACGCGCCGCCGAGGAGCGCATGGACAGGCATGCCGCGCGCTTTGCCGACGAGATCGTAAAGCGCCATGTCGACGCCCGAGCGGGCGCCGCGACCGCCGGGCATGCCGCCGCCGACGGTCGCCTCCATGGCCTGATGCGCGAGAGCGAAGTTGCTCGGGTCCTTGCCCCTGAGCGCCTCGTCGAACAGCCGGAAATAGGATTCCATCTGCTCGGCCGTCTCGCCCAGATACCAGACCTGGCTCGTCGCCTCGCCGATACCGTATGTCCCGTCCCCGGCGCTGACCTTCACGATGAAACAGGGCAATTGGCTCGGCCAGACATACTCATCTTCGACCCACGCCTCCTTTTCGACTTTGGGATCCAGTCGGAACCATTCGATCCTGGCGATCTTCATCGCGGTTCTCTCCAGTTGCGGCTGGCGGGAAATTGACAAGGCTGGCGCGGGACCGAAATATTCGGCTCGCACGCAACGAGCGTCAATCGCGTCTTTCAAATCAGCCCGGCAAGAGGTGGCTACGCCATGGCCGAATCCGAGCGGCTTCTGGCCGTTCTCGTCACGGGCTCCGGAAGCGGCATCGGCGCTGCCATCTGTCGCCGGCTGGCGCGTCCCGGTGTCGGCATTCTCGTTCATGCTCTGAGCAATGAGGCAGGATGCCGCCGCGTGGCCGCCGAGGTCGAAGAGGCTGGCGGGCACGCCCTCGTCGTTCTCGGCGACCTCTCGCGACCCGACACTGGCGCCATGCTCGTCGAGCGCGCCGTGGCGGCCTTTGGCGGGCTCGATCAGCTCATCGCGAATGCCGGCTTTCCCGACCGTGCCCCGTTCGGGAAGCTTGCCCGCGAACGGCTCGACTATGTCTTCGATGTGGTGACGGGCGGCTTCTTCGAGATGACCACTGCCGCACTGCCATATCTGCGCAAGGCGACCTGCGGCCGTGTCGTGGCGATCAGCACGCACAACGTTCATGTCTACCGCACGGACTATCCCTGGTATCCGGCCTCCGCCACGGCGAAGGCCGGCCTCGAAGCGATGAGCAAGACGCTCGCGATGCAGCTCGCGCCAAGCAACGTGACCGTGAACGTGATCGCCCCAGGCCTCATCGAGAAGGAGGCCGGCACCGAGCAGTTCCTGTCGCCCGAGGAATGGCAAGGATTTCGCGAGAAGGTGCCGCTCGGCCGCATCGGAACGCCTGACGACGTCGCCGGGGTGGTCCAGTTCCTCTGCTCGCGGGCTGCAGACTACATCACCGGCCAGGTGATCCACGTCAACGGCGGGCTTTTCATGTAGCTCGGATTTCTCGCATTCCGCCCGGGCCCGGTCGCGGGCCGTTTTCGCTCAAATCGCCATCCGCCGCAGCACACGCCGCTCGACCAGGGACACGATCTGCGTCAAGGGGAAGCCCACGGCGAAATACATGGCAGCGACCGTCGTCAGCACTTCGATGGGGCGCGCCGTCGCGCTTGAAATGATCTCACCCTGGAACATCAAGTCGGTGATGCCGACCGCCGACACCAGCGCGCTCTCCTTGAACAGCGTCACGGAGTTCGAGAGGAGGTTTGGCAGGGCGCGCAGGAAAGCCTGAGGCAGGATGACGTGGAGAAGGCTGACGCGCCGTGGCAGGCCGAGTGCCAGGACGGCGTCGTTCTGCTCGCTGCCGATCGACAAAAGGGCGGAACGAAACGCCTCGCTGGCAAGAGCCGTCATGTAGAGCGACAGGGCGATCGTCGCGGACACGAACGGGCCGATCTCGACGTTGAGAAGCACCGGCAGGCAGAAGAAGATCCAGAACAGCTGGATCAGCACGGGCGTGCCTCGGAAGAACTCGACGAAAATCGTGCTGCAGGCGTAGGCGATCCGGTTGGTGCCATTTCGCATGAGGCCCACGGCGAAGCCGAATACGAGCCCGATCGAGATGCAGAGAATGCTCAGCAGCAGGGTCATGTAGAGCCCGCGCAGCAGGGCGGGCAGGTAGGGGAGGACGAAAGACGGGGAAAAGGTCAGGTCCATGGTGCCGCCCCGATCAGGCAAGAAGCCGGGCGTTGTAGCGTTCAATGCGGCCGACCAATTGGCTGATCGGGAACGACAGTCCGAAGTAGATCAAGGCGACGATCGTGAAGGTCTCGATCGGCCGATAGGTTTGTACCGCGAGCAGCTTGCCCTGGTACATCAGATCCTCCACCGACACGATAGCGACCAGCGAACTCTGCTGGAACAGGCTGATGGAGTTGCTGACCAGAACGGGGGACGCGATGCGCAGGACCTGCGGAAAGACGACATGAATAGCCTGGTGCCAGCGTGACAGTCCGAGCGCGATCGAGGCGTCCCGCTGGGCCGCCGGTATTGCCTGGATGGCGGCGCGGTACGCTTCCGAATTGAAAGCCGTCAAGTTGAGCGTCAGCGCGATGACACCCATGGTGAAGGGCGGCCAGAACACGTCGGCGAGCACGGGCAGGCAATAGAAGAACCAGACGATCTGGATAAGGGCCGGCGTGCAGCGGAAGATTTCGACGAACAGCCTGGTCGGCACCGAGAGAAACAGGCTGCGGCTCGATGTCGCCAGAGCGAGCACGAAACCCGAAAAAGTGCCGATGCCGACTACGATTGCCGTGAGCTCGAGCGAAACGATGAGCCCCTGCAGCAGACGAGAGAAGCCGTTCAACACATAGAAGAAATCGAAGCTGTAGCCTGACATCTGCGCTACACCTTGGTCCCGCGCAGGATGCTGGCGAGGAAATCGCGAGTTCGCTTGATCTTGGGCGCCGCAAAGAATGTTTCCGGATCGCCCGATTCCATCACCACACCATCAGCGCAGAACAGGACCTTGGTGGCGATGTTCTTGGCAAAGCCCATGTCGTGCGTAACGATCATCATCGGCATGCCGCCCTCGGCCAGTTCCGAGATCATTGACTCGACCTCGGCGATGAGTTCGGGATCGAGGGCGGATGTGACTTCGTCGAAGAGCATCAGCTTGGGTTCGAGCATGAGCGCGCGGGCGATGGCCACGCGCTGCTTTTGGCCCCCCGAGAGCTGCGAAGGATAGCTCTTGAGCTTGCTGATGAGACCGAACCGGGACAGCAGTGCCTCGGCGCGCGCGATCGCGGCGCCCTTCTTTTCGCCGTTTCGCTTCACGGGAGCGAGGATCAGGTTCCCGAGGACGGTCAGGTGCGGAAAGAGCGTGTAGTGCTGGAAGACCATTCCGACCTGGCGCTGGACCGTCCGATCGACGAAGGTCCTTCCGTTGCTGAGGCATTCGATGTAGTTCCGCCCGTCCAAGGTGATTGCGCCGCTGTCGATTGTTTCGAGGCCCATCACGCAGCGCAGCAGCGTGCTTTTGCCGCCGCCGCTCGGCCCGAGGATCACGAGCCGATCGGTCTTGGACATCGTATCGCCGACGCCCTTCAGTACCGGGATGGCGCCCCTGGCGTAGCTCTTCCGGAGATTGCGAATCTCCACGAAGGGTTGGGTTGCGGGCAGGCGATCTTCGCCTTCGGCGCTTTGCCCAGCCGACCCGGCACCGCCCGCGTCGGCGACGCTCGACGCCGGCCCCGGTGCGGCCGGGATTTGCCGAGAACCCGACACCATACGGCGCTCATTCGTTCATGTGACGGCGAGTGCAGGCAGAACTTCTTCCTGCCAGAGACGCGTCACTGGCTTCCTCGCCTCTACGATAGGCCGAAACACGTCGGGAATCCCGCCCAATGTCTCGATGTGGGTGGACGGTGTTGCGCAAGGTCCTCCAGCGAAGGCCCCCCGAACCTACTGGCTTCGGCGCCAGGAGCGCGCACGCGTGCACAGGTGCCCTACAGTCCAAAAAGCCCGGCCTCACGATGCCTGCCACAGGTCGCCAAGCCTGAACCCCTTCGGGAACGGGTCGCTCGGATCGAGCACGTATTGGTGGAAGGCCGTGATCCAGGCGGAGCCCGTGATCGTGGGCAACACCGCCGGCCTGCCGCCGACTGTAGTGGTCCCGCGAATACGGCCGACGAACTCGGTGCCGATCAGGCTCTCATGCACGAAAGCCTCGCCCTCGTCGATCTGGCCGCGCGCATGCATGACCGCAAGACGCGCGCACGTGCCGGTGCCGCACGGCGACCGGTCGTGCCGCCCCGGCGACACGACCACGGTGTTGCGTGCCCGCTTGCCTCCGGCAGTCGAGGTGAGGGGACCGGCAAACTGGACCTGGTTGATGGTATGGATGTCGGCGTTCTCCGGATGGACGCAGGGAATCTGCTCGGCCGCAGCACGCTTGATTCGTTCGCCGACCTCGACCAAGGGAGCGGCTTCCGCACCAACCAGCTTGAATCCAAGGCTTGCTGCTTCGACAATGGCATAGATCATCCCGCCATAAGCAACATCGAGCTTGATGCGGCCAAGACCGGGAACGTCAACCTGGGCGTCGAGCGCGAAGACAAACCCCGGCACGTTGTCGAACGTCACGCTCTCGCACTTGCCGTTGCGGCAGTTGGCCACGACCTTGACCAAGCCGGCCGGGGCTTCCAGCGTCAGCTTCGTCACTGGCTCCTGCATCGGGATCATGCCGGTTTCGAGCAGCACAGTGACCGTGCAGATCGTGTTGGTGCCGGACATCGGGACGTAATAGTCGGATTCGATGATCACAAACCCGGCGTCCGCTTCCGGCATGGTCGGTGGCAGAACCAGGTTCACGCATTGGTTCACTTTGCCCCGTGGCTCATTCAGCAGGAAGGTCCGGATCTCGTCGGCGTGCCGCTCCACGTATTGCATCTTCTCGAACATCGTTTTGCCGGGGACATCGCGCACGCCCCCGGTGATGACTTCGTTGAGCTCGCCACACGCGTGAGCGCCAACGACTGTGATCATCCGGGCGAATTTCATGCGTGCTCCTTCTCTCAATGGGGAATGCGATGCTCGCGCGCGCATACGGGCCTATCCCCGTCGATTGCTCAGCCGCCAGCCGGCGCGACTGCAGCCGCTCATGCGGCCGGCGTGTAGATCAAATGTCGACACTATTCAATGTGCCGCCGCAAGCCAAACCTGATCCTGGCAATTGAACAGGACCGCCCTGCTGACGGCGGCCGACCGGTGCCGCCGTCAGCTTGACAGTCTGTCGCCATTTGGTCGACATTTCCTGATGCCGTCTGTATCACGGCGCGGCAAGAGAGGTGGACCATGTGTTGGACCAGCACCCTAAAGATGGCAGCTATCGGCGCTCTCGCGGCGGCATGGGCCTTTTCGGCGCCGGTGCAGGCGCAGGCCCAGACGACAGGCTATTGGCAGGAGATCCAGAAGCGCGGCGTCCTGCGTTGCGGAGTTGCGGAAGCGCCTCCACACGTTATTCGCGATCCCAAGACGGGGACATACAGCGGGACTTTCGTCGATCTTTGCCGCGAGTTCGCCGAAAAGCAGCTCGGCGTTAAGGCCGAAATGGTCGACACCACCTGGGACAGCATCGTGGCCGGCCTGCAGGCCGGACGCTGGGATTTGGCGCTTGCTCTCAACCAGAATCCGAAGCGGGCGATGGCCATCGCTTTCAGCGAACCGGCGTGGCAATTCCAGATCACGATCGTCTACGATAGAAACAATCCGAAGATGCAGCCCGCCCCGAAGACGCTCGAGGACATCGACAAGGAAGGCGTGAACCTCGCCATCGTCGCGGGCACGGCGCAGGAACAGACGCTGTCGGGCCTGATCAAAAAGGCAACGATCGTGCGGCTGCCGGATGTCGATGCCACCCGGCTGGCGGTAACAACGCACCGCGCCGATGCTCTTGCTGACGACGGCGACACGGACGCCCTGTTCGTTGCCACCAACCCGAACCGGTGGGTGGCGCTGGCGCCTTCGCCGGCGATCTCGAAACAGGGCATCGCGTTCGGGCTTCGCCGCGATGCATCCTGGGCCGATGTGCAGGCCCTGAACTTCTTCATCACCGAGAAGGCGGCCATCGGCGAGATCCAGAGGATCGGCCAATCCTATATCGATAAGCTGGCCGTGCCTGCGCCGTAAGGCGACCGGCAGAGGGCCTAGCGGTCATGACGGCGGGACCCTTCATGCGGCTGCAAAGAGTTGACGCCGATGCGGGAAGGCGGAGATCCTTGGGGCCGGAGGGCTGAGACCTGCGCTTCCAGGTTCCCGCTTTTCGAGCCTCTGAAGAAATCCCTCCATAGCTGGGCGCCCCCCCTTTCCCCGCCGCGCGTGGGGAGAGGGCATGGGTGAGGGGCCGGGCGAGTAGCCACGATCCCGTCGCGCAACGACCACCGCCAAACGGCGACGCCGCTGCCCCTCACCCTGACCTCTCCCCGCAAAGGGGCTCGCAAAGGGCGGGAGAGGGGATTTCTTCCCACGCTGGAGCGCCCGAGAAGCGTGATCACCGGAGCAACCAAAATCTTTTTCATGCTTGCTCATCCGATCGACCATGTTCGGTCGCCCGAGATATTCAATCCGATCTTCGAAGCACGCGGCATCGACGCCGTCATGGTCCCCCTGGACCTCCATCCCGACGACTTTTCGGCCGGGTGGAACGCCATGCGAGGAATGCGCAATCTGGGTGGTTGCATCGTCAGCGTGCCGCTGAAGGAGGCGGCGTTTCAGCTCGCTGATATGGCCGAGGACTCGGCGGCAGCGGTTCGCGCGGCCAATGTCGTCCGCCGCGAGGATGACGGCCGTCTGGTCTGCGCCAATTTCGATGGCCGCGGATTCATGGCCGGCCTGCTCCGGAACGGAAGGGATGCGGAGGGCCGTGACGTCCTGCTGGTTGGAGCCGGGGGCGCTGGCACTGCAATCGCGTTTGCCCTGGCAGAAGCCGGCGCCGTGTCAATCAGGGTTGCCGAAATCGACAATGATCGCGCCGTTCGCCTGGCGGCAGCGATAAGGCAGCACTATCCGGACTTCACCATCACGGTCGGCAATGGCGATCCGACGGGGTGCAACCTCGTCGTCAACGCCACGCCCTGCGGACTTCGTCCGGAAACTGATCCGCTGCCTCTCGATGTCACGAAGTTGACGCCGGCCATGCTGGTGGCCGATATCGTCATGAAGCCGGCGACGACCCCCCTCCTGGCCGCAGCGCAGCGAGCCGGCTGCGACGTTCGCTTCGGGGCGGGGATGCTCGACAGCCAAGCCGAGCTGATCATGACGTTCTTCGGCTATTAAGGTCCGAGCCGGTTCACGGCTGCGAGGCGTAAGCGTTGTAGGCTGTCATAGCGAGCCAGCCGCAATCGATCGGCATGGTCACACCGGTAATGGCGGCAGCCTGCGGCGAGCACAGGAAAAAGATCGCGTCTGCGACTTCGCTCGGCGCGACGAACCGGCGCAGCGCCGATCCCCGGATGACCACATCGGGATCGCGCTCGCCCTTTTCGATGCGCGCCTGCATTGCCGGGGTGAGGGTATAGCCCGGCGCGACGGCATTGACGCGGACGCCCTTTGGGCCGAAGTCCGCCGCCATGATCTCGGTCAGCATTTTCAATCCCGCCTTCCCGACCGCGTAGCCGACCTGCGCCGAGGCTCGGAACGAAGTAAGCGAACACAGATTGACGATCGACCCATGCCTAGCCGCGCACATCGCCTGGCCGAAGGCGCGCGAAGCAAGCAAGGTACCTCGGACATTGACCTGCCAGAGCCGATCGAATTCGGCCATATCCATCTCGAGCAAATGCACCGCGTTCTGCAGGAGGCCGCCGGAATTGACGAGCACGTTCGGCGCGCCGTGTTCGGCCGCCACCGCATCGGCGAAGGTCGCCACCGCCTCATCGCTGGCGAGGTCGACGTGGTAGTAGGTTGCTTTCTGGCCTTTGTGTTCGAGCTCGGCGGCAAGACGTTCTCCCCGCGTCGAATCGACGTCGCCGATGATCACGTTCGCGCCGCTCTCGGCGAAACGTCGCGCCGTTGCCTCCCCGATGCCGCTCGCACCGCCTGTGACGACGGCGACTCTATGCTGTTCAGCCATATCGACGCTCAGATCCCTTGGGACGCAGCGGCCCGATATACGGAGCGCAGCGTTCGATTCCGATTCGGACGGCTTCGTCAGGGTCGCGCGTCCACCAATCCAGCTCGGAAAAGATTTCGAGCTCGAACGGTCCTTCGTAGCCGAGGTCGTCGAGCCAACCGCGGATGCGCGGAAAATTAACCACGCCGTCGCCGACCATGCCGCGGTCGCGTAGATTTCGCGTGAGCACCAGCCAGTCGCAATAGTGGAACGTGATGATCCGGTCCCGGCCGGCGCGGCGCAGTTCCGACTCGAAGGCAGGATCCCACCAGCAGTGATAGACATCAACGACCAGCGCGGCCGCGTCGCCCAGTTCGTCGCAGAGATCGTTCGCACCCGAGATAAGGTTGAGCACACTGCGATCAGCTGCATACATCGGGTGCAGCGGTTCGAGACCGAGCTTGACACCCCTTGCGGCCGCGTGCGGGGCGAGTTCGAACAACGCGTCGCGTACCCGTGAGCGCTGTCCGGCGATATCCTTGTCGCCGTGGGCCAGCCCGCCGATCACCATCACCACGCAGGGCGCGCCGATCTTGGCCGCGGCATCGAGGATGCGTTTGTTCGCCTCGATGGCGCGCCGGAAGGCCTCGGAATCGAGTTCATTGACCCATGCGCTTGTGCAGAGGGAGGCGACCCACATGTCGGCTTGCCGCAAATGCCGCGCCGCGGCGGATACGCCGTAGTCGTTCAGAAAGTGCCGCCACACGGCAATGCCGTGCAGACCGTGACGGGCATAGCCTTCAATGGCCTCAGGCAGCGACCACTTCGGCGTCGTAATCTGGTTGATCGCGAAGCGCGACAGATCCTCGGCAGCAAAGCTCATTGGGATGCTGCAATCCGCATGCGTCTGGCGGCCGTCGCTGCCTCGTCGATAATAATTGAGCCCGCGACGAAGACGATGCCGTGGTTCGCTTTGGCATAGGTGGGCGAAATCTTTTCATTCTCGAGGTCGGCGCGGATCAGATCGAGCGAGCGCTTGAGCGGGTCGCCATATCCGCCGCCGCCGGCCTGCTCGTGGCGAATGACGAAGTCGCGGCCGATATCCCGCGTGATCTTGCTCGGAAGGACTTCCGGAGTCCCGTCCGGATCGAGGATGTTGCGTGAGGGGGCGCCGGCCTTCCCCCCGAAAAGCCCATAGGGCGGATGGTCGTGCCGATCGGCGCGTATCTGCAACACGGCGTCCTCCGCCAGAAGCCGATATTGCCGCACGAGGCCGAGCCCGCCGCGGAACTCGCCCGCGCCGCAGGAGTCTTCACGCAGGCCATAGGCTTCCATGATCAGGGGATAACGGGCTTCAAGCGTCTCGATCGGCAGGTTTGACATATTCTGGGACGGATTGGTGACGCCCTCGATGCCGTCTTTGGTCGCGCGTCCACCCCAGGCTCCGTTGATCATGTCGACCAGGACGAAGGGTTCACGCGTCGTCTTGCTATGGCCGCCGAACGCCACGACCGTGTTGCCGCCCTCTCCCGCCGCCATGAGCCTGGTAGGCACGATCTTGGAGAGGGCGCCCAGGACGGTATCGACGACGCGATAGCCGGTGAGAGCGCGAGCCGCGACGGGTGCCGGCATGACGGGGTTAAGCACCGAGCCTTGCGGCGCCGTCACGGTGATGCAGCGATAGACGCCGGCGTTGTTGGGGACGTCCTGATCGAGGGCGCAGCGGACCGAGAGATAGGTAGAGGACTTCGTGAAGGACAGGGTCGAGTTGATCGCCCCGCGAACCTGCGGCGAGGAGCCGGCGAAATCAACGTAGAGGTGCTCGCCCGCGACAGTGATTTTGCAGACGATCGGGATCGCGTCGGGAGAAAAGCCATCGCCATCGATGTAGTCGGTAAAGGAATATTCCCCATCGGGCCAGGATGCGATCGCCTTGCGGGTCAATTCCTCGCCATAGTCCAGCAAGGCATCGAAATATCCTTCGAGCTCTTCCTCGCCGTAGCGCTCGACGAGCCGGTGCAGCTCACGATCGCCGATGTTGCAGGTGGCATATTGCGCCTCGAGATCGCCGACCACGAGTTCCGGGAGACGTACGTTCTTGCGGATGATGCCGATGAGCGTTTCGTTGATCGCCCCTTTGTCATAAAGCTTCATGGGCGGGATGCGGAGGCCTTCCTGATAGATCTCCGTCGAGTCGCTGGCGTTCGAGCCCGGCACCCGGCCGCCGACATCGCAATGATGCGCAACCACGACTGAAAAGCCCTGCAGCCGGCTGCCGACAAAAATCGGCTTGAACATGAAAATGTCGGGAAGGTGCATGCCCCCTTCGTAGGGATCGTTCAGCACGATGATGTCGCCTGGTGCGACATTGCCGGCAAACCGGCGCATGACGACATCCATGGCGTCCGGCACGGCGCCGAGATGAAGCGCGACCGTCTTGGCCTGGCAAAGGATCCTTCCCTTCCTATCGCAAAGCGTCACCGAATAGTCGAGCACGTCGCGCACGATGGGAGAGCGGGCCGTCCGCATGACGGCGTAGGCCATGTCGTCGACGATCGCATCCAAAGCATTCTTGATGACAGCGAAGGTAGTCGGGTCATGAGCCGGTTGCTGCGTGGCTTTCTGTACTGCCGGCCCGCTCAAGTCGGCGATGATGTTGCCGAAACGGTCAGTCGATACCGTAACTCCCGGTGAAATCACGATGGTCGTATCCTGGCTTTCGAAAATAATTGGACCTTTGGCCTCGCCTGAGAACCCGGCGCGGCTGCGGACGGGTGTGTCCACCCATCGCTGTTCGCGATCAAAATAGATGCGTCGGACAGCGGCCGGTTTCGGCATGTCCGCCGCTGGACAGCCGGGCGCGAAATCGAGCCCGTGCTCGCCGGTTCCACTGGCCCGCAAGCGAATGCTGACGGTCTCGACGTCGTCGCTCGATGCGTAGCCGTAGGTCGCCTTGTAGGCCGCGAGGAAGGCCTTGCGCAGGTCGTCGCGGTCGGCCTCGGAGACCCGCGCGGGGAGGGGGATCGGCAATTCCGAATCCTGTCCCCGAAAGCGCAGGTCGAGGTCGAAGTCGAAGACGATGCTGCCTTCCCCGTAGCCTTCCCGCGCGAGCGCGTCGATTGCCTCGCACCGGAGATCCGCGATGAGCCTGTTTGCCTCGATCGGCGACAGTTGATGGAGGAGGCACCGCAGCGAACGCAGGAAGTACCGCTCGACGCGGCCGGCCAGCATCCCCATGGCGGTGAAGACGCCCGGCGCATGCGGAATCAGGACCCGCGAGATCCCCAGCATTGCGGCAAGGTCGCACGCATGTACCGGTCCAGACCCACCGAAGGCCAGCAAAGTGAAGTCGCGCGGGTCGACACCACGTTCCACGGTGACGGCCTTGATAGCCCGCGCCATGTTGGCGTTTGCGACCTCGCGAACGCCGAGGGCGGCTTCTTCCGCCGAGACGCCGAGCGGTCGGGCGAGGTCGCGTTCGATCGCCGCCCGCGCGCTCTCACGATCAAGTTCCAATGTTCCGCCTGCGAGGACGGACGGCAGGAAGCCGAGCGCCACGTTGGCGTCGGTCACGGTCGGGGAGGTGCCGCCGGTGCCGTAGCAGACGGGTCCGGGGACGGCGCCCGCCGATTGAGGGCCGACGCGCAGAAGACCTCCGGCGTCCGCGCAGGCAATGGAGCCGGCACCGTTGCCCACCTCGGCAACGTCAACGGTCGGCACGCGCATGAGATACCCGCCCGCCTTGATGAAGCGACTCGGCGTCGAAATGCCGGCGCGGAACTCGTATTCGCTGGTGCGCGAGAGTTGACCCTTGTGGATCAGGGAGGCCGAGGCCGTGGTGCCGCCCATGTCGAAGACGATCAGGTTGTCTTCCCCGGCTGCAAAGCCGAGAGCCCCGGCCCCGACGACGCCGGCCGACCGGCCGGACGAAATGAAGAAGACCGGCTTTTCCTGCGCCAAGCGGGCATTCGAGAGTCCGCCGTTCGAATTGCCGATGAGAAGCGGTGCCGACAGGCCGATGTCGCGCAACCCCTGCTCAAGCCGCCTGAAATAGCCGCGCAGTGCGGGCAGGACATAGGCATTGACGGCCGTCGTCGAGGTCCGCTCATACTCTCGGATCTCGGGCAACACGGATATCGAAGACGTGATCCAGATCTCGGGAAAGTTTTCGCGGAACGTACGCTCGGCCTTCGCCTCGTTTTCCGGATTGCGGTAGGAGTTCAGGAAGCAGATGGCGACCGATTCGACGCCTTCGGCTCTGTAGAACGTCCCGATGTCGATGATCTGGGCCTCATCAAGAGATTTCAGGACCCGGCCGTCCGCGGTGACGCGCTCGTCGACTTCCCTGCGGTAGCGTCGAGCCACGAGCGGCGCAGGCTTGTCCCAGTTCAGGTCGAACATCGTCGGGGTGCGGACCCGGCCGATCTCGAGGACGTCCCGAAAGCCCTTGGTGGTGATCAAACCCGATTTGGCGCCGCTCTTCTGGAGCAGCGTATTCGAGCCCACCGTCGTGCCATGCAGAACTTGCAGAACGTCGCTCATAGCCAAACCGGCGTTCGCGACAATCTGTTGGACGCCGGTCAGCACCGCCTCCTCCGGATGCGCGGGCGTCGACGGGATCTTGCTGGAAAAGACGCGGCCGGCGTCGTCTAGCAGGACGAGGTCGGTGAACGTTCCACCGATATCAATTGCGATCCTCGCGATTGCCACGACGCTGCCTGCGGTCGACTCAATGTCGACATGAATATGGGTCCGTCACGTGGGTGTCAACTCGACACGGCTTCGCTCGCGGCTCCCCAAGCCGACGCAGAGTCGTCATTGTGTCGACAAAAGAGAGCATTGCTGTTATGCCTGCGTCGCCGGCGACTAGCCCGCCACATTGGATCGCAATGGCAATCTTCGGCAACAGAGAAAGGGCTCGAAATGGCCGGGGGCGCCCGTCCGCTGCGTAGCGAGGCCTGGTTCAAGCGCATCGACAACACAGGTTTCGAACACCGCACGCACCTTAAGGCGCGCGGGGCGCTCCCCGACATGTTTCAGGGCAAGCCCGTGATTGGCGTTGCGAATTCGGCCTCTGACCTGGTCCCTTGCAATGCCCATCTGACGACCTTGGCGGAATGGGTGTCGAAGGGCGTCCTCGAAGCGGGCGGGTACCCGCTCGTCTTCTCGACCATGTCGATCGGTGATTCCATCATGCGACCGAGCGGGATGCTGTTCCGCAATCTGATGAGCATGGAACTCGAGGCGACGCTTCGCGCCAACCCCCTCGACGGCGTCGTCCTGCTCACCGGTTGTGACAACACGGCGCCCGCCTACATGATGGGGGCGGCAAGCGTCGATCTGCCGACAATCGTCGTCCACGGCGGCCCGATGATAAGCGGCCGGGTCGGCGGCCGATCCGTCGGCTCGGGAACCGACATCTTCAAGATGCACGCCGAATATCGCGCCGGCCGCATGTCACAAGACGCGTTTCTTGATGCCGAATACGGCATGTCGCGCAGCAACGGCCATTGCAACACCATGGGCACCGCAACCACCATGGGGTGCATTGCCGAGGCGTTGGGACTGAGCCTGCCCGGCACGGCAGCGATCCCCGCCGTCGACGGGCGGCGGCTCGGAACCTCCCAGCAAGCCGGGCGCCGCATTGTCGAGATGGTCCGCGAGGAACTCGCCTTTTCCAAGGTCGTCGACCGGCGCTCGCTCGAGAATGCGATCCGAGTCAACGCCGCGCTCGGGGGCAG
This sequence comes from Methylobacteriaceae bacterium, assembly GCA_019233695.1. Taxonomy (GTDB): domain Bacteria; phylum Pseudomonadota; class Alphaproteobacteria; order Rhizobiales; family Beijerinckiaceae; genus JAFAME01. The sequence continues at coordinate 23,000 of JAFAME010000260.1, forward strand.
TACGAACGCTATCCTTCACATCATCGCCCTTGCGGGGCGGCTCGGGATCGAGCTGAGCTTGGCGGATTTCGAAGCAAACTGCCGCGACATTCCTCTTCTCGCCAATATCGTGCCGAACGGAAAATTCCTTGTCGAGGAATTTTATGGCGCGGGCGGCCTGCCCGCCCTGATGTTCCAGTTGCGCGACCGACTCAATCTCGATGCGCGGACGGTTAGCGGACGATCGGTCGGGGCAAACATTGCCGGGGCCAAATCGGATGATCCGGTGGTGATCGCGCCCCTCGACGCGCCCGTGAAGCCACAGAATGCCCTGCGAATCCTGACGGGAAATCTGGCGCCGCGAGGCGCCGTCATCAAGCCGTCAGTCGCAAGCCTGCACCTGCTTTGCCACACCGGCCCCGCTGTGGTCTTCGATAGCATCGAGGATCTGGACGCCCGTATCGACGACCCGGATCTATCCGTCGACGAGAACTCGGTCCTGGTTCTGAAGAATATCGGCCCGCGTGGTTATCCCGGGATGCCCGAACTCGGCAATATCCGCATCCCGGCCAAACTGCTCGCCCGTGGCGTTACGGACATGGTGCGCATCTCGGACGGGCGCATGAGCGGCACGGCTTACGGCACCGTGGTGCTGCACGTTGCCCCGGAATCCTCGATCGGCGGGCCGCTGGCGCTCGTCCGGGACGGCGATTGGATCACTCTCGACGTCGCGGCCGGCCTGCTTGACGTCGATGTCACGACCGAAGAGCTGGCGCGACGCCGCGCGGAGGCGCAGGTGGTGATCTCGAAGCCCGCACGCGGGTATGAGCGCCTGTTCGTCGATCATGTCCTTCAGGCCGACCAGGGACTCGACTTCGACTTCCTGGTCGGCGGCAGCGGCGATTCCGTGCCGGACCGCCGGCCGTTTTGATGCGAGGTCATCCGGCTCGCCTCGACGGCGACATCAAGGATTTAAGAGAACGTCGATGCTCGAATTGATCAAAGCTCAGGAGAAGCGCCCCGGAAAGGAAACCGGCAGCGCCAGGGTCTACACCAAGTTGCGAGAGGAAATTTTGCGGGTTCAATTGGCGCCCGGCTCGCCCCTCGACGAAGTCCGATTGAGCGACCGGTTCGACATGTCGCGATCACCGATCCGCGAAGCCCTGGTTCGCTTGTCGAGCGAGGGGCTGGTCGTCATCCTGCCGAACCGGAGCACCATCGTGGCTCCAATGGACTTTCAGCGTGTCCCTGAATTTCTCGATGCACTCGACTTGCTACAACGCGTCGTGACGCGGCTGGCGGCACTGCATCGCACGCCCTCCGAGCTGAAGCAGATCGTCAAGGCGCAGAAGGGTTACGAGAAGGCGGTCGCCCAAAGCATCACGACCGGCGACAGCTTGGTGATGATCGAGAAGAACTACGATTTCCACATGACGATCGCCGGCGCCGGACGCAACCAATACTTCATGGACCTTTACCGGCGTCTCCTGGAAGAGGGGCGCCGAATGCTCCACTTTCATTTCGAATACGAAGCGCTTGACCCAGACATCAGCGTCGAGCGCATGGCGGCCCACCACACCCAGATGGTGGCGGCCGTCGAGGCCCGGGACGCCGACGCCGCCGAGCATGTCGCTCATCTGCATGCCATGCAGTTCAAGGGACGCTTCATGCAGTTTCTGGATCGCAATCTGACACAAAGGATGCAGCTCGATCTCGGCGCGGACGAGAATTTGGCAGCGGCGCCACGCAGGTAAGAACGGCGTCACGATCGAAGACGATCACGCCCGGCCAACCTGGATGGGCGGCTGAGCTTCAGGCATTGAGGGCAATCGGGGTACTGGACAGACCCGTGCGCAATCGGATGGCGTTCAACAGATCGTCAATTGCGCTTTCCGATTCCAGCCTGCATTTCTGGGAGCCCTGGCTTACCTTCTTGAGCGCCAAGCTTCGGACGGACTGGAGAAGCGCATCCAGCTTTGCGTTGTCGAAATCATCGCCACAGGTCAAATTTACCATGATCGAAGCAAGGATCATCGTCAGCGCTTCCAACGCGTTGGCGCGCCCCTGAAGCGCTCTAAGCTCGCGCAATATCGCCTCGTCCATAGATGTAGCCCGCAATTCATCCGTGCTGGAAATCAAACTCTGGACCCTACATGGGAAACCGGCAGTGTCGATTGAGCTGCGAATTCGATCCCACCGACTGCTTTGATCACAATTAATTTGGGGTGCCTCTCGGCTTTGATGCCAGCGCAAGTTGTTGATCGATCGCGTCCCGAAGTTGCTTCGCGATATGGGGGGCGAGCCGAAGTCGAGCGGCAATGATGATGTCGTCGATGGGACTGCCGCCCTCGTCCGTGCTTGTCCGGTTTGTCGCCAGGCTCAAATGGACATTCCCGCCAACAAGGCCGAATGCGGCAATCTGATCGACCACTTGCACCGGGACGTTGTGGGGGTCGTGGATGACTGAGGTGTTCTTGCGCGCCATTGGAGCCCTCCCGCCAGACGTGGATTTGCGTGTTCTCCGACGCAGTGCCACCACATTGCGGAAGGTATCCCACAATTCTCCCGAAGCAAAGGCAGTGAAGTGGCGGGCGAGCGCCGCCCCCAGGGTCGCCGCCGGCCCGGCCAAGGCCGCGCGGCAGCTTGGCGTCATTTTCCCCATCTAAATTCGCCTCGATCGCGGCGATCAGATCGGCCTTGGCTCTCTCTATGCCTGCTGCGGCGAATCGAGGAAGCTCTTGTCGCCGAGGTGCCGTTCGGGACCAGCGCCACCTTCAGCGGATGGTCCTTCGAGTACTGGCAGCTTGTGTGGCAGGCTGAGCCGCCGAGATCGAGAGGCCTGCAACGAAAGCGAAAGTGGCAAAGGTCCGGCGGGATATAGGGTTGGACATTGCAGGTCTCCTCCGAGGTTGCGCTGGTTCTTTGTCCCTCATCGCCTCGAAGGCGATGGCTTCTTGTAGCGCGCCATGAGAGGGCTGAGCTCTTGCGACTCCGACCAGGGTTATCCAAGGCGTGCCGAGGCTCGGGATGTCGGTCTTGCCGTTGTCGTAGTAGTTGGCGACCCCGACGATGTGCCCGGCGCTCGGCACAATGCCGAGGCCGGTTGCCGGCGAGCCTTTCCGGCCCCGTACTCTGATCCGCGGTGAAGATTCAGCCTATATCTATGGCATCGCGGGGTCGTCGCAGGCGGCGCTTGGCCGCAAGGGATCCCTTCTTGCGACACAGCAACGGACAGAAACGATGGCGGAACAGCCCACCAACCCATCAAGCGATGCCCCGACCGTCGGCATTCAGACTACAGCCGATGGCGTCATTGCCCAGGTCGCGGGGATGGCCTCTGCTCTCTGGAGCTCGAAGCAGCGCAACAAAATCCTCATGTTGGCTGCTGCGCTGATCGGGATCGTCGGCGCGACGGCATACGCACAAGTTCAGCTCAACGCCTGGAACAAGCCATTCTACAATTCCTTGGCAGATAAGAACTTATCCGGCTTCGTCCAGCAGCTGGGAGTGTTCGCCGTACTGGCCGGAATATTGCTGGCTCTCAACGTCGCGCAGACCAGGCTCAACCAAATTTCCAAAGTGATTTTGCGGCAAGGCTTGGTCGACAACCTCATGACAGAGTGGCTGCGGCCCCTCCGCGCCTTTCGACTGTCACATGCAGGTGAGATCGGAGCAAATCCGGACCAGCGAATCCAGGAGGATGCCAAGCATCTCACGGAGCTCACGACCGACCTCGGCATTGGGTTGCTACAATCGACGCTACTGCTGCTGAGCTTTGTCGGCGTGCTGTGGGTACTGTCGAGCCATATGGTTCTCTCGCTGGCTGGGCGCGAATTCACCCTGCCCGGTTACATGGTATGGTGTGCACTGATCTATGCTGGCACGGCGTCGTTCTTCAGCTCGCGTGTCGGACGCCCCCTGATCGTTCTCAACGCCGAGCACTACGCCCGCGAGGCAGAGTTTCGCTTTGCCCTCGTGCGAATAAATGAGAACATCGATGGAATTGCGCTCTATGGCGGAGAGGCCGACGAGAAAGGGCGTCTCGACCGAGTATTCGATACCGTCCTCGACGTTTCGCGGCAGATGGTCGGTGCAGCGACTCGCTTGACGTGGGTCACCGCCGGCTACGGCTGGTTCACCATCGCCGCACCAATTCTCGTGGCGGCGCCAGCCTACTTCAAAAGCGATATGAGCTTCGGCGAGTTGATGACGATCGTCGGCGCGTTCAACCAAGTGCAGCAGGCGCTTCGCTGGTACGTAGACAATTTTTCCAGCATTGCCGACTGGCGAGCGACGTTGCTGCGCGTAGCTAGCTTCCGAAGAACGATACTGACTATGGATAAGGTCGGCGAGGATGAGGAACGCATTCAGTTCCACGAGGGAAATGATCAGTCCATCCGCGTCGACGACCTGCGCATCGCCACGCATACAGGATGCATCGTGCTGAGTGAGCCGCACGCGCAACTGAATCCTGGCGAACATATTCTCATCACGAGTGAAAACGGTGAAGAAAAGGCTTCGCTGTTTCGTGCCATGGGAAGACTTTGGCCTTGGGGTACTGGTAGAATTACATATCCAGCACGCGAGTCACTGATGTTTTTGCCAGTGCGCGCTTACGTCCCGCCCGGCACGCTGCGCGCCGCTGTGATGTATCCGCACTCGAGCGATGCGTATGAAGCTTCGGCGGTGAGCAAGGCACTTGTCGATGTCGGCCTCGAACACCTTGAGGACTCGCTCGATGTTGTGAAACGATGGGACCGCAAGTTAAACGACGATGAGAAGCAACGCCTGGCGTTTGCCCGCGTCATTCTGCAAAAGCCCCGTTGGTTGATTGCTAACGATGCTTTTGACGTTCTCGATCCTGAGTCTCGCAAGAGAATCAGGGAGGCCTTCGCAGCTAAGCTTGCCAATATCGGAGTGATCAACGTCGGGCATGACACAAATGAGCCTGGCATATTTGCACGAAAACTGTATCTCACAACGCAGCTCAAAGGCCCGACCTTTTCGTACAACCAAAATGATCGGCTACGGGCTTCTGGACAGCCTGAATCGTCGCACGAAGCACTTTCGGCCGAAGAGACAGGTCGTCCCAAGCCAGATCTGGCGGCGATCAAATCCCGTTCATTATGAGGCTCAAGCCTTTTTGCTGAGCGGGCAAACACGGCCTGTCAGACCGCTCTCCAAAATGCCGCCGCGCTCCGAGCGCATATTGAATGAGTATACTTGTGTAGAGGCCGGACCCGCTCGAATAAATACGCCATCCCCCGTCGACGGCAATACTCCGCGCCTTCACGCGGTCCCACTCGTTGTTTGCCTGATAGCGGTCGTCGAACGCCGCATCACTGCTGCTGAAATAGGCATTGCGTTGACGCCACGACGCGTGCCGCAGGCGATCCGTTACGGCAATGGGATTGACGACGAGGAGGGCGTCCCAGAGCGCCTGAGCTTCGCCCAGCACTCCCATAGCTTCCGCATAGCGCAAATGCGAATGCACATACATGAGACCGATTTCGCGCCCGAAGAAGGCGGCGGATTCGGCCCGTCGAAAAATCACCTCGGGCCCTCCATGGTAGGCCATCGGCCGGTCCATCAGGCGCGCGCCGTCGGAAAACAGGAGATGCGTTCGAATGATGCCCAGGTGGTGCTGCGCCTGGGCCGGTGTGAAGATGCCTCCAATGATGGCCTGGGTCATCGATATAAGGGAATAGGAGAGGCCAGTCTGCTCGTCACTTGGATGAACGAGCAGTTGTGAGAGGCCGCTACCGGGTCTGAACACCCCGTAGCCCCCGACGACGCCGTCGCGGATCAGAAAACGATCGAAATCCTCGCGCATCGCCGCGGCGAGGGACTCGAGCTCAGGCGCCTTGTGAGCGCGCCTTGCACGGCGCAGGATTTCGGCATAGCGACCCAGCTGCTGATACAAGAGGGCGACGGTCCAGCTGCTTACCATCCAGTTTCGTTTCGTCGGATCAACCGGCTGAAGCGAATCGTTCCAGTCTCCATTTCCGTAGCGGATCAGTTGCGTGCCCGGGATGAAACGCTCGCGCGCCGTCGCGATCAACTTGTCAACGTGGGCAGCGACCGGCTCGGCATGGGCCGTCTTCTCCAGATTGTCCTCGCGCCGCCAGGCAATCGGCTCATCCAGAAACGCGAGATCGCCGGTCGCCTCAACGTAGTCGCACAGTGCTTTCAATGGCCAGACGATGATGTCGCCGTGAGACTGCTTGTCCTGGAAGGCGGAGTAGGGCTCCAGCATGAACCACTGTGGCCAGTCGCCTTGGCTTTCGTACTGCTGGGCAAAGACGATCTGCAAAATCCTCTTTACCGGCTGGTCGTGCCGAAGCGACAAAAGCAGCTCCACGGGGCCTTGGCAGACGTCGCGCGTTCCCCAGGCAGCTCCGGTATATTGTTCCAGGCCGTGCGGTACCGTGAGATGCACCATGCCGTCATGCACCAGCCACGGGAGCACGGTGCCTATGGCCAGGGCATTGGCATCATCGCCGGCCCCGGCAACGCGTATGTCGCGCGTTATTTGATGCCAGAAGCGGATGGAGTGAGCCAACATTGCCGCTTCATGGACACGGGCGGAATATTTTTCCGCCAGCATCGTGGCTCGCGCTGCATCGTTCATGCATCCGACCACCGCGAAGACGAATTCGTTGGTCGAGTAGGTTCGAATGGCGACGAAAGCGCCGCCGCGGCGCTTTGCGTCGGCATAAAGCAGCTCGTCGCCCCCCAAGATCTCGATGCTCTCGGGCGTGCTGGTCACGAGGTGATAGGCAGCCTGCGGGTATTTTTGGCCCCATTTGTCGCCGGGGTCCGGCCGACAGATGAAGCGCTTTCGTCCGGCATCGACTTCCACGCGCGCCGCGTGGGTGTACTCATGCTCGCCGAGAACCAGATGACCGAAAATGAGGAAGCGGCATTGCTCGCCTTCGACCGTCACGTGCCACTGCATGGCAGGCTCGTCGCCGGAAACAACGGCCGAGACCATGATCATCCGGTTCCCGAGTCGATAGATCCAACGGCAATCGCTGAGGCCCATCTCGAAGGCGGACGGCACGGTCAGCAACCGCCATCCTTCGCCCGCATCGACGAGCATGCGCAAACCGCTGCCCCGCGTGATGTTGTAGGGATCGCGGGAGACGGAAAAGAGCTTGTGAAAGGACGTGTTGCCGATGGTCAGCTGCGCGCCGAAAATGCCGTGCATCCAGCAAGTGGCGCAAAGCGTTGCCTCGTTGGGCAACATATCCTCGCCACTGCGAAGCAATGCGCCGTGCCGGCGTATTATGACGCGCTCCTTGGCACGTAATACAACATGGCGTTTGTGAGTCTCTGCCGGCGTGAAGAAAGACAGAACTTTCCCGTCTGCCTGTTCAACATGCATGCGTTGCGGATAGCGCGTCGCCACCACTGCCTCGTCGAAATCGTCGGCAATGGCGGGTGGTGCGTCCTGCAGACAACTGCGCACCGGGACACCCAGTGCAACTGCCCGCGGCGCCCAATCCTTGCAGGCGCGCTCGACAATCTCGATCGATGCAAGATCGGCGTCTGTCGACGCTGCCGGATGATCGGGTTGATAGAAGCCAAAAAAACTCCAGTTCGTTTTGGCGCCCGGAGTGACGACTACGGGTTTGGATTGCAGAGCCGCGCATGCTGTCTCGTATTGAAGGCGCACCGAAGGGAGGCTCGCGTCGAACGGATGATCGAACTGTTCCGCGTCGCGATACGCAGCGCCCATCAATTGTCGAAAATCCGTTGCGAAGCCGACAGATCCTTCCAGACAGCCATGGGCGATCCACGGATATGCGCCGCCCTGCGACAGATTTTGGCGGCCCATCAGAACATAGTTCACACGCGGATGCCGCGCGATATAGTGATCGAGATACTGGCTCGCATAGGCCTCGCTGTTCATGAGAAAACCTTGGTCGCCGAGTCCAAGGTCCTGTAAAAGGACGGCATCGCAAGGCAACTCCTGCCCGCCCTCATTGACGATCTCAACCCGCCAGAGCCAAACATTTTGCCCGGGGTGCAGCCAGAGGCTGACGCGGTGACCTATGCCACTCGTGTGACCTTCCCAAACAACGCGATCATCCGCCGAACCGACACGGCATTTCGCTTCGGGGCCGATGACCGGCACGATCTTCGGCTCATGGCCGCCAATCCGCAGATACAGACGTCCCATGCCGCCGGCGATCGTCGAGGCCAGCGACTGGTTGATCATGATTCGGCGGCCTCCCTCAGTGTGCTCCATGGCAAAAATCGCACCACTGGGGAGGAGGCTGATCGAGAATCCGGCCGTGTTGGCGATCCGCTTGAGGCCAAGATCGACGTGGCGCGGCGTTGTCATGATTTCTGTCGGCGATGTGTGCATTGCCGTTTCTCAATCCTTCCATTCCAAGCGAGCACTCGCAGGCGCAAGTCGCCTTCAGCGATCCCAGCGTTGCAAGCCGCTGCCGAGCCCTTCGACTCCGGCGCACAAGGCCGCGGCACCGGCGGAAATTTGGGTTGATCCAGCTGGCCCAGGCCGGCGAGCAACGTCCTCCCTTACTCCCTGGCTCCCGCTAGGCTAAACTTTGTGATGCCTAAGGCAAGCGGACGTGACCTGACGGAGTGGAACGATAATGATCCGCGCTTTGTGGGGTGCTCGCAAATTGGAGTGGGGAGCACCGAGAGCCGGCAAACATCACCCTGTTGGGCAACGATTTCATGGGAATTGTGCACGTGGTCTCCTCCTGCACGCCGCAAGCGGCGCGACCGCACAGTTCGAACCAGACGGATATGGGTCATGCCCGATAGTGTCTCTTTTGGCTTAATGGCCCTCGATGTCCCGCCAAAGTTCCAATGGAGAGTAAGTGCCAGTGGTGGTGATCCTTTTCTTGCCGTCGATCACAACTATACGACCGGATGGATTTTGGAACCTTCAAAGGCGCCATTGCTGGAAATCGACCTTGGCGAAGTTACGATGCTCGGCGGACTTGAGGTTTACTGGGGCGAGCAGGGAGTGGCTCGCTATCAATTCGAGGCCTCATTGGACAGATTGGCTTGGATGCACCTTTGTTCCACTCACCATGGCGAAGGCGGGCAAGACGTATTTGCATTTCCGCCCGTGGCAGCCCGATTCGTCCGCTGGACCTGCGATCCGGAGCCGGATCGGGGGCAAGAGATCGTGGAGATCAATCTATACAGTCCTGCCGGCGCCGCATCGTTCCTGGACGAGGGACGGGTGGCGGAACTCGGCTATTCAGCTGCCAAGGTCCACTTGGGCGGCAGCCTTACCGTCGATTTCGGCTATCTGCGTTATCCCCTCGGGGCATTGATTGAATGGGGTGAAACTTACGGCACCGTTTTTTCCGTGCACCTCTCCGATGACGGCAAGAACTTCCACGAGATGGGCCGCATTTTGACAGGCGAGGGCGGCACCGACAACTTTTGGTGGCGATCTACCACCAGTCGCTACTTTCGTTTGACCGTGCATGCGGCGAGCTCCCCTGAAGGAGCTGTCATCAACGAACTCAAACTCCGCATCCTGAACAAGGATCGCATGCCGATCGGCCGGCTCGAGCAGGCGGCTCTGCGCGGGCGCGGCGATCTCTACCCGCAGTCGCTTCTGGCGCGCCAAGTGTATTGGACCGCGCTGGGGGAGTTCGATCATGCCGAGGAGGCGCTCTTCGACGAATATGGCAATCTCGAACCGCTGCGCGGATCGGGCCAGATCACACCTTTGCTGAGGCTGGACGGGATTCTGCATGGCGCGCCTGCGAGCGAGGCCATCGACCGATCCCTCGCCGAGGGGGCGCTGCCGGTACCGACTGTCACCTGGTCTGCGCAGGATGTTGAGCTTCAGGCGACGGCGCTGGCTCATGCAGGGGAAGCGTTGGTCGAGTACCGCATCCGGAACCATGGCGATGCGCTGCGGGAAGGGACGCTCGTCCTGGCGGTGCGCCCAGTCCAAATCAATCCCTACTGGCAACATGGTGGCCACGCGCCGATCAATGCGATCTCCTTCGACGGCGCTCAGCTCTCGGTCAACAACCGGAGCTTCGTCTCCTTCTCGCCCGAACCTGACGCCATAACCATGGTCGAATTCAATGAAGGGGATGTCGTAAAGTTCATTGAGAGCGGCCCTTTGCCGACTGCGCGCAGCCTGCGTTCGGGCTCTGGTCTCCTGAGCGCTGCCTGCGAGTTTGCTTTCTCCCTGTCGCCTGGCGAGAGTATTGCATTCACCGCGGCAGCCCCCATGCGAGACGGCATCACACCGCAAGCAGACATGGCTTTTGGTGCCATTCGAGAGCGGGTTGTGCGACTTTGGCGAGAAAAGATCGGGGCGCGCAGAATCATAGTGGGCGACCGCGAAGTCAGCGATACGGTCGAGGCGCAGACGGCACTTATACTCGTGAACGCAACGCAATTCGCCTATAAGCCCGGGCCGCGCAACTACGATCGCATTTGGATACGCGATGGCTCTTCGCAGGCCCTCGCCCTGCTGTGGGCCGGCCTGGTCGAGGAGGCCAAGAGCTATGTAGTTTGGTATTCCAAACGGATCTACGAGAATGGAATGGTGCCTCCTATCCTGGACATGGATGGCACAGTCAACAGAGGTTACGGAAGCAACATCGAATTCGATGCACAGGGGGAATTCATCGGTATCGTCGCCGACATCTATCGCATCTCCCATGATCGGGTCTTCCTGAAGGCCATTTTTGAACCAGTGGTTCGGGCCGCCAAATTCATCGAGCAGCTCTCCGCGCGGACGAATGCGCTCTACGGCCCCGAGACACGGTTCCATGGCCTCTTGGCTCCATCCATCAGCCATGAGGGCTACAACAATCCGGCTTACAGTTACTGGGATGATTTCTTTGCTTTGAGCGGGTGGCGTAACTGCGAATATCTTGCCTCCGAGATCGGGGATTTGGACGTTGCCGCCTACGCAAAGCGCAAGGGGCAGGAATTGGCCGTAGATCTGGCCCGCTCGATTCGCTTGACGAGCGATCACCTCGGGACGAGCCTTATTCATGGCTCGGCCGATCGCGAGGACGTCGATCCCACTTCGACCTCCATCGCCTTTGAGCCGTGCCGGGTGAACGACGTCCTTCCGGCCGAGCTCGTCGCGGCCACATATGACCTTTGTGCCGCCGCCATCAATTCGATCAGCTCGCCCGGCTATGACGGGTCTTTCACCCCCTACCAGGTCCGCAATCTCAACGCCTTTGTCTCCTTGGGTCGGTTCGATGATGCCTTCCGGCTGCTCGAACTCGTGCTCAAAAGCCGGAGGCCTGCCGGCTGGAGGCATTGGGCCGAGGTCGTTTGGGGCGCGCCGCGTACACCAGACTATATCGGTGATATGCCTCACACCTGGATCGGAGCGGAATTCGCCACCGCGATCAGGCGGATGTTGTTGCGAGAAAACGGCAGCACCCTTGAACTCTTCTCGGCCGTTCCCGACGGTTGGTGGCAAGGGGAAGGCATTGAGCTACGCGATTTGCCCACCGTCTTCGGAACGGTCAATCTTAGAGCTGCACGCGATGAATCCCGGGCGACCATCGAGCTCGCCGTGACAGGACCTGCGCCGGAGCAGATCACATTTCGCTATCCGGGCGCCAAAAGCGCGCACGCCGACGGCGTGCCTCTAGCCATCCGCGGCGACGTGCTTTCAATGCCGAATATGAGGCGGCTTGTGATCGACTTCTGAATGTCCCAACCGGCGCGGCGCCCTCTTGCCGGGGTATTTTTTGCGCCGGCGCCTGCATCGACCGGAGCGTCACAAGACCGCGTTGAGACGAAAGTTCTGCTACCGCGCACCATGACGGAGGCCGCCAATGAGCCAAGAACTCGATCGCCTGGCAATAAACACCATTCGCACGCTCGCAATCGACGCGATCCAGAAGGCGAGATCGGGCCATCCCGGAACGCCGATGGGCATGGCGCCCGTTGCCTATGCGCTTTGGCAGAAGCGGCTCTGTTTCGATCCGGCCGCGCCGATCTGGCCCAACCGCGACCGTTTCGTGTTGTCGGCCGGGCACGCCTCGATGCTGCTCTACGCGCTTCTCCACCTGACCCGCACACAGGCGGTGAATGCCGACTACGAAACACTCGGACGGCCCTCCGTGACGCTCGAGGACATCAAAGGCTTTCGTCAGCTTGGCAGTGCCTGTCCCGGTCATCCGGAATATCATCTGACCTCTGGGGTCGAGGCAACCACGGGGCCGCTCGGCCAGGGTGTGGCGATGAGCGTCGGCCTCGCCATCGCCGAACGCTGGCTCGCCGCCCATTTCAACCGGCAGGGTTTCGAGATCGTCGACTGGCGCTGCTACGCGCTTTGTGGCGATGGCTGCATGATGGAGGGCATCTCGGGCGAAGCGGCTTCCCTTGCCGGCCATCTCCGCCTCGACAAGCTCTGTTGGATCTATGATTCCAACCGGGTCTCGATCGAAGGCCATACGGAGATCACGTTCACCGAGGACGTCGCCACCAGGTTTCTCGGATATGGCTGGAACGTTCTCCACGTGCGCGACGCCAATGAGGAGAAAGAGGTACTGGGCGCCTTCGATCTCGCTTCGGCCGAACGCAGCCGGCCTACTCTGATACTGATCGAGAGCCATATCGGCTATGGCGCTCCCCACAAGCAGGACAGTCCTGAGGCGCATGGCGAGCCGCTGGGCGAAGACGAAGTCCGCGAGACCAAGAAATTCTATGGCTGGCCCGAGGATGCCCAGTTCTTGGTGCCGGACGGGGTCTATCGCCATTTCGCTGAAGGAATTGGCGCACGGGGTGCTGCCCGCCATGCCGATTGGCAGGCGCTCTACGCGCGCTATCGCGCGACCTATCCCGAGCTCGCCAAGGCCTTCGACGCGCTTCAGCGGCGCGAGCTGCCAGAAGGCTGGGAGGCGGCGATACCGAGCTTTCCGCCCGATACGAAAGGCATCGCCACCAGGGATTCATCGGGCAAGGTCGAGAATGCCGTCGCCCAAAAGGTCCCCTGGCTGATTGGCGGTGCGGCGGATCTTGCGCCCTCGACCAAGACGCGGCTCACCTTCGAGGGGGCGGGCGATTTCCAGCCGGGAAGCCCTGAGGGGCGCAATCTCCATTTCGGCGTGCGCGAACACTCCATGGGCGCTGCGGTCAACGGCTTGGCGCTTGCCAAGCTCAGGCCCTTCGGGTCGACCTTCCTCATCTTTTCCGACTACATGCGCAACCCGATTCGGCTCTCGGCGATCATGGAACTGCCGGCCATCTATGTGTTCACCCATGATTCGATCGGAGTAGGCGAGGATGGGCCGACGCACCAGCCGGTCGAGCAGTTGGCTGGCTTGCGCGCCGTGCCAGGCCTCGTGACGATTCGGCCGTGCGATGCCAATGAGGTCGCCGAGGCTTGGCGCGTCATGCTCAAAGCCAGGCACCAGCCGCACTGCCTGGTGCTGACCCGCCAACCGCTGCCGACGCTCGATCGCGCGCACTATGCGCATGCGTCGGAGCTCGCGCGCGGGGCCTATGTGCTCGCCGATCTCGGCGGAACGAGCCCGAAGCTCATCCTGATCGGTACGGGCAGCGAGGTCTCGTTATGCCTTGCGGCGGCCGAGGAGCTCGCTGCCGATGGCATTCCGACCCGTATCGTCAGCATGCCGTCGTGGGAGCTTTTCGAGCAGCAGGATAAGAGCTATCGCCAGACGGTCCTGCCCGACACAATCAAGCCGCGCGTTGCGGTTGAGCAGGCTGCAGTGATCGGTTGGGAGCGCTACGTCGGCGGGGCAGGCGCTGTAGTTGGCATGCATACTTTCGGCGCCTCCGCCCCACTCAAGGGGCTGCTCGTCAAATTCGGCTTCACGCCCGAGAATGTCGTTCGGGTCGCGCGCGATCAACTCGCCAGAAACGAGAAGTAGGGGGCCACCATGACGGGTACCGCCAGGGGTCGATGCCGCAGGCACGACCCGAGGGGCCCTGTGCCGCGGTCATCTTTTTGGCGCGGCTGCGCCGGATCAACGAGAGTCGGGCGAACTGCTTGAGGAGCCCGTAAATTGGCCGCCCGCGGCCATTTCCAAGCAGGTCAACAATTCCACGTAGCTCGGTGATGATATTCCGGTTGCTTCCTCGGTGCAGCTCATCCTGCTCGCGGCTGGCAAGCGGGCCCAAGTTTTTCCGAGTTGCTTTTCTGCTTCCTGCTCATCGTGCATGCAGCTCCTGTAGCTGTTTCCTAAATCGTCGGGCCCTGCTGCTGACTGGGCTCCTTGGCATGTGCTCTCAATGCTTAAACGAGGTACTGAGGCGCCACGAAATGCAACCGAGGGTGCGAAAGCAACCCTCCCATAATATTGCTCGGCTCCTGGCGGTAGCCAGGCGATTGAGCCACGCCTCTTTTGCAGCTGCTCGTTGAGCCAAGTCAGTTCGCGTTTGCGCTGGGCAAGTTGCTCGGTGGTCTCGATCAGCTGCTGTTTGAGAGCGTCGCCGGCATTTTTCAACCGCTCGGTCTCGGCGTTGATCTGATCTCGGCTTCCTTCCGCATCCGCGAGGGCCTTTTCGACTCTGCTGAGTTGACCCTCTAGCTCCTTCAGGCTGTTGCTGGCATCGTTGACCTGCTTTTGCGCCTCGGAGCCGGCCTTCTCGGCTGCCTCCGCTTCCGCTTTGATCCGGTCGCGACTTGCCTTTGCCTCGGCCACGGCCCTCTCGGCGTCGCGGCGCTGATCCACGAGCTTCTTCAGATTGTCGCTCGCATCGGCAAGCTGTTTCTGGGTCTCGGCGCTGGCCTTCTCGGCTGCTTCCGCCTCAGATTTCATGCGGTCGCGTGTGGCCTTGGCTTCGGCTACGGCATTCTCGACGTCGCTGCGCTGGTCGGTCACGAGTTTCAGTTTATCCCGAGCGTCCACAAGCTGCTTCTGCATTTGGGCGCCGGCTTTTTCAGTTGCATCCAGTTCGCTCGTGAGTCGATCCCGATCAGCTTTGGAGTCCGCGACGGCCCTTTCGATGGCGCTGCGCTGATCCATAAGCTTCTTCAGTCCGTCGCTCGCATCGGCCAGCTGTTTCTGTGCCTCGGCGCCAGCCTTCTCAGCTGCTTCGGTTTCAGCTTTGATCCGGTCGCGATTGGCCTTTGCGTCGCCGACGGCCTTTTCGATGTCGCTGCGCTGGTCGGTCAGTAGCTTGACGCTGTCACGCGCATCGGCAAGCCGTCTCTGCGCTTCGGACTGAGCTTTCTCGACAGTCTCCAGCTCGCCTTTGAGCCGATCCCGATCCGATTTGGCATCGGCGACGGCCTTCTCGATGCCGTTGCGCTGATCCATGAGCTTCTTCAGTCCGTCGCTCGCATCGGCCAGCTGTTTCTGTGCCTCGGCGCCAGCCTTCTCAGCCGCTTCAGTCTCAGCTTTGATCCGGTCGC
>JAFAME010000310.1 GCA_019233695.1 Methylobacteriaceae bacterium
GTTCGTCACATAGGCGCGCTTGCGATCGACCCCCGCCTCGATCATTGCCTTGTCGAGGAGTTTTCCCGCCGGGCCGACGAAGGGGCGCCCGGCGAGGTCCTCCTGATCGCCAGGCTGCTCGCCGACGAAGACGATATCGGCGTTTGCTGGCCCCTCGCCGAACACCGTCTGCGCCGCGTTCGCCCAAAGCGGGCACGCGCGGCACGCGGCGGCATCCCGGCGCACGGCCTCAAGATCGGTTTCGCCGGCCGAGCGCCGCTGTGCGGCATCTTCGGGAATGTCCTCGATCAGGCTTGCGCGGCGGGATCCGGCCGCGGGAGGGAAGGCGTTCGTCATGCGGAAACTCGTTGCGGAGGCCTCGGTTGCACGCTCAATGAACGGGGATCGGGGAAGGTTGCACCGGCGCAGGCAAGGTCAAGCCTGGCACGATCCCGAAAGCCTGCGCGAGCAGCTCATAAGAGCGCTTGCGAGCCGTGTGATCGTAGATCGCCGACATGATCATCACCTCGTCGGCTTCCGTCGCCTCGATCAGCGGGGCAAGCCGATCAAGCAGAGTCTCCGGTGTGCCGACGAACAGCCGCCGCCGGTTGTGCCGGATCGCGGCGAGATCGTGAGGCGTGAAGGGATAGGCCTGCGCCTCCTCAGGGCTTGGCAGCGCCAGGTATTCGCCGCGTTCGCGCCGAACGAGGCTGAGGTCGGCGCTCGCAGCGAGGCGCTCCGCTTCATCCGCGGTATCGGCGCTGATCGCGGCAACGGTGAGGATGGCATAGGGTGTCGGCTGTCCGGCCGAGGGCCTGAATTGCCGCCTGTACTTCAGCATGGCGTCGACCGCGTCGTGGCTCGCGAAGTGATGGGCGAAGGCGAAGCCGACGCCGATCGAGGCGGCGAGCTGGGCGCTGTAGTCGCTCGATCCGAGGAGCCAGATCGGCGGCAGTGTGACATCCGACGGCATGGCTTTGACCCGCCGGAACGGATGCCCGGCGGGAAAGCCGTTCGTCTCCAACAACATGAGTTCTTGCAGGCGCTCCAGGAATTCGTCGCCCGAACGGGGGTCCTGCCGCTGGCGCAGCGCATAGGCGGTCACCGGATCGGTGCCCGGCGCACGGCCGAGCCCGAGATCGATGCGGCCGGGAAACAGCGCCTCCAGCATCTTGAAGCGTTCGGCGACGATCAGCGGTGCATGGTTCGGCAACATCACGCCGCCGGCGCCCACACGCATGCGCTGCGTGATTGCCGCGACCTGTCCGATCATGATCTCGGGAGCGGGGCTTGCGACAGAGGCAAGATTGTGATGCTCGGCGAGCCAGTATCGGACATAGCCGAGCCGGTCCGCCAGCTTCGCGAGGTCGAGCGTGTTGTGAAGCGCGCGGCTTGCCGACGCGCCTGAAGTGACAAAGGAGAGATCGAGGACCGACAGCGGGCGCATCGTCCTTCAGATAGGCTCGGTGCGGCCAATTGCCACTCACTGAGCGTCCGTCCGCCTATTTGTCACTTCGCCAGTGCCGGCCGCACGCTCAACATTTGAAAATTCGTTGTCGCGGATGATGTGCCGTGGCTTCAGTTCGGATTGGTTCTAATGTAGTTCAGATTTTGATTCAGTTGCGTACCTTAGAACTATAATAAAACAAAAACATAGTGTTTGACATGACCCAAATCCTGCTTGTAAAGGTCGCCGCCGTTCAGGAGCGCTGTCGAGCAACGTGGCTGCAGCAGCAGTCTGGAATAAATCTCATCTTGCGGCGTCTTATTCGAGGTGACAGGAGAGACGGTCGGTGAAGGGACTTCTGGGCATTTCGCTCGCCTGCGCGAGCCTGGTCGTGGGGGCTCACTCCGTGGGGCGGACGAGTTCTATGTCGGCGAGCCGGTGGAAAAGGAGGGCATGCAGCTCGTGCCCAACTACCTCACCGGCATCGAGATGGATCGTCATCCGCCGGGCATGTCGATGACGCCAAATTCGATCCACTTCGAAATCGACATTCACGCCACCAAAGACGAGAAGCACGGGTTTCCGGTCGATTCGTGGATGCCTTACCTGACCGTCGGTCTCGCCGTGGAGAAGATCGGCGGCGGCTACACGGAGACGAAGACGCTCGCGCCCATGACTGCGGTTGACGGTCCGCACTACGCCAACAATTTTGCGATGGCTGGGCCGGGCAAATACAAGGCGACCTACACGATCATCGCTCCGGACCAGGCCGATTTTCTGCGCCACGTCGACAAGAAGACCGGAGTGCCGGGCTGGTGGCAGCCGATCACCGTTTCCTGGACCTTCGATTACCCGAGCAAGCCGAAGCAGGAATGAACGCACATGCCGGGCAGTGCGCCGGCAACTTCATCAACGGATTTCACTTCATGGCAAGAAGCTTCATCTACGCTCTGATCCTGCTCGCGATTGGGGCAGGGGGTGGTGCGGCAATCTCAGCGGGCGCGCAAAATGCGAAGTATACGTCGGCCGATGCCAGCGGGCAGATCGTGGTGATCCTGCAGAACCACGCTTTCTCGCCTGCCGAAATTCGCGTGCCCGCCGGCAAGCGGGTCCAAATCCTGGTGAAGAACGTGGATGCCACGGCCGAGGAGTTCGATTCCCCCGCCCTCAAGGTGGAGAAGGTGATCGGCGGCGGTTCCGAAGGGGTCGTGCGGCTGCGGCCGCTTGATCCTGGCTCTTATCCCTTCACCGGGGAGTATCACTCCGACACGGCCAAGGGCGTTGTCGTAGCAGAATAGGAGCCCGCGCGGATGATCGGCGCGTTGATCATCGTCTTCCGGGAAGTGCTCGAAGCCGGTCTGGTCGTCGGCATCGTGCTGGCGGCGACAAAGGGGCTGGCCCATCGCGGCCTCTGGGTGGGGTTTGGCGTTGTCGGCGGCACCCTCGGTTCGGCAATCGTGGCGCTTTTTGCCGGCCAGCTTTCGGCCCTTTTCGAGGGCACCGGACAGGAGCTCTTCAACGCCGCCATCCTGGCGGTCGCGGTTGTCATGCTCGCTTGGCATCTGAGCTGGATGGCGAGCCATGGCCGCGAGCTCACCGCCGAGCTCAAATCGGTCGGTCGGGAGGTCGCTGCCGGACGCAGGCCGCTGACGGCGCTCGCCGTCGTGGTCGGCGTAGCGGTGCTGCGCGAGGGGGCCGAGGTGGTGCTGTTTCTCTACGGGATTCTCGCCGCGGGGGGGACGACTGCGGCGTCCGTGGCTCTCGGTGGCCTTCTGGGCATTGCGGCGGGTGCCGGCGTCAGTGCGGCCATCTATTTCGGCCTGACGGCCATTCCGGTCAGGCACCTGTTCAGGTTGACCACGGTTCTCATTGCCCTCCTCGCCGCCGGCCT
The DNA here is from genome assembly GCA_019233695.1 of Methylobacteriaceae bacterium. Taxonomy (GTDB): domain Bacteria; phylum Pseudomonadota; class Alphaproteobacteria; order Rhizobiales; family Beijerinckiaceae; genus JAFAME01. Next base: position 3,318 of record JAFAME010000310.1, read on the forward strand.
TGCGGCGCAATGTGTCGGCATCCTGCAATCGGCCGGCTACATGCAATCCCTGTCCACGCCGCTATGGAATACGTCGGGGATTCTCGCCGAGGACAGCATCGCCGGCCGGATCCTCCACACGCTCATCGGCTACACCGATCAGCCGAGCGGGCTCCAACTCCTCGTCTACCTGGGGATCATCGCGCTCATCGTTGCGCTGACACGATGGTCCTCGTACCAGGCCGCGCAACCTCGCCCACGTCATCCTTAGCAAAAGCGGCCGCCGGGACCCGGTTTACGGCGCCACGAAATTGAACTTGAGCGCGATCTCGCCCCCGATCGGCGATGTGACCGGGGCTTGTACGCCAAGCGCGCTCGTGACCTTGAAGATCATCTCTCCGTAGCTGCCCGACAGTTTCAAAAGATCGGGCGATCCCTTCAGCACCTTGGCGGCGAGGAGGCTTGCGGCAAGATGCGCGAAACGCTCCCGGGGCAGGGGAGTGCCTGAGGGCAGGGTGCCGGTGCGGACCTCCGCGACGGCTTCATTCAGCCGCAACAGGCGAAATGACGGGCAGGACCCGCCGCGGTTTTCCGCGGCGGCTACGCAGGCAAGATCAAGCGCCAGGATTCGGCCGAGCTTGTTCGCCGGACGGTCCAGGACATCGGGAAGGCCGTCGGCGCCAAGGTCGAGCACCTTGTCGGCTGGAATGACAACGGCGCTATTGGCGAGGTCAACCTGCGGATCGATTTCGCCCTCGCGAAGATGGCCGGCAAGCCAGGCAAGGAAATCGGCCTTCTCGATCTGCCATTCGTGCTTGCGCTGCTGCTCCTCGCCCGCCGCGCTCTCGCTGTGCTGAACCTGCTCGAAGAACATCAGCGCTCCGATCAGGATCAACAGCACGAACAGGACCCCGACCACCATGTCGAAGAAGGGTCGGAAATCGATGCTGTCGATGTCTCTAGCGGGAAGCATCGTCGAAATGTTCCAGGCGCGCGTCGAGCCGGTGCGACAGCCGGTCCAGCACCCGCGCAAGGTCCTGCATTCCGCCAAGCAGGGCATCGAGCCGCTGCTGCAGCTCGCCGCCGGTCGGCCATTCCTGCCCCGAGCCCGACCCGACCTCCTCGCGCCAGGGCGACAGGAAGGTCTCGATCAGCTCGACCGTGAGCAGCGTCTCGCGCTCGATGATCGAGAGGTTGAAACGCAGAAACAGGCTCACCATCAGCGCGCTGATCAAGGCGGCCACCGAGGTGAGGAACTTGAAGGAGGCGGCATTGAGAAGCTGGATGATCGAGGCTCTTGCCTCCTCGATATTGCCCGAGCGAAAGCCCTTGGCGGCAAAATAGAGGGCAACGACAAGCCCGACGAACGTGAAGATCAGGCCGACCGACGTGAAGTAGCCGGGCAGCGCCTGCATAAGACCGCCGTGCTCCTTGGCGCCACGCGGCTCGGATGCCACGAAGTGGGAGAACGGGACGTTGGGGACGCCCCTCGATTTCAGCGACTGCGTCTGGAATTCGGACCATGCCGAAACGAAAGTCTCGTTGCCGAGGAGAAGGGCGCCGAGCCGATGCATGGCCTCCGGCCAGCGCGCCTTCGCGTCTCGGATGTTCGGGAGAGGCAGATCGGCAATGCCGCGTCGGACCGTTTTCAGCTGGCGCAGGCGAGGCTGTACCGCACGCAGCCAATAGGCCGCGCAGGCGATCAGGCCGGCAAGCAGGATGATGACGGAGACCGTGTAGACGAACGCCGGAACGTTGATGAGCCGGACCAGCGGCACCACGAGCGGCTTGATCACGGCCGTAGAGCCCTCGCCGATCGCCTGCTGCCACTCCGGCGAAGTGGCGACCCGGTAGCCGAGGGCGGCCGCCAAGAGGATCAGCCCATATACGAAAGTTCTCACCTCAGCTCCTCTGCGGAATTTGGAACGTGGGCGGCATGGAGGCAGCCGTCAGAACAGGGAGGCTCGATGCTTCCGCTGGAGGCTGGCGCCTCGACGCGGACGACAGGCGCTTCTGGCGCAACCTGCGACGACACTCGGGCGGGGCGTGCCCAAAAGCACGCCAAATGTCAATGGAATGCGGCGCCGTCACGGCCGGTCAGTTCTCGGCCTCATCGAGCCTGACGATTCCGCTCGTATCGAGCCTTGCAATGGCCTCGGTGATCGCGACGCCGTCGACGACGAGGGCGGGCCGCAATTCCGCCAGCGGCACCAGGACGAAGGCGCGGTTGAGCATCTGGGAGTGAGGCAATTGCAGCGTCGGCTCCTCGATTTTTAGGTCATCATAGTAGAGGAGGTCGATGTCGATATTCCGCGGCCCCCAGCGGATGATGCGCTCACGGCCCATGCGCGCTTCGCACTTGAGGCACAGCTTCAGCAAATCCCACGGTCCAAGCGAGGTCCTGCCCACGGCGCAGGCGTTGATGAACCAATCCTGGTC
>JAFAME010000363.1 GCA_019233695.1 Methylobacteriaceae bacterium
AGCGCTCGCGCATATGGCCGGCCCAGGCCTCGATCAGCGCGGCCCAGCGGCCGTAGTCCTTGGGAGGATAGGCCCATCCGGTGGTGATACCGGTGCGCGGAAAATCGTGGCGATAGGGCGGTGGGCCGATCGACAGCGCCTCGGGCATGAACCCGGCCTGCACGAAAGGCGTGATGCCCGCTTCAACGTAGGCATCAAAGATGCGATCGAGGACATCCCAATCGTAGACCGGCCGACCGGCGGCATCCTCCGCGTAGGCGTTGGTCGAGCCCCATTTCAGCGCCGGCGTGCCGTCTCCGGAGGTGAGGAGGTTGTGAGTGCGAACATAGACCGGTCCCGAATGCAGGGCGGCTAGCTTCGCGAGGAGTTTTTTTCCGTGACGCATGTATGTGTAGTTCGGCTCGTCATAACCGAACCAGCTCCAGATCGGGCGCAGCGATCCACGCGACTGCGCCGCATCGGCACGCATCCGCACAACCGGGCCAGCATCGCTCACGCGGCCCCCTCCTCCCTGCCGTCCTGCGGCATCATGAGCGACAGGCCTTCGGACGACCGCCTCCCGACCTGGCGACCGTCGGGAGGGAGCCGGCCCGTGCCGGCATCGTCGGGCGACAGTACCGACTGCTTGAGCAGCACCGAATAGGGGTGTCGCGGCGCCAGCAGGACTTCGCGCGCATCGCCGCTCTCGACGACGTGCCCGCGCTGCATGATGATGACCCGGTCGCTCATGTAGTAGGCCGTCGCCAGGTCGTGCGTAATGTAGATGATCGACACATTGAGATCGTCGCGCAACCGCATGAAGAGGTTCACGATCGACATTCTGAGCGAGGCGTCGACCATGGATACGGGCTCGTCGGCGACGATCAGTGCGGGCGAGGAGATGAGAGCGCGAGCGATCGCCGTTCGCTGCAGCTGGCCACCCGACAGTTCGTGCGGGAACCGGCCCCTCACTTCGGCAAGCGAGAGGCCGACTTTTCGCAGGGCCGTATCTGCCTCCGCCTCCCTTGCCTTGCGCGTGCGCGCTCCGGCGAATCGTGTCGCGGTGAAGTAAAGGTAGCGATCGACGCGCTTCAGCGGGTTGAAGGCCTCGAACGGGTTTTGGCTGACCGGCTGGACCTTCGCCATGAAGGCCAGCCAATCGCGGCGTGAGCGCAGATGGCGAAGGTCGCGCCCGCGAAACCGGACGCTGCCGGAGGTCGGGGGCACCTGGCCGAGCACCATGCGCGCCAATGTCGACTTGCCGCTCCCGGACTCGCCGATGATGGCGAAGATCTCCGGCCGGTCCGCAGGCAGTGAGAAGCTGACGTCGCAGACCGCCTGGGTTCGTTGGCGCGACAGGAGACCACCCATCGAAAACGCCTTCGAGACCATCTGCACGTCGAGAAGCAGCTCGCCCATGCCCTAGCTCGCGACGGCAAAGCAGGCCACGCGATGGCCATCGGGGCCGGCGACCAGCGGGGGTGCCTGCTGACGGCAGCGCTCCATGACGAGCGGACAGCGCGGATTGAAGCGGCAGCCGGGCGGCGGCTCGGCGAGGTTCGGCGGCGCGCCCCGCAGCGCTCTCTTCGGCGTCGGATCGCCGATGCGCGGCAGGCTCGCGATGAGATGGGCAGTGTAAGGGTGGCGGGGCCGGCGCAGCACGTCGGACGTGCGGCCCTCCTCCACCAGACGGCCGGCGTAGACGATCCCGACCCGGTCGGCAACGTTGGCGTGCACTGCCATATCGTGCGTGACGAAGATGAAGGACGAGCCGAGATCGCGCTGCACCTGGCGGATCATGGCGAGGACGTCGCGCTGCACCACGACATCGAGCGCCGTCGTCGGCTCGTCGGCGATGATGAACTCCGGCGTGCAAATGGTTGCCAGCGCGATCGTGACGCGCTGACGCATGCCGCCGGACAATTCGTGGGGAAAGGAATCGAGGACGCCCGGAGCAAGCCGCAGGCGGGAAAGGTGTGCCTTTACCCGATCGAGGAACTCCCCTCGCCCGAGCCCCATGTGGCGGAAGGCGAAATCGCGGAAGGAATGCTTCACCCGGCGCACCGGATTGAGCACGTTCATCGAGCCCTGCATGATGTAGGACAGATGTTTCCAGCGGATGGCCGCCCGCTCATTGGGCGCCATCGCATGGATGTCGCAAGCGAGATCCCGGAAATTGAATACGACCGACCCGCCGAGCACGCGCAGCGGCGGCCGGATGGCGCCGACGATCGCCTTGATGAGGGTCGACTTGCCGCTGCTCGATTCTCCGGCAATCCCGTAGATCTCATTGCGGTTGACGGAGAACGTCACGTCGTCGACGGCGCGCACCTCGCGCACGATCCCGAAATAGTCCATCTGGTAGTAGGCCCGCAGCCGATCGACGGACAGCGCGGCGTCCACGATTGTCAGGCTCCCATCCGGCTCAGCCGGCTGCGCGGGTCGATATATTCGTTCATCGAAACGGAGAGCAGAAACAAACCGATGAACGTCACGATGACCAGCGCCACGGGAAAGAAGATCCACCACCAGATGCCGGCGACCATCGAGGTGTGCTGGTTCGCCCAATAGATCATCGTGCCGATGGTCGGCGTCTCGACGTTGGTGAAACCCACGACCGACAGGGTGACTTCGAGGCCGATCGACCAGTTGATGTTGTTCATGGTGGTGGCAAAGACGATCGGCAGCACATACGGCAGGTGCTCGTGCACCAAGATTTGCCGCGTGCTCATGCCGGAAAAGACGCTCTGCGTCGTGAACTCGCGTGTCCGCAAGCTCAAGGCGACGGACCTGATCAGGCGCGCATCATAGGCCCAGCCGAGGGATGACATGGCAAGCGCGAGCAGCGCCCACGACATGTGGTCGCGCAGCATGAAGTAGAAGAGCACCAGCAGGGGGAACGGCGGCATGACCACGAAGGTGTCGTTGATCGACCTCAGCGCGCGATCGACGAAGCCGCCGACGTAGCCCGAAACAAGGCCGACGACGAGCGACACGATGCGGCTGATGAGGGCCACGCAGACGCCGAACAGGAGGCTGTTCCGGATGGCGATGGTGAGCTGCCAGAAGACGTCCTGTCCGCGCGAATTCGTTCCGAGCCAGTATTCCCACGACGGAGGCACGTCGGGCGGAACGACGTAGGTGTCCTGCGCCGGATAGGGCGACAGAAAGGACGCGCTCGCCATCGCGAGGACGCCAAGGATCAGAATGGCGCCGATCGCGAATTCGCGGTT
>JAFAME010000434.1 GCA_019233695.1 Methylobacteriaceae bacterium
GGGGCGCTTCCATTGCACATTGGTGTCGCCAATTCTTTTGTGTCAGTCACGCAATCAGCGGCGTCCGCACTTCCGTTTGAAGCAACGCGTTGAACAACCTGCGCATCCCACGCGCGGCACACGGACCGCCGCGGGCTCTCGATACCCCCTTCAACGACGTACGGCGGGTCGGCTTCGGCGCCGGGGGAGCGGGAGGTCCGCAATCGGCAAATGTCACGGGCGCGCCAGCCTCCTCGCCGGGCGACCCCAAGGTATCGACGATACCATCGTCCAATGGAACCTGCTCCGCCTTTGATGCACCTATCCCGCCGATCCGACTGAATCGGCCAGCATGAGACGGAGCTGCCGTCCGGATGACGGCAACACGCCTCCCAAGAGCAAATCCGGAACGAAAAGGGACATGGTATGACCCGTCTGAATCTGGCAGGCCAAACAATATTCCGATCGATCTTACGACCCCGGTCGATGCAGGTGCTGGCGAGCGCCAAGGTGGGTTTGGTGTCGGCGACCCTCGTCGGCGTCATCTCACTGTCTGCCGCCGAGTCCGCAGGCGACATCAACATCCCCGCCGGTTACCGAAATTGGTTCCATGTCAACACGATGGTTATCGACAGAGCGAGCCCGCTTTTTGACCAGCTCGGAGGAATGCACATCATCCACATCAATGCGACCGGAGAGGCGGCGCTGAAGAAGGGCGGGCCATATCCGGACGGAACCATTTTCCTGGATGATCTGCACGAATTCAGCATCTCTGATGGATCATACGTGGAAGGAGCTCTGAAAGCTCTCGTGATCATGGTCAAGGACAAGAAGTATGCCTCGACAGGAGGCTGGGGGTGGCAGGCCTTGGCGGGAGGAGACCCAAAAAAACCATTGGTCACGGACCCCGCCAAGCAATGCTTTGCATGTCACCAGCCGAGGAAGGATCAGGACTACGTGTATTCGACCTACATCCCGTGACCTGCGAGGTTTCCTGGCTGGTCCCAATATGGATCCGGAGTGAGCAAGCGTGAGCACGATGGTCACGAAAGACGGAACTGAAATCTATTTCAACGACTGGGGCACCGGCCAACCAGTCGTGTTCAGCCATGGGTGGCCGTTGAGCGCTGACGCCTTTGAAGACCAGATGTTCTTTCTGGCTTCGCAGGGGTATCGCTGCGTCGCCCACGATCGCCGCGGGCACGGGCGATCGGGCCAACCCTGGCATGGCAACGACCTCGACGTCTATGCCGACGATCTCGCCGAGTTGGTCGAAAAGCTGGGCCTGAGGGACGCCATTCACGTCGGCCACTCGACTGGCGGCGGAGAGGTCGCCCGCTACATAGGCCGCCACGGCAGCAAGCGCGTTGCGAAGGCCGTGCTGATCGGTGCCATCCCGCCGTTGATGCTCAAGACTGACAGCAATCCGGCGGGCCTGCCGATTGCGGTGTTCGATCAGCTGCGTGCCAGCGTCGTCGCCGATCGCTCGCAGTTCTGGAAGGACCTCAGCATGCCGTTTTACGGCTACAACAGGCCGGGCGCAAAGGTCTCGGAAGGAGTGCGCGAATCGTTCTGGCTGCAGAGCATGATGGCCGGTTTTCCGGCCTCCTACTTCTGCATCAAGGCTTTCTCCGAGACCGACACGACCGAGGATCTCCGGAAGTTCGACGTGCCGACGCTGTTTCTTCACGGCGACGATGATCAGATCGTCCCAATCGTGGCCTCGGCAAAGCTGGCGTCCAAGATTGTCAAAAACGCGACGCTGAAGGTCTATCCGGGCGCGCCGCACGGCATGTGCACAACTCACAAGCATCAAGTCAATGCGGACCTGCTCGCCTTTATCAAGGGGTGATTGCTGTCGGCTCTGCCGCCCCGAGCTGCTCCGCGCCGGGCGAAGGTTTCGGCAGACCGCGGGGCCGCGAAAATGGGCCAGTTGGTCCGTGCAGTTGCGAGGATCGGCATGCGCCGCTGGGAGGCCGGACTCGTCGCGTTGACCGCATTCCTGTTCGCATGGGGGTTGCAGGCTATGGCAGCAGATGGATTGACGACTGTTAAAAGCGGTTGCGGCCCGAAGGAAACGATGAACAGGCTCGAGGGCGAGGTGAGGGCGAAAGGGATGACGGTGTTTTCGCGCATCGATCATGCGGCCGGGGCGGCAGATGTAGGATTGTCGCTGCGTCCGACCGAGCTCCTGATCTTCGGCAACGCCAGAGCCGGGACGCCGCTGATGCAGTCGGCGCAGACGATCGGCCTTGATTTGCCGCTGAAGGTGCTGGTCTGGCAGGACGCGTCGGGAGACACTTGGCTGTCCTACAACGACCCGAGCTGGCTCGCGAAACGGCACGGGATCGGTCATGAGGCCGAGAGAGCAACGACCGCAATCAGCGCCGCGCTTGCCGCAGTCGTCAAAGCGGCAGCCTCGGCTCCCTAGCAGTCTTACTCCGATGATCGACACGTTCCGCCACACCCGTAAGACGGACACAGCGAAGGAGACGACAGATGAGTGTTCAAGCCGCCAAGGCGCTGCAGGCTGCGCCGCTCCACACCAGCACCGACCTTCAGCCGAACGCCGTGCGGGACATTTCGGGTGCACTGAACCTGCTGCTCGCCGACACCTTCGCGCTGTACCTCAAGACCAAGAATTTCCACTGGCACATGTCGGGCCGGCATTTTCGCGACTACCACCTTCTCCTGGACGAGCAAGCCGAACAGATTTTCGGCATGACGGATCCCCTGGCCGAGCGGGTACGCAAAATTGGCGGCACGACGCTGCACTCCATTGGCCACATCGGTCGCTTGCAACGCGTCCTCGACAATGACGCGGAGTTCGTCACCCCGATGGACATGCTGGCGGAGCTGCGTGACGACAACAAGCAGCTCATTACGAGCCTTCGTGAGGCGCATAACGTTTGCGACGAGCACGGCGATGTGGCGGCCGCCAGCCTGCTGGAAAACTGGATCGACGAGACCGAGCGGCGCACCTGGTTCTTGTTTGAAGCTACCCGAGCTGCGGAGTGACAGGAACGATAGGCCACGCAGCCGAATACTGCGCGGCCAGCTCGCGCAAGTACCCTTCGCGCGCCGTATCGATTGCTGATGCCATGCGGCAGGGCGCCATCGACCGCATCGAGCGGGAGATAACCACCAATCCCGCGGCCGATCTCTCACGCGCGCACAACGCGCATTCGGCAGTTTTTGCCGAAGTGAAGGTGGATGAGTAGCTCGGCGTGATCCGCGTCACCCGCGTTGTGAGCGCAGTCGCCGCTGGACGCATACTGAACACGAAGACCGCGAGCAGTCAGATCCTCGGTGGTGTGGTTCGGGGTATCGGCAGGGCGCTGCACGAGGAAACGCTGATCGATCACGAGCTCGGCCGCCTCATGAATGCCATGATGGACCGGCGCTGCTCGATGTCGTGACCGCCAAGCAGGAGCTTTCGATGCCGCCCACGATCACACCGGAGCAAGTCAAAGGCTTCAGCCTATGGGTCTTGCGCGCGGTGATGAACGGGCGGGGTGACGAGGTGATCGATTTGGCAAAAACGAATTTGCTCCCTCGCTAGACTACGCCGAATCTCTGAGATCCGGGGCACCGGCTCGACGTTGCCGCTCGGTCGAAGCCCGTTCAACTGCATCCGGGGAGCTTTCGATCCTGCCGCCCAGTTTGCCCGCTTTGGCAGCAGTCCCAGTCTTTCCGCTCCGCGATCAATTCCCCGCCAAGCTTGCCGAGTTCATCTCATAGTAGCGGGCCGATCCTGCCACGACCGGCCATATGCGGGTCATCTGCAGAGCGGACACGATCACGCGTCCGTTCCTGCTACCAGCTCGTGCCGCGATAGAAATGCGGAACGGCCGCAGACCGTCACTCGTCCATCGCAAGGCCAAGCTCGTCGCCGGCCGCGGCGCAAGAACCGCCTCGGCCTTCCAAAGATTGTCCTTGCTCGACGGCTCGCCCGCCTCGACGGCAAGGGCAACCGTGGCCGGTACCTCGCCTTCGGCCTTGATCGTTGCCCGCAACTCGTAGTCGCCGGCGGGCATGGCGTCGGCCGATCCGCTACGCCACAGCCCGGCCCCTCCCGCCGGGAGATCGACGGCGAGGCCATCGTTCGCTGCAAACCGCGCGGCGGGATCCGAGGCTTCGTTGTCGGCGAACCAGAACGGCGTTCGCAGCGCCGCAAGGATGGCCGTCGCCGGGCAAGCCGTGCCGAGAAAGAATTGCTGGGCGCGCTGCCAGGCCCGCTCCCCCACTTTGCGGCCGAGTGCCTGGCCCTGCTCGTTGTCGGCAGGCCAGTGGATGCCGCCCCAGATGCGGGACATGCCACTTGCTTCGGCCGCCGAGGCGAAGCTCGGATAGGACAATGTCACGGGCTCGGCCAATTCGCGCTGCTCGACGAAGAGGTGGTGCACGCGCGCGCGCAAATCGAGGTCGACCCCGCCCGTTGCAAGCTCCATCACCCGCGCCCAGGCCGCCGTGAACGCGCTATGGCCGGAGACGTAGGCGGGAAACGACGGCGTAGGCAGGTAGGGTTCCCATTCCGAGGCCGGCATTTCCCCGACCCCAGCAGGCGCAGCCGCAGCATCCTTACCGCGCGTCAGCGGCGTCGAATAGGCAAAAGCCGTAGGCAGGGAGCGCGGGTGCCAGGCGGTGATCCTTTGGTCACCGAGCCGCCTGACGGCGGTGATCGGACGAACGTAGTCATAGACGTATTTTCCTTCCCAGGTCGCGATCGAAGCATCGAGAATGGCATTCGTGACGGCGAAGAACAGCTTGACGTCCTCGTCAAGGCGCAGATCGTGGCTGTTCGAGAAAAACTTGGTGGCCTCCAGAAGATGGGGCGCCGGTGAGCTGCCCCATGGGGCCCAATACTCGGCAGCAGCCTTTTGGGCATCGGTCAGCCCGGCGCTTGCCTTGATCAGAAGATCGATCTGACGCGCCCATTCGGGCGTCCCTGGCGCGGGAGGCGGCGGCGGGCGAAACTCGTCCGCGCGCGTGAGTGCGAAGGGCAGCACGCGACCCCATTGCGGCGTCGTCGGCAATTGGCGCTTGCCAAAATACTCGATCGGCTGCCAGACGGCCGCCGCGCCGGATGCCTTCGGCGCATAGCCGGTCGTATCGGCAAAATCGCCTCCCGCATTGGCGCCGTCGTCGGCACGTGCCGCCAGCACGGCCTGAGCCGCGCGCCGGCCGAGCTGTGCGGCCGGCGTTTCGGCGTTCGGATCATAACCCAGCGCCTGCATCCATTCCGCGAGCGCATGGCGGTGCTGCGGCACCAGCGTCCACAGCACTGCATAGGCAGCGTGGCTCAGCGCTTCGCGCTTGTTCGCCTCATTGCTGGTGCCGCCCTGGCCTCTCAGCGCCGACCCGGTCACGGAGCCGACCGCCACCGGATCGTAAGCCGCCCAGGCATCGTACATGGCGGTGTACACGAGCGCCACAAAGCGGGCGCCGACGGTCGGCTCCCAGGCCACTTCGTTCGCATCCGGCACGACCTGGTCGAGCCACTCGGTGACGATCGAGGCGGCGCGGGCGGGCAGCGCTTGCATGCTCAGGATGAGAACCGCGACAATGGCGAAACGCGTGACCAGACGCATGGCAGACCTCGGTGGATCATTGCCCCTCGTGCCCGTTTAGTCCGGGCACGAGGGAGCATGGGGCCTACAGGAAGCGGTAGACGATCGGGCAGTTCACGACGAAGCCGACCGAGCCGAACGGCTTGCCGTTGATGCCGGTGAGCCAGCCCTTCTGGACGAAGCCGAGGATGGCGAACTCCTCGGTAAGCCTGGAGCGGTAGCCCATGTCGATCGCCTTCTGCGTCCACACGGCCGGATTCAAATCCCAGATCGGGCTGTAGTCCGTTGCAACCGTCGGAATGCCGCCAAGCACGTTGAGCGGCGAGGCGCCGTCGGCGAGCGCGCTGTTCAATCCCTGGCGCTGCGGATTGTCCTTGCCCGTCGGGCCGTTGACGAAGACGAAAATGCGCTCGACCGGGCTGAACAGGCTGTCGTCGCCGCCGCCCTGGATGTCTTCAAGGCCGGGGGCGTAGGTCGCGCCCTCGGCCGTTGCCGTCAGCGGATTGTTGGTGTCGGTCGAGAGATAGAGGACAGGCTTGGCGAAGCTGAAACCGGTCGTAAGCGCGAGCGTTACGGTCTGGTCCCGCGGGCAGATTTTCACGACCTTGTCGTGTACGACACTGTAGTCCGGATTGCCGTCACAGAATTGATTGAGCTTTTCTGCCGACACATTGAAGGCGATGATCGGCGCGTTGTAGATATGCCCGCCGGCATTGAGGATTTTGACCAGCGGGCTGTAATCCTTGTCGCCGACTGATCCCGGCTGGAACTTCTTTGGCGGAAAATAATTTGGTGCATCGCCGGGAACGGCGCTACGATTTGGCGAGAAATCGACCTTGCCCGCTTCGAAGACAAGTTTGAATTTATTGTTGAGCGTCGCCTTGCGTACAGCGCGGCCGACGTCGGCAAAGGTAAGCTTCGGCGAATAATTCAACCCGAGCTGGTCGGCGTTCCCCTTGTCGTCTGTGTCAGTCACGATGTACCAGACGGTTTCGCCGCCCTTCATGGCGCCCTCGTAGAGGGGGAGCGTCACGGTCCCCTTGTCGAGATCGACCTTGCCCGACCTTAGCACTTGGTAGGGACCGACAAGCTCGCGCTGGTGCGACGATGGAGCCGGCCCGAAATAGGTTGCCGGGACGTCGGCCCCGATCGACGGCGGAGCGGGAGCGATTTCCGCCTCCTGGGCAAACGCCAGCCCGGTCGCCCCGACAAGCAGCACTCCCGCGAGCGCCCATTGCAGTCGCGCGGCTGTACGAGCTGGTTCATGCCTGGAGCAACTCGATAATTGCTTGGCCGTTTTCATATTGTTTCTCCTCGATGAGATTGAGCACGTGGCGGTGGTCCCGCGTCGGCGTGGCCAAGACCAGGCGGCAGAGGAGAAAACCATCGAACTTTGTGTCGCAAGCAGGCTTCGTGCATTGTTTCGATGCACTATCGCTATCGCTTCAGGCAAACTCCTGGTCTTCCGGATCAGAGTGAGCAACTATCACAGTCCTGTAAACCATTTGTGATCTCAGTATATTATTGCGTTACACTGCCACCTGCGCAGATGTGGGAGGTCGAACGCTGCGATGGCGGGCAGACTTGCATTTGTCGTCGACCGCGCGAATCGGGAAAGATAGGCCATGCCTTTCATCGTGCCACCCGGTGGTCGAGCGTTTCGCAGACTCGAATCATATTCATGTCATCCCGGCCGGAGCGAAGCGGAGAGCCGGGATCTGGTGCCGGATCCTGGATAGCCGCAAGGGCGGCTTCCGGGGTGACAAGGATCGGCTTCATGGAATCGGTGGTCGGTCGCAGGCTCGTTGTCTGGCGCACAATCACCGTCAGAGCCCGCGAGCGCCAAGGGCCTGGCGGAGTCCGCAGTCGGCTCCCCGGTCCCCTATATGCGACGGTAGCGACAGCTTTGGCGCGACATCAAACCTGCATCGTGTAGAGTGTCCAGGGCAAGGGCTTTAGTCCCCTTCCGCGTTTCGGGGTCAGCCATGGAGATGCATCAAGTCCGGTACTTTCTGGCCGTGGCGGAACAGCTGAATTTCACGCGTGCCGCGGAGTGCTGCAACGTCGCGCAGTCGTCGCTCACCCGCGCCATCAAGCTGCTCGAAGCGGAATTCGGAGGCCCGCTTTTTCATCGCGAGCGCCAGAATACCCACCTGACCGAGTTGGGCAACATGGTGCACCCTCACTTGAAGAACATTGACAATGCCGCGTTGTCGACAAAAATGCTTGCGCAGGAATACGGAAAGCTCAAACGCACTCCCCTGCGGCTCGGCATCATGAGCACGGTCGCACCGGACGAGTTCATCGATCTGATCGGTGCCATCAGGACCCGTCATCCCGGCATCGAACTCCACCTTGGCGACTCTGATGCCAAGAGCCTGCGGTCTCGAGTGATTGAGGGTCAGCTGGAGTTGGCCATCTATGCCCTGCCTGGAGGGGAGCCGGATGAGCGCACGCACGTGCTGCCGCTTTTCCGGGAGCGAATGGTCATGGCGGTGCATACCGGGCACCGATTGGCCAACCAGACCGCCGTCCGGGTCAAGGAGATGGATGGCGAGAACTACATACACCGCAACAATTGCGAGTTCGCCGGCTATGCCGACGGAATTTTGGCGGAGCGGGGCGTCACCTGCACGCCGAAATACTGGAGCGATCGTGACGACTGGACGTTGTCGATGGTCGCTGCCGGCCTTGGTTTCGGTTTCCTGCCCGCAAATTCAGCAAAACATCCTGGCGTGGTCGCGCTACCCATCATCGAGCCCGAATTTTGGCGGGTCGTGAGTCTCGTCAGCGTGCGCGGCCGTCCCCATTCTCCGGCTGTCGGCGCCCTGGTACAGGAAGCGCTGCGAAAGGAATGGTTCGGTCAGCGCGCCATCGGAACGCGCGCCAGGGCGGAATAGCCGCGCGACCACTCAACGCGCGCCATGCCCGATCAGGGCAGCATGCCAGAACTTCAATTTCGTGGTGGGCTTCCCTGGAGGAACGCCGAGCCGGCCGCGAGCTCAGTGGTGTTCACAACGGAACGATAGGCATGGCCTCAAAAGCCGAATGCCGCACCCGGAAACCAGGTCGTCCCCCTGATCAGAACATCCTGCCGCCATACGGCACTGCAAGTTCGATCAGCGGTTGCTTGGCGTGATCACGACTTTCATGGAGCGACGATGTCGAAGGCGGTCGCCATTGCTTTTTCGATTTGGTTGACCGGATAGAAATGCGTGACAAACCGGTCGAGCGGAAAAGTCTTCTTGAACTTGTTGAGGAGGCGCATGCTGCTCATATAGCCCGTCGGGGATGGTTGGTCATCCCCACGCCCGCGCCAAGCTGCGAAGCAACAGCAAACCTGGGAAAACACCAAGCATCCTCATCGACAGAGCCTTTCCGAAGTTCTTGCGATCTGCTTTCGCCCACGACCAATCAGAGCGACACCGCGATGGTCGCCAACTCGCCCGCTGCAATCGGCGGCAACCCCCCCACGGGCTAGGCCATCACGGCGCCAACGTCTCGGAGAATGCGTTCATCACGTATCAAGGGGCGACAGGATGAATGGAGCGGCGATGTCCGCCGCTGCCCGCGTCCCCCTCTTTCGGAATATCCCGCGAGACGGCGCAGCCGGTTGCCTTCCGCCGCACCTCGTCTATGTGGAGCGCCGTGCACGCCCTGCGGCATTCGGCCGTCAGCGAGGCTGCCGCATACGGCTCGAGGAGACTTCCATGAGGCTCTATGAAGAACGCGCGAGACTGGACGCAAGGAAGTCCGAGCTGTCCGGATCGATATTCTCCAACGTGAACCTCTCGGGCTCGACGTCCGAAAACGTCAATTTTTCGGGAGCTTCATTCGACGACGCAAATATGTCCCGGGTGGCCGGTTCACGATGTGAACTTGTCGGGACTTCGCGTGACCAAGGCAAATCTGGCCGGCGCCGCCTTCTCGGAGTGTTTTCTCGACGGCATGACAATCGATGGGTTGCTCGTCACCGAGCTTTTGGCGGCTTTTAGAGCCGCCCAAGCGGCTCAGAACTCTCAGTTCTGCTCTCAAGGGAATGTGTGTATCTCCTTGTCCCGCATCCGGCGCCTGTCTCCAGCCGAACCTCAGGACCTTATCGCGTCGAGGCCTTACGCTTGGCGCTCGCTGCGCGCCCGGCATGAGGGGCTCGCGCCGGCGTCGTGCGTGCGCGGGCTGGGTTCCGCCGCCTTGCTTCTTGACCGCCTTCGGCCAAACTTGCCCGCAGCGCTTCCATGATGCTGCCCGGCTTCGTCGGCGACGTCGGCTTCATCGGCTTCAGCCTCTTGCCGGCCTGCTTGGCCTTGACCAGGGCTCGCAGGGCCTCCTCGTAGCGATCTTTGAACTCTGACGGATCGAACTTGCCCATCTTTCGCTCGATGAGCGTATCGGCAACCTCAAGAAGGTCCTTTTCGATCCTTCCCTCTTTCGGAATTTCCGAGAACACCTCCGTCTCGTCGTGCATCTCGTAGGGCCAGTGGAGCGTGGTTGCCAGCATCCCGCGGTCGCGCGGCTCCAGAAGCACCATGTGTTCGCGATCGTGGAGGACCACCTTCGACAGCGCTCCGATCTTGCCGCGTTCCATGGCTTGCCGGATCACGCCGAAGGCCTCCTGCGACGCCTTGTCCTCAGGCGCGAGGAAGTAGGCCCTGTTGAAGTAGAGCGGATCGATGTCCTCGCGGGGGGTGAACTGCGTGATTTCGAGGACATGGGTGCTTTCGAGCGCGATCCTGTCGAGATCCTCCTGGTCGACGATGACGTTCTGGCCTTTGGAAACCTCATAGCCCCTGGCCTGTTCGGAGGAGGGAACCTCCTTGCCCGTCTCTTCATCGACCATGTGCATGCGCAATCGATTGCCGGTCTGGGGGTTGAGCTTGTGGAAATGGACTTTCGTGGTCTCCGTCGTCGTGGGGTAGAGCGCCACCGCGCAGTTGACGAGCGAGAGCCTGAGGTAGCCTTTCCAGACTGAACGTGCGGCCATTTGAAATCCCCTGACACTGTACCGAAAATGTCGAGCCCGCGATGTAAGTTCCAAAGTGTGGGGGCTTTCAAAAGGAACCGTTCTTCGCCGAAATGACCCCTTGTCAACGACAAGGCGGGAGAGGTCCGTTGATCGGTTGGTCATCCATCACGTCCCGCTGCCGCTGCGCAACAAACGGCCGGTGTTGACGGTTCCAGGCTCCTCCTCGGGAACCTCGCAGCGTGCGGCGTTGTTGTGCTCCCGGATCCGGCACGGAACCTGAGGAGCCCCGACCATGGCGTCCGTCTCGCAGCAAGCCCCAGGCGAGCCGCTTCGCCTCACCTTCGGCGCCATCGCGGGGCTTGTCGCGGCGAGCTACATCGCCGAGCTTCTCACCAGCGCCAGGCGGGCGCGGCAGGTGGTCGGCGCGGGAGAGGGTGTCGCCTTCGAGGCCGAACCCCGCCCGCAATGGGTGCCCGCGGCAGAGACGAAGACAGCCGAGCCTGCAACGCTCGTTCAGATCGCCAAGAACGTCGTCGTGCGAATCGGCCGGGACAATCTCACGCTGGTGGCGGCGGGGGTCGCGTTCTATGCGATGACGGCGATCTTTCCGGCCATCGCCGCCTTCGTTTCGATCTACGGCCTGTTCGCCGACCCGACCTCGATCCAGGAGCAGGTCGCGAGCTTCTCAAGCCTTCTGCCCGCGAACTCGCTCAAGCTGTTGACCGACGCTCTGCAGAACTTCGCCAGCAAAAGCACCTCGGCCTTGAATGTTGCCCTTCTGGTCTCGATCGTGCTCGCCCTGTGGAGCGCGAGGGCCGGCATCAGCTCGTTGATGACGGGCCTGAACATCGCCAACGAACAGGAAGAGCGGCGCGGCTTCATCACGCAGCAGGTCGTGGCACTCGCGCTTACGCTCGGCGCGGTCGTGTTCGCGATGGTGGCCCTCACGGCAATCGCCATCTTCCCCGTGGCGATCGGGCTGTTGCCGGTCAGCGATGGATTGAAGACGGTGCTCGGGCTCGGGCGCTGGCCGCTGCTCGCGGTCCTCGTGTGCTTCGCGCTTGCGGTCGTCTACCGCTTCGGGCCCTACAAGGAGCACCCGAAATGGAAATGGATCACCTGGGGCGCGGCGATTGCAACGCTACTGTGGATCATCGGCTCGGCCGCCTTCTCGTTCTACGTCTCGAATTTCGGCTCCTATGATGCGACTTACGGCTCGCTGGCGGCGCCGGTCGTTCTGCTCCTGTGGCTCTGGATCAGCGGCCTCATCGTGCTGATCGGCGCGGAGATCGACGCAGAGCTCGAATACGCCGACGCCAAGGCGGCGCGGCCTCAGCCCGACAGCGCTCCGAAGGTCGAGCGCCCGTAGAATTCCCTGTCACCTCTGATCTTTCCGAGCGCCTGCGCCTCGCTTTCCGCGCCCGGATACGGCAAAGCTCGCTGCCGGCGGCGCTTTGCGAAACGCGCTGCGCACTGGACCACTCGAAGAGGGGAGCGATGAGCAAATGAGAGGCAACCGTCGTGACATGCTGCGGTTTGCCGGCGCGGCGGCCTTCGGGTTGCTGCCAATGCTGCTTCGGCAGCCGGCCCGCGCCGCGGTGCCCCTGCGGATCGCAATTGTCGCGAAAGTCGCCGGCGCCAGCTACTTCGATGTCTGCCGGGACGGCGGACGGGACGCGGCCGACGATCTGGGCGACGTCGAACTCGTCTACACGGGGCCGAGGAAGCCGGCGGTCGCCGAACAGATCCAGGTCATCGAGGCGCTCGTCACCCAGCATGTCGATGCTCTTGCCATTGCCGCCAACAACGCCGAGGCGCTCGTGGCGACGACGAAGAAGGCGATGAAACGCGGCATCAAGGTCCTTTCCTTCGATTCCGCCATCGCGCCTGATGGACGCATCGCTCACGTGAACGTGCCGCATGACGATCTCGTCGGCGCCAATGACGTGCGCATGATCGCCAAGACCTTGAATCATGAAGGCAATGTGGCAATCTTGTCGGCCGCCCCGCAGGCAGGCGCGCAGAACCTGTGGATCAGGAAGATGAAGGAGGAATGGGCGAAACCGGAATACGACCGGATGAAGCTTGCCGGCGTGGCCTATGGCGAGGATGTGCCGGAGAAGAGCTATCGCGCCGCGCAGGGCCTGTTCAAGTCTTTCCCGAACCTGCGCGGCATCATCGCGCCGACCGCGGTCGGCATCGTCGCGGCGGCCAAGGCCGTTGCCGACGCCGGCCTCGCCGGCAAGGTGTTCGTGACGGGTCACGGCCTTCCCTCGCAGATGAAGACCGCCATGGAGGCGGGAATCACCGAGACCTTCCAGCTTTGGAATCCGGCAGATCTCGGCTATGCCGCCGTGATGCTCGCAGGGCTGATCGCACGCGGCGAGGCAACCGGTGCCGCGGGCAGCACGACCAGGATCGGCAGGATGGGCGACATGACGATCGAACCGGATGGCAGCGCCTATCTCAAGGACCTGCTCGTCTTCGACAAATCGAACATCCAGAAGTTCGCCGAACTGTTCTGAGGCAGGACGCACCGGCACGGGACTCCCTGGCACGGCCCTCCTCGGCGCTGTCCTCGCGTGTGTACGCCATTTGGCGCTGAACAGGCCCCATCCGTCATGCCCGGCCTCCGTTCCGGGCATGGCCGCGGGGCCTCATGGGAAGGCGGACTACGCCGGCCTCTCGATCCGCCAGCTGCGAATCTGGAAGGGCGAAAAGCATAGATCTGCCGGCCCGATGCGATCCTCCAGGAGATTGACCTCATCGCCGAGCCGCCACCCTCGCGGCAACGACAGCGCGACCCTGCCGCGCGCGCCGGCGGGCTCGTAGGTTCTCAAGATCAGCGCCCCGCCGTCCTCGGCACGTTTTAGCCCGCAGAGGCCAAGCTGCAGGCCGCCCACCCTGGCTGCAGTCCATGTCGATTCGGCATCGGCCTTCACCACCTCACCAAGAAGCGGCTGGTTGAGATCCTCGGCCTCGGCGAGAACCCCGCCGCTCAGCCAATCGCCCTCATGGGCATAGAGCGCATAGGTGAAGCTCTGCCTGCCTTCATCGGCAAGCGGATCGGGATAGACCGGCGAGCGAAGCAGGCTCATGCCGAGCTCGTTGTGAAGCGCATGGTGGCCGTATTTGCCGTCGTTGAGGAGAGCGACACCATAGCCGTGTTCGGAGAGGTCGACGAAGCGGTGGGCCGCCACCTCGAAACGGGCTTCGTCCCAGGACGTGTTGCGATGGGTCGGGCGCCGAACGACCCCCGCCGCGCACTCGAAGATCGCATGATCCGAGCGGATGGCGAGCGGAAACAGGGCTTTCACCAGCACGCGGCGCTCATGCCAGTCGATCTCGGTCTTGAACTCCAGCCGCGCCGAATTCGACCAGAGCCGAACAGTCTGCACGATCTCGCTGTCGCGGAAACGCCGTGCAATGCGGATTGCGGCGCGGTGCGGGCCCGTCTCGACGATGTCGAGCGCCGCCGCGGCGATTTCCTCGCCGTGCCGGGCGTAGTCCTCCTCGATATCCCACGCGTCCCAGCTGCGCGGTTTGTCGGCATAGGCCCAAATCTGGTTGCCGCGTCCGGCGATGACCTCGCGATCGGCGCGCTTGTCGAAGACGCTTGTGATCGTCCCGTCTTTCGCAAGCTCCACACGGATGTAAGCGTTCTCCAGGCAATTGTCGGCGACAGTCAGGTCGGAGCCGAGGGGTGGGTCGAGAACGATCGCCGCCGAGAGCCCGGGAATGCTTGTCTTGCCGGCAAGCACGCTGCCGCCATCGACCGTTTGGCCGTTCGGCAGGTTTTCCGGGGAAATCAGCCGCAGCGGCCGCGGTGACAGATCGGGATTGACGACAAGGATGCCGGGCTTCGTGCCCGAGCCGGCAAGCTTTGCGGCGATCCAGGCAACCTGCGCGCCCTGGATTTTGAGGCCGGCCGCGACGATCTCGCCCAGCTCGACCTCCGCCTCCTCATATACCTCGCGTATGCTGGAGCCCGGCAGGATGTCGTGGAATTCGTTGCGCAGAACGACCCGCCAATAGTCTTCCAGCGATGGCGGCAGGTCAGCGCCAAGCAGCGCCGCCATGGCCGCCAGCGTCTCGGCCGTGATCAGCGCGCGCTCGGCACGGCGATGGAGAATCTTCGTCCTGCCCTGGGTGGTCAGCGTGCCACGATGCAGTTCGAGATACATCTCGCCGACCCAGACCGGGACGTCGCCCTCGTTCTTTACTTTGGCGGCGAGAGCATCGAACCATTCCGCGACCCGGACGGAACGCAGGGCGGGCACAACCGGGAAGTCATCGAGCTGCCGTTGCCGCTCGAGCATCTCTTCGGTCGGGCCGCCGCCGCCATCGCCGAAGCCGAAGGCGAGAAGGCTCTCGGGGTGGCGGTGCTTGCCGCGGAAATTCTTCCACGACTCGCAGACCGCGCGGGGCCCGAGCTCGGCGTTGTAACCGCCGACGGGATTGTTGAAGGAGTGGGCCAGCACGCGGCTGCCGTCGAGACCCTCCCACCAGAAGAGGTCGAAGGGCATCCGGTTGGTCTCGGACCAGTTCATCTTGGTGGTGCAGAAGCTCTCCACCCCGCCGAGACGCAGGATCTGCGGCAACGCGGGCGAAAAGCCGAAGCAGTCAGGCAGCCAGCAGACGTTGTGGCGCCTGCCGAACAGGCGTTCGAAGCAGCGCTGGCCATAGAGCAGCTGGCGCGCGAAAGATTCGGCGGTCGGCAGATTGGTGTCGGGCTCGACCCACATCGCGCCGATCGGTTCCCATTGCCCGACGGCGACCTTCTCCTTGATTGCTTCAAGGAGTTTCGGGTCGTCCTCCTCGAGGTAGGCATAGATCTGCGCCGTCGACGCATTGAAGCGGAACTCGGGATACCGCTCCATCAGCCCGATCACGGTGTGGAAGGTGCGGCACGCTTTCCGCCGGGTCTCGGCGAGCGGCCACAGCCAAGCGAGGTCGATATGCGCATGGCCGGTCAGCGCAAGCGCGCCGTTGTGGGGATAGCGCTCGCGGGCGCGCCTGAGGTGCGCAACGAGAAGCTTATCGGCTTCCCAGATCGAGGCGCGGGCGGCGGCGTCAAGCCCGGCCGATTCGTCCGGCAACCCTTCCGGCAATTGCCAGATGCTCTGGATCTCCTCGGTCGAGGCGACCCGTGCGACATAGGCGGCGGTTGCGGTCGGCCATGCGAGTCGGCCGAGCGCGTCTTCGCCCGCGCAGAGAACGGGGCCTACAGCCTCATGCTCGCCGAGCACCTCCGCAAGCTCGATCACCTGCTGCAGACGCAGGACGAGGCCGCAAAGCTCAAGCTCGATGAGGACCAGCCTCGCGCGGCTCAGGCGAGCATCGCGGTTCGGCGTTCCGAAGGGGAATCGCGCGACCACCTGCGCCTCGATGGCGAAGCGGCCCGCCTTCAACCGAAAGCGCTGGTGATTGGGGTCGAGGCCGAAGCTTTCGGTTCTCCCCTCGGAATAGTCGATCCGGACCAGGCCTTCGCCGCCGAGATCGAGTTCGAGCCGCGTTCGCTCGAGCGGCCATGAGGCGGAGATTGCGACCGGCGAGTGCTTGAAGATCGCCACGCCGTCGCGCGTCGGCCAAGGCTCGCCGCGCCTTTGGGGCGCGCCATTGAAGGTCCAGCCATCGAGCTCGACAGCCTTCTCGACCGTCCACTGGTGCAGTTCGATGAGCCGTCTTTTGAGGCGATGGAGCCGCTGCGCTGAAGTGAGTGACATTGGCTCCATCGTCCGCAATGCGACCGCTGTCCTATGTGGGCCGTGTGTCAGGCTAAGCGTTCTGCGACGAGACCCTCGTCAGGGCCAATCGACAAGGTTGCGCCGATCTCTTCGCCGCTCCGGCGAGCGCCCGTCGAGATGAGGACGCGGCCCCGGCCTGCCTCCACCTGCGCGGCCTGCCCGGTGAAGTTGAGAACGACGAGCAGCCGGCTTTCATCGTGCCGGCGCTCGTAGGCCAGCACATGCTCCGTCGTGAGGACCGGTACATAGGCCCCAATGTTGAGGGCGGGCTCGGCACGGCGCAGCGCCAGCAAGGATCGGTAGAGCGACAGGATCGATCCCGGATCGGCACTCTGCGCGGCGACGTTGCGGCGGGCGAAGTCGCCGCTCACCGGCAGCCACGGCTCGACGGCGCTGAATCCGGCGTTCGGCGTCGAGTCCCACTGCATCGGCGTGCGCACCGGGTCGCGACCAAGCCCGAGCCCCGGTACGTTCCTCTCCCATGGATCCCGCACCCTCTCGGGCGGAATCGGGACATCGCCCATGCCGATCTCCTCGCCCTGATAGATCGTCGGCGTTCCGCGCAAGGTGAGGAGAAGCACGGCGGCAACGCGGGCCTGCGCCTCGCCGACGCGCGTTGCCAGCCGGGAGCGGTCGTGATTTCCGAGCACCCAATTCGGCCAGCCGCCGGCCGGCAGCTGCTTCTCATAGGCTTCGATGAGCGCCGAGACGGCAGGCGCGGTCCATGGCGTCGAAATCAGGTGGAAGTTGAAGGGCAGATGGAAGCCGCCGAGCTCGGCGCCGTAATAGGTCACGAGCCGGTCGATCGGCAGATAGGCTTCCCCGATCAGCACGCGGTCCCTGCCCCATTCCTCGGCGGCGCGGCGCATGTCCGCGATCGCGTCGTGGACCTCGGGCTGGTCGATGGTGTGGACGCGCAGAAGGCGTCGGGCCGGCGACCTTCCCTCGCGCCACTGCGGATTTATGGGGTTGTCGCGGAACTCGGCGTCCTCGATGAGATGGTGGATGGCATCGACGCGAAAGCCGTCGACGCCTCGCGCGAACCAGAAGCGCAGGACATCGAGCATCGCGGCCCTGACCTGCGGTTGGCGCCAGTTGAGGTCGGGCTGCTCACGAAGGAACGCGTGATAGTAGAATTGGCCCGTCCTGCCGTCCCAGGTCCAGGAGCTGTTGCCGAACTCCGATATCCAGTTCGTCGGCGAGCCGCCGTCCGGCCCGGCATCGCGCCAGATGTACCAGTCGCGTTTCGGATTGGTAGGTGACGAGCGGCTTTCGATGAACCAGGGGTGGCGATCGGAGGTGTGGTTCGGGACATAGTCGAGAATGACCCTGAGCCCAAGTCGGTGGGCTTCCGTCACCAGCCTGTCGAAGGCCGGCAGGTCACCAAACAATGGGTCGATGGCAAGGTAGTCGGAGATGTCATATCCGAAGTCCGCCATCGGCGACTGGAAGATCGGGGAAATCCAGATCGCGTCGATGCCGAGCTCGGCGAGGTATCCGATCCTGCCGATGATCCCGTCGAGGTCGCCGATCCCGTCGGCATTGCTGTCCTGGAAAGATCGCGGATAGATCTGGTAGATCACCCCGCGCTGCCACCAGGACATCGTTTCCTGCGAAGCGGTCTCGTCAATCTGCATGCGTTCTCGCGCGCTCGGCATCCCAAGTGACACTCTGGGCCGAATTGCTCAGGACGAAGGTTCGTCGCCGAGCTTGGATGTCAGCCCCGCAACGATGATGCTCATGCGCATTCTGACGTCCTTCAGTTTTGCGACCATGTCGGCCTGGACCACCTCGCCGGCGGGTCGCCCGTATCGGATAGCATCCCTGATCTCGAAAAGAATGCCGGACATGCGGGTTGGCTCGTCCACGTCCAAATCCTTGCGATAGCGGCGCGCCACGACGAAGGCCTGGTTGAATCGATCCCAGCACTCCCAAGCTCGGTCATACGCGCTCCACACGTCGCCGAGATTTGTTCCTGCCGCCTCGGCGTCTTCCTTCTTGCCCTCCAACCGCTCTTTGAGCGAGAGGCAACGATTGATGGCCGCGCGCCAGGCGTGGGCAGCGCTCAGGCAGTCGTCGGCACGCTGGCTCTTGATCGTGTAGAGCCAGGTGTTGGCTGCCCACATTGCGGTCAGCGCAGTGACGACCGCCGCAAGCGCCGCGACGACTTCCGCCCAGTTCGGCATGCGAATCTCCCTCCCCGGAGGCATCGTGCGCTCATCGCAACGATTGTTCAAATTTCAACGGGAAATCGGGCGATTAGCTGCGGTGACATCCCGGCCGGAGCGCCGCGCCGCGGTGCAGAGCGGGAAATCCGGAATAGGCACCCTTTAGGGGCCTGTCTCCGGGTCCCGGAGAGCGCGTTGCGTTTCCGGGATGACGATCGCCACTCATCGAGGACCGTTCACTGCCCTTCTCGTGCCACCACAGCTTGTGGTGCCATGCGGCCGCGGTACCGACCTTCGGCCGGATGGGTGCAGCGGATCAGTTCGGCGTGACCGCCGCGGAGCCGGAGGCCGTGACGGTTTCCCAGCAATCGGTGCTGAGTCCGTTTTTCTGGCCGGTATTGAAGGTGACGTTGACGACGGCGTTGGCGGTCATCTTGAGAGCCTTGGGCTGCAGCTGCTGCAGCGCATCGGCCTGACTGTCGGAGCCGTTTGCCAGGAGCGACCGACAGGCTTGAGCGTCGACGGCGCCGAGCACCGTCGTTCCGGCCGGCGCCTGGGTGCCCGCAGCAAACACCTTGACCTGTTTTGCCGCCGCCCGCTGGTCCTGCGGCACGCCGGCGCGTGCATCCTGAGGCACGCTGCCGGCGTCAGGCGCAGCTTCGAACGGCGCGCACCCGCTCAGGATCGCGACGCCGGCGAATATCATCAGTGCGCGCAGCATGCGCAGGTCTCGACGAGCCACAATACAAGCAGCATGACTCGCACAAGACAGTTGATGTCTGTGGCATAAGCATGTCGAGGCGGCGGCCGACAGAGGCGATTTTCTCAGCTATAGTTTGGCACTCCTTACCATCGCAGCGACCTGATTGAGAGACAGGTGCCCGAAACACGGCACGTCGGCGGCGCATCTGGTGCGCTGCGCTGCTCTATCACGGCGGCGACCTCACTACAGATGGAGGGCGACGCCGTCGATCTCAACATACCATCGCGCTGCTTCCAGGAGACGCTTCTTCCGACTGACAGTGAAATTCCCCCAGACTTCGCCATGATACGGGTTATCTTCCAGAGGGTCGTAACCCACTTTCAGCGTTTCGTTGCGGAGCGTTCGGGCGGTGAACCAGACGGAGCCAATGAACGGCGGCTTTGTTACGAAAGATTTGGGGTCAAGCTGCGCCTCGAGAATCAAAACTTCGATATCAATAGACATCCCTTTGTTGCCATGCGACGACGGCTGGAAAGCCATCGTCGATATCCGTCGACCGGTGCCCGCCTTTGGGTCGGGCACGACGTGCTCTGGAGAGATGCGTCTTATTACCGGGTCATCGTCGCCAATTTCCGGATGATCGTGCGGGACGACGTCTCCGTTTCCATCACGCGGCGGCGGCGTTAGCGGCACTCAAGGACCCCCCAAGCTCCTTGATCCACCGGACGAGGTCGGTGAAATCGTTTCTCAGGTCCAGACACTCTTCGCCGGCGTCCGGTGCTTGCCGCCAGGCATGGACGTCGTTCGGCGCTCGCACGTGAAGCTCGACGTCGCCCGACTCAAGATGCCACTCGACTTGCAAATCGCCAGACGGTCCAGGGACGATGCTCGGAGGCGGCGTATCAGGGCCGCAGATCGACCGGAGCATCTCGTAGGCAAACCGCGCGACGCTGAACCTCACGGGGCCGGCCCCGTATCCGTCCCACCCAACAGGGAGCTGACACAGATGATCCAGGCGGTTCTTGGCTGCATCGGCCCACGCGAGAGAACGATCCGATATCAAGCGTCGCGCGCCACGGGGCTGCAGTTCGACAACGGATGCTTCGCTCAAGACTGAGGAACTGCCCGCCAGCATTGATTGCCGCAGTCCGCTCATTGGATCCTCTCCCACTCCTTTTGTGCCGAATCGGTTGTGACCTCAACAAAGGTCTCGCAGATGATTTGATGGCCTCGCGCGAGAAACTCAAGAGCGCGCTCCTTGTCAGGCGAGGTCGGCGCGCCGCGGGCCGTCAAAGTAAGTGAGACAAACCTCTTCCCGTCGGGATCGAGGGCAGTAGCGCCTTCGCAAATTAATCGCCCCTGAGGCTGACCGCTTGGCGACAGGATGGTCCGCCGGAAAGTAGCCGTGAAATCGTCCGGTTCAGGCGCGGGAAATGAAATAAATGAGAGCCAGTCTGCCACCCGGAGTGTGTTCGGGCCCGGCACCCAAATGTGGTTTACGTAGCTTACCTCACATTGGCGCACGAGCAGTGCCTGGGGGTGCAGGCTGGCGAAGAATCGCTCCAGCTTCTCTAGTTCATCAGCGAATTTGGAGGCGATTCTCTCGAAACGTGGGTACTCGTGATCTCCAACCTTGCGCCAATTGTGCAACAATCGATCGCTCTGAAACTGGATCAACTCATCGCGTGCCGGCGATAAGAACCAAAGCCGGCTGGCGAGGGGGCCTACCGCAAAGCCAAAGGGCGGCCCAACCGGAAGACCGAATGTCTCGAACGTTGGCTGAAGGGGAGGGAGCTCTTGGATCTCGGGAAAATTCGCGGAAAATAGCTGCCATACCTGGTACGCGCGAAAGCTCTCATAGCCTCTCGGGACATCGAACTGGACGCCCACGACGACTTCGATCAGCGGTGGCTTTCGGAAATCAGGAAGACCAGCCGGTCTGCTCACCTTTGCATCTCGCGTCTCATCGATGGGCAGCTTTGCTTGTCATTTCCTAAGGCCGCATGAAGCCACTGGACAGACGCGATTTTATATACGCTGCCCCAATAGCGGAAGTGGGAGAAGGTCGCCCAGCCGGAGTCTACAGGGCGTAGGCAACCGGTCGCCCAGCGAACGATTGCTAAGGAAGATCGACAACGCCGTCTCTATGGTGCTGCCGGGGAGGATTGAACTCACGACCTCCCCCTTACCAAGGGGGTGCTCTACCACTGAGCTACGGCAGCCCTGACGCTCGGCGAGGGGGCGCGCACGACACCTTGCGGCCCCAGCGTTCAAAGCGCTGCGGTTGTGCCACAGCGATGGGGAGCGCGCAAGCGCGCCGGCGCATCCGTCCCGCTGCCTGCCCTCCTTGACACTCGCCGGATGACAACGGTACCACTGCCGCGCTTCGGGCCGCTTCGGGCCTCGGGATTGGCTAAGTGAAATCGGTATTGGTCACGGGCGCGGGAGGTGGGCTCGGCCGCGAAATCGCGCTGCAGGCGGCGCGGCGCGGCTGCGCGGTCGGCGTGCTCGATCTTAACGCCACCGCCGCGCAGGAGACGGCAGTGCTCTGCGGCAAGGCCGGTCCCGCAGCGCTCGCGATCGGCAAGGATCTGACCTGCAACGGCGCGCCGAAAGAGGCCGTCAAAGAAGTCTGCGCGGCCTGGGGCCGGCTTGACGTGCTCGTCAACAACGCCGGCTACGGCGGCATCGAGGCGTTCCTCGACATGACCGAAGCCATGTGGGACCGCACCCTCGCGATCAATGTCAAGGCGCTGGCGCTGGCCTGCGCCGCCGCCGGGCGGGTCATGCGCGAGCAGCGCGCCGGGCGCATCGTCAACATCACCTCGCCCGCTTCCCGCATGGCGCTGCCGAACTACGCCGCCTATGCGGCAAGCAAGGCGGGCGTCGATTCGGTCACGCGCGCGGCCGCGGTCGCGCTGGCGCCCTACGGCGTCACCGTCAACAGCGTCGCCCCTGGCATGATGGACACCGAGATGCAGCGCTCGACCGAGGCCGACCTTGCCAAGCTCGAAGGGCGCGAGGACATCGAGGCGTTCCTCGCCGAGCGCACGCGGCGGGTGCCGCTCGGGCGACGCACCGACTGCGAGACGGTGGCCGCGGCCGTCATCTGGCTCGCCCTCGATGCGCCCGACTATGTGACCGCCGAGCGGCTCAACATCAGCGGCGGCCTCGACAAGGACTGAGCTTGCGCGACAACCTCCACGCTGGGACCCCGGATCTGCAGGCGCTGCGCCTGCGGGCGAAAAACCTGCGCCGCCACGTCCTTGCGATGGCGCGCGGCCAGGGTCAGGGCTATGTCGGCCAGGGCCTCGGCGTCGCCGATCTCCTGGCCGCCCTCTATTTCCACGAGTTGCGGCACGATCCCCAAAACGTCGGTTGGCCGGACCGCGACCGATTCCTTTTGTCGACGGGCCATTATTCGATCGCGCTGTGGGCCGCGCTTGCCGAATGCGGCGTGATCCCTTTGAGCGAGCTTTCCACTTACGGCGCTGACGGAAGCCGTCTCGACATGAGCACGCTCGACACCACCCCCGGGGTCGAGATCATCGGCGGCTCCCTGGGTCACGGCCTCGGCCAGGGGATCGGCATGGCTCTCGGCCTGCGGCTCGACGGCTCGGCCGCACGCGTTTTCGTGGAACTGTCGGACGGCGAGATGCAGGAGGGCGCCACCTGGGAGGCGGCCATGGCCGGCGCCCATTTCGGCCTCGACAATCTCGTCGCGCTCATCGATTGCAACGGCATCCAGGCCGACGGAGCGGTCG
>JAFAME010000492.1 GCA_019233695.1 Methylobacteriaceae bacterium
ACCGATCCGCTCCTCATGGAGCGGATTGACGATCGACCAGAGCAGGCAGACGGCGACCGCCTCGACCCGCTTTGCCCTCAGCTTGTCGATGATGGCAACAACTGCCGTCTCGTCGAGTGGGGTGCGGATCGTCCCGTCCGCGACGACGCGCTCGGGCACCTCGAAGGTCAACGCGCGCGGCACATAGGGCTCCGGATAGGCGACCGCGAAGTTGAAGACGTCGTTGCGGCCGCCCTCCCGGAACACCAGCGTATCGGGATGTCCCATGGTGGTGAGGAAGGCGGTCTTCGCGGTATTGCCGGTCAGAATCGCGTTGATTGCATGCGTGGTGCCGTGAATGAGCATGTCGCCTTCCCGCAGGAAGTCGGCAAGCGGGCGCCCCGCATCGGTTGCCGCCATCCGCAAGGCGTCGAGCATGCCCGCCACGGGATCGTGCGGCGTCGTCGGCGCCTTGTACATTTTGAGGCGCCCGGCGGAATCCTCGACGAGGAGGTCCGTGAAAGTGCCGCCGGTATCGACCGCAAACCGCATTCATCCCCGCTCCGTCCGGCACCGCACCCGATCGGCTCATAGCATGCAAATCGCGGTTCTGCCGAGGATGGGTAAAGGCATCGATCTGCGCGTTCGCTTCGGGCGCGGCGTGCGGGACAAGCCGCACTCGATGAACTAGAAAGGCGGGCTGAAGGACGAAGGAACCCTCCATGCCGCCAGACGACATTTCGGCCGCATCGCCGATCTCGCCCGAGACGATCAGGTCGACGCTCTATTCCGCCGTGCTGTCGGACGTGCTCGACCAGCTCGGCCTCTTCAAGCAGGCGATGCGCCCGTTCATCCGGCCGCTCGATGAGGCATCGGTGCTGTTCGGACGCGCGCGGACCGGCCTTTACATGCCGGTCTATCACGTCGCAGAGGGCGAAAACCCCTACGACCTCGAGATCGCGCTGATCGATGACCTGAAGCCGGGCGACGTCGCTGTCATCGCATGCGGCGGGCCGACCGACCGGATCGCGCCCTGGGGCGAACTGCTGAGCACCGCGTCCGCCTGCCGAGGGGCGGCCGGCTGCGTGACCGACGGGCTCGTCCGCGACGTGCGCAAGATTCGCGACATGAGATTTCCGGTGTTCCACGGCGGCATCGGCCCGCTCGACAGCCGCGGCCGCGCCAAGATGATGGAAATGGATGTGCCGATCGAGTGCGGCGGCGTTCTGGTCTGCCCGGGCGATTGCATCTTCGGCGACGTCGACGGCGTCGTCGTGATCCCTGCGGCGCGTGAGCGTGAGGTGATCCGGGGGGCGCTCGAAAAGGTCGTTTCGGAGACCAATACGCGCCAGGAGCTCCTCGAAGGGAGGCTGTTGCGCGAGGTCTATGAGCGTCACGGCGTGCTCTGAGGCCGGCGAGCCTCGGCCGCGACAACGGGCCTTGGTGATTCGGAGATTTACGTAGGGACTTCAACCGCTTCTCCTGACCCCGCACCTTCGCTGCGGGCAATCGCCGGGAACCACGGACACGCACCGCGGGTTGTCCGCGCAACAAAACCGGGTAGTCGCGACACCGTTCGCACCCTGTTGACCCGGCGGTCATCAAAGCTTCTTCGGGAGCTGCACCATGCTCGACAAGGCGCGGCCGAGCGCGGCCGAACGCAACGCAGACGCCCGCACGGCCGATCTTGCTTCCGCGCGAGACGCGGCGATGAGGGGCGATCGCTCAACCCTGGCGAAATCGTTGACGCTTGCGGCAATGAGCCTCGGCTACGGGGTCGTTCAGCTCGACGTCACGATCGTCAATACGGCCCTGAACACCATCGGCGGCTCGCTCGGCGGTGGCGTCGCTGAGCTGCAATGGGTCGTCAGCACCTATACCATCACGTTTGCGGCACTGATCCTGACGGCCGGCGCGCTGGGCGATCGCTTCGGCGCGAAGAAGATTTTCATGGCGGGCTTCGCCATCTTCACAGCGGCCTCGCTCGCCTGCGCGCTGGCGCCGACCGCGGCGATCCTGATCGCCTCCCGCGCCATGCAGGGCGTCGGTGCGGCCGTTCTCGTGCCGAACTCGCTCGCCCTTCTCAATCATGCCTATCCCGACGAAAGGGAGCGCGGACGGGCGGTCGGCATCTGGGCCGCCGGCG
>JAFAME010000127.1 GCA_019233695.1 Methylobacteriaceae bacterium
GGTGCTGTTCTATTCGACCGAGATCCCCGAACTCGTTCATCTCGCCGACCGTGTGCTGGTCTTCTACGCCGGGTCGATTTCGGCCGAGCTTGGGGGGGCGGACGTGAGCGAGGAGGCAATTGCGCGCGCCGCGCTCGGCTCGCATGAGCCGGGGATGCCGGCATGAGCCATCAGGCCTCGAATGCCACGGCCTACGGCCAGCCGCGCTTCACTCTGGTGCAGCGCGTTCGCATCGGCCGCTACCGCCCGCTGATCATTGCTTGCGTGGTGTTCGTCGCGTGTCTGGCGATCATCGCCAGCATCGGTTCTGCGCCGCTGAGCTATTACGATCTCGCCTCTATGGCGACGAGCGGGGCGACGCTCGCCATCACCGCCGTCGGCCAGACGCTCGTCATCCTCTCCGGAGGCTTCGACCTCTCGGCCGGCGCCGTCGTATCACTCGTCAACGTCACTCTGGCAACCATCCTGCCCGATCCGGCGACTTCGCCCTTCCTGTTGGCGGCGGCGGGGATTGGCATCGGGCTGCTCTCGGGCGCTTTCAACGGCTTCTTCGTCGCCGTCCTGCGGTTGCAGCCGATCGTCGTCACGCTCTCGTCCATGTTCATCCTGCAAGGCGTCACGCTCCTCGTGATGGACAAGCCCGGCGGCCTCGTTGCCTCTAGCCTCGGCGAGGCGCTGATCGGGGATGCGGTGCCGAACCTGCTGCCGAAACCGGTCGTCCTGCTCGCCGCACTCGTGATTTTGTGGCTATGGCTGAAGCGCACCCGCCTCGGCGTGGCGATCTACGCCATCGGGAGCAATTTCGACTCGGCGCAGGCGGCCGGCGTTCCCACCACCTTGACGCAATTCCTCGTCTATGTGCTGGCGGGCGGCTGCTATGGACTTGGTGGCGTCTACATCAGTGCCCAGACCGGATCGGGCGATCCGCTTGTCGGCAATCCGATGCTCGTGCAGGTCTTCGCCGCCGTAGTCGTCGGCGGAACACGTCTCGGCGGCGGGCGCGGCGGCGCGTTCGGCTCGATCATCGGCGCCTACATTCTGATGATGGTCGTCAATATCCTGCTCGTGCTCAACGTCTCGGCCTATTATTCGTCGGTTGCCGAAGGCACGATCCTGATCCTGGCGGTCCTGGGCGCCTCGATCAGCCGCAACTCGGTTCTCGCCCATCACCTGCGCCATGCCCTGACGCGCTGGCGGGCTTATCGGGCGGGCCTGCTGCCCTCGCAAAGGCACGGCCCGGAACAGCGGCTGGCCCTGCCGCCCCGCACTGGCACGGCTGCGGCGCGCGCGCCTTCTGCAATGCCGTCGTTTCTCGCCCGCCATGCCGAGACATTGCGCTTCACTGCGCCGGCCTATGTATGCTTCGCGCTCGTCGTCGTGGCGACCCAGCTCGTGCTCGGCAACGCCCTTTTCAGCTGGAAATACTACGATTCGCTGATCGTCCTCTCCTCGTTCCTGGCCATTCTGGCGCTCGGTCAGGGCTCCGTCATCCTGACCGGCGGGCTCGACCTGTCGCTGCCGTGGACCATCGGGCTTTGCGGCATCCTGCTCGCCGGCATGCTCAAGGGGTCCGACGCCGCGCTACTCTATGCGCTGCCTCTGGTCCTGCTGATCGGCCTCCTGATCGGCTTCGTCAACGGCGTCGGCATCGTCGTCCTCGGCATCTCGCCAATCGTCATGACGCTTGCCGTCAACGGCATCCTGCAGGGGCTGGCGCTCGTCTATTGCAACGGCACGCCGGCCGGCTTCTCGGCGCCGATCCTGCGCTGGTTCATGACCAGCCAG
Source organism: Methylobacteriaceae bacterium (assembly GCA_019233695.1). Classification (GTDB taxonomy): domain Bacteria; phylum Pseudomonadota; class Alphaproteobacteria; order Rhizobiales; family Beijerinckiaceae; genus JAFAME01. The sequence continues at coordinate 1,786 of JAFAME010000127.1, forward strand.
GAATGGCCCGTGACGCCCGTCGTGCTTTTCATCCTCGTATTCGTGGCAGCCGCCGTGCTGCTCCTCGACAAGACGCCCTTCGGGCGGCGCATCTACGCGGCCGGCAACGGCGAGCGGGCAGCCGTCCTGTCCGGCGTTGCCGTCGGGCCGACGCTCATCAAGGTCTACATGCTCTCGGGCCTGAGCTCGGCGATCGTCGGCTCGCTCCTCACCGGCTTTTCCGGCCAGGCGAGCCTCGGCATGGGCGATGAATATCTGCTTCCCTCGATCGCCGTCGTGGTGGTCGGCGGAACGCTGATCACCGGCGGGCGTGGCCACTATCTCGGCATGCTCGGCGGCGTGCTCCTGCTCACCGCGCTGCAGACGCTGCTATCGGGGACCACGCTGCCCTACGCCATCCGCGCCATCCTCTTCGGCCTTGTCGTGCTTGGCGCCGTGATGGCGCTGCGCGAGCGCCGGGCCTGACCGGAGTCCCGGCCTATGACCTCGCCGTCCATCAGCCCTGTTTCGCCAGGAACCCGCGCTCTCGTCACGGCCGGCGCGTCGGGCATCGGCCGCGCCATCGCCGACGCGCTCATCGCCCATGGCGCCCGCGTCCATATCTGCGACATTTCCGACGAGTTCCTCGCCGACTTCCGCAAAACTCACCCGCAAGCCGGAGCAAGCCGTGCCGACGTGTCGAGCGAAGCCGACGTCGAGGGCCTGTTCGCCGATGTCCGCTCGGGCCTCGGCGGCCTTGACGTGCTGGTCAATAATGCCGGAATTGCCGGCCCGACCGGCGGCGTTGACGAGATCGCGCCGGCCGACTGGCGGCGCACGATCGAAATCTGCCTGACCGGCCAGTTTCTCTGCGCCCACCATGGCGTGCCGATGCTGAAGACCGCAGGCGGCGGCTCGATCGTCAACATGTCCTCGGCCGCCGGGCGCTTCGGCTACGCGTTCCGCACACCCTATTCGGCCGCCAAATGGGGCGTGATCGGCCTGACGCAGAGCCTCGCCAAGGAACTCGGTCCTGCCAATATCAGGGTCAATGCCATCCTGCCCGGGATCGTCTCCGGGCCGCGCATGGAAGGGGTGATCCGCGCGCGGGCGGGGCAGCTCGGTGTCTCCTACGGAGAGATGGAAAAGACCTATCTCGACCGCGTCTCCCTGCGGCGCATGGTGACGGCGCAGGACGTCGCCGCGACCGTGCTGTTCCTCGTGTCCACCGCCGGGCGGAATATTTCAGGCCAATCGATCGGGGTGTGCGGCAATGTCGAGTCGTTGTGAGGAGGCGAGGCGATGAGCAGGGTTGCAATCATCGGCACTGGCTTCGTCGGCCGCGCCTGGTCGATCAGCTTTGCGCGCGCCGGCCACGAGGTGGCGCTGTGGGACGCCACCGCAAGCGCGCCAGCCGACGCGCTTGCCTACATCGAGACGCTCCTTCCCGATCTTGCCCAGGGCGATCTGCTTGCCGGCGCGACGCCTGCAGCCGTGCGGGCGCGCATACGCATTGCCGCAACGCTCGAAGCTGCCGTCGAGGGCTGCAGTCATGTGCAGGAAAGCACGCCCGAAGACGTCGAAGTCAAGCGCCGGATTTTCGCGCAGCTTGATCGCGCCGCGCCGCCGGGAGCCGTCATCGCCAGCTCGACTTCGGCCATCCTGCCCTCGAAATTCACCGACACCCTCGCCGGACGCGCGCGCTGCCTCGTCGTGCACCCGCTGAACCCGCCCTATGTCATCCCGGCGGCTGAAGTCGTTCCGGCGCCCTGGACGTCGCCGGAGGTGGTGGGGCGCACGGCCGAGTTCCTGCGCGCCGCCGGCCATGCCCCCATCGTAATGAAGCGCGAGCTCGACGGCTTCGTCATGAACCGCCTGCAGGGCGCGCTCCTGGAAGAGGCCTTCCGGCTCGTTGCCGACGGCTATGCCAGCGTCGAAGACGTCGACATCGGCCTCCGCGAGGGCTTGGCGCTGCGCTGGTCCTTCATGGGACCGTTCGAGACAATCGACCTCAATGCACCGGGCGGCGTGCGTGACTATGTCGAGCGCTATCAGCGCATCTATGAGAACCTGTTCCCGGCGATGCAGCGGCGCGTCGACTGGAACGGTCCGGTCATGGAGACGATCGAGGCCGAACGGCGCAAGCGGCTCGCGGCCAATGCGTTGCGCGAGCGCCAGGCTTGGCGCGACCGCCGCCTGATGGCGCTCGCGGCACATAAGCGCAAGGCGGCGCGCGAGATCGGCTCGTGACGGTAGCGAGAACCCCTTCTCCCGCTCGCGGGAGAAGGTGCCCGGCGGAGCCGGGCGGATGAGGGCCCTGGGCAAGGAATCTCGACCGAAGTTGCTTACGGAAGCGGCACATGGCCAGACGCACATCCGAAAACCAGCTGGCGTTCGCGCGACGTCTGCGGCGGAATATGACCCACGCCGAGACCATGCTATGGCGAACCCTGCGCGGATCGGCGCTTGATGGGATCAAATTCAGACGGCAGGTTCCCCTCGGCCCGTACGTGATGGACTTCCTTTGCGTGCAGCATCGGCTCGTCCTGGAGCTTGACGGAGCGCCGCATGAGCGGGACGAGCGCAGGCTGTATGATGCAAGCCGTGACGATTGGCTGCGCGAGCGCGCATACCGCGTCTTGCGCTTGCCAAATGACGTCATAATCGGCGGCGGCAATATTGTGCTCGATCGAATTCGTCAGGCGATCGCGCGGGTGAATGATTGAGAGCTTGGCTCGACGCCGGGTGCCTCATCCCGCGGCGCCCTCATCCGCCCGGCTCCGCCGGGCACCTTCTCCCGCAAGCGGGAGAAGGTGTCTACCTGGAAGGCTCACGTTGCAATGCCCACCCGCAAAGTCATCATCACCTGCGCCGTCACCGGGGCGATCCATACGCCGTCGATGTCCCCGCACCTGCCCGTGACGCCGGACGAGATCGTCGATGCCGCAGTCGGCGCCGCTGAGGCAGGCGCGGCAATCGTGCATCTCCACGCCCGCCATCCGCAGACCGGCAGGCCGGACCAGTCGCCCGAAGCCTTCGGCCGCTTCCTGCCGCGCATCAAACAGGCGACGAAGGCGGTCATCAACATCACGACCGGCGGCGCGCCGTTCATGACCGTGCAGGAACGGGTGAAGCCGGCGGAGACCTTCAAGCCGGAGGTCGCCTCGCTCAACATGGGCTCGATGAACTTCGGCCTCTTTCCGATGCTCGAGCGCTACAAGAGCTTCAAGCATGATTGGGAGGCGCCGGCGCTCGAAGCCTCGCGCGACCTCATCTTCCGCAACACCTTCAAGGACATCGAATTCGTGCTGCGCACGCTGAGCGACAGCGGCACCAGGTTCGAGTTCGAATGCTACGATGTCGGCCATCTCTACAACCTCGCTCACTTCCTCGGCCGCGGCCTTGTCAAGCCGCCGCTCTTCGTGCAGACGGTATTCGGCATCCTCGGCGGCATCGGAACCCATCCCGAGGACGTGATGCACATGAGGCGCACCGCCGACCGTTTGTTCGGCGATCAGTACAAATGGTCGGTGTTGGGCGCCGGGCGCAACCAGATGCCGATTGCCGCGATGGCGGCGGCGATGGGCGGCAACGTGCGCGTCGGACTCGAAGATTCGCTCTGGTCCGGTCCCGGCAAGCTCGCGGCCTCCAGCGCCGAGCAGGTGCGTATGGCGCAGCAGATCATCCAGGGCCTCGGGCTTGACATTGCAACGCCCGACGATGCGCGCGAGATTCTGTCACTGAAGGGGGCCGACAGGGTCAATTTCTGAAATCGGAGCGAAAAACCATGGTGCGCATCGAGCTCCTGATCGATGCCCACGCGGAACTCGGCGAGGGGCCGCTGTGGGATGTCGCGGAACAGCGCCTCTATTGGATCGACAGCCTTGGGGCGATGGTGCACTCGTGCGATGCCGCCGGCGGCGCTGCCCGCAGCTGGAAGGTGCCCGGGCACATCGGCTCGCTGGCGCTGCGCGAGAAGCGCGGGGCTGTGCTTGCCCTGCGCGACGGCTTCTACACGCTCGATTTCGCCACCGGAACGGCCCGCCGCATCGCCGATCCGGACCCCGGCAAGCCGCGCATCCGCATGAACGACGGCAAGGTCGACCGTCAGGGCCGGTTCGTGGCGGGCTACATGGACTACGAAGAGCGTGAGCCGCTCGGGTCGCTGTTCCGCCTCAGCACCGACTTTCAGGTGACACGGCTTGAAAGTCGCATCGT
>JAFAME010000193.1 GCA_019233695.1 Methylobacteriaceae bacterium
CTCGATGAGATCGAGCTGCCGCGGCTTGCGGCCTGGGCTCGCCTCGGCGCGATGGGTGATGACGCCGTCGCGCATGACGAGGATCGTATGGCTGAGGCCGATGGTCTCCTCCAGCGTGTCCGACGTCAGGATCACGGCGATGCCCTCGCCGGTGACGGCGCGAACGAGCTCATAGACCTCCTCCTTGGCGCCGACGTCGAGGCCACGGGTCGGATGATCGAGGATCAGGATCTTGGCCTTGGCGTTCAGCCACTTGGCGAGCACGACCTTCTGCTGGTTGCCGCCGGAGAGGTTGAGGCACAGGGCTTGCGTGCCCGGCGTGCGCACGCCGAGCCGCCCGACCCACTCGCTCGCCAGCCGCCCCTCTCGAGCAGAATCGATGAGGCCGAACCGCTTGAGACTGTCGAGGCTCGCAAGCGTGATGTTGGCGGCAACGGAAAGGAAAAGGACAAGGCCTTCCGTGCGCCGTTCGCGCGGCAGATAGCCGATGCCGTGGTCGACGGCTTCGGCGGGCGTTGCGAAGCGCACGTCGCGGCCCGCGACCGCAAGCCGCCCTCGCTCATGCGGCAGGAAACCCGCGAGCGTGCGCGTCAGCTCCTCGCGCCCCGAGCCGATCACGCCGGCGATGCCGAGGATTTCGCCGGCGTGCAGCGCAAACGCAACCTCCCGATAGGCGCCGCCGCGGGCCAGACCCTCGGCGCTCAGGACGATCTCGTCTCGATACGGCTTCTGCAGCGGCTCGCGGTAATATTCGGCCTGCAGGCCGCGGCCGACCATCAGGCTGTGCAGATGATGAACCTGCGCGCCCGCGGCTGGCAGATTGCCGACAACGGCGCCGTCCTTCATGACGTAGATGCGGTCGCTGAGCGCCAGCACCTCATCAAGCCGATGCGAGACGAAGATGAAGGAGGCGCGTGTCTTCAAGGCGCGCACGCGCTCGAACAGGATGTCGATGTCCGCCTGTTCGAGCACCGACGTCGGCTCGTCGAGCAGGATCACGAGATGGCCGTGCGCGGCCTCTTCGAGGGTCAGCGCCTTGGCAAGCTCGACCATCTGGCGGGTGGCGAAATCGAGGTCGGCGGCGCGCGTGCGCGGGTCGACCTCGACCTGCACCTTTGCGAGCTGGCGGGCGGCGGCGGCATAGAGTGCCCTCCAGTCGATACGGCCAAGTCTGGTGAAGGCGCGCTCGTTGCCGAGATAGATGTTCTCGCCGACGGTGAGGTTGGTCAGCAGCGACTGCTCCTGGAACACCATGCCGATCCCTTGGCGCATGGCGTCGGCGGCGTTCGAAAGGCGTACGGGCCTGCCGCCGAGCAGGATCTCCCCCGCATCGGGCTGGTAGACCCCGGCGAGAATACGCATCAGTGTCGATTTGCCGGCGCCGTTCTCGCCGACGAGGCCGACCACCTCGTGCGGCCTTACCTCGACGCTCACGTCCTTCAGCGCGTGTACGCCGGGAAAGCGCTTTTCGACATGGCGAAGCGCCAGCGCCGGGGCCTCGGAACTGGTCGCGCCGGCGCTCATTTGACGATCCGCATGCGCTTGCGATCGATCGAGAGCGCGACCGCGGCAATGATCATCAGGCCCTGCACGGCCGTCTGGACGCTCGTCGGGATGCCCATCAGCACCATGCCGTTGGCGAGTACCGTGACGATCAACACGCCGACGAGGGTCTGCAGAACGCTTCCCTCGCCGCCCGACAGCGCGGTGCCGCCGACGACGACGGCGGTGACGGTTGTGAACAGCCGGCCCTGGCCGACCTGCGCATTGCCGAGGCCGAGCTGCGCTCCCGACAGGATGCCGCCGAGCGCATAGAAGACGCCGGCCAGCGTGAAGGCGGCAATGCGCACGCGTGCCACCGGAATGCCGGAGAGCGCGGCAAGCTCCTCGCCGCCGCCGAGCGCGTACATGTAGCGGCCGAGCCGGGTGTGGTTCTGGATGAAATAGGCGACGGCGAGCGCGGCCAGCGCCACCCAGACGCCCCAGGGAAAACCGAGAAAGCGCTCCAGCACCAGGCCGCGCACCAGCGGGTCGTTGATGCGCACCGCGATGCCGCCGAGAAGCGCGTTGGCGATCCCGGCCGCGACAAACCACATGCCGAGCGTCGTCATGAATGAGGGAATCTTCAGCCGGACATGGACAACGCCGTTGATCAGGCCGATCAGGGCGCCGGTCAGCAGCACGACTGCGAGGCCCATGAGGCCGAGGTCGTTGCCGTTGGCGCCGTTGAGGACGAGAAGGCTCGTCAGCACGACGCTCAGCGCCACGACGCCCTCGACCGACAGGTCGATCGAGCCCATCAGGATCACGAAGGTCTCGCCGATGCCGAGAGCCAGCGGAATCATCGCCGCCTGGGCGATGCGGACGTAGTTGCCGAAGGTCAGAAACCGCGGGTTGATCGCCGCAATCACCGCGCAGACGAGGAGCAGGACAAGCACCGGCGCCCACGCGGCCAGGCGCAAGCGCTGGGAGGCGGGGCGAGGCAGCTTGGCACTGACGCCTGCACCAGCAGGCGTACTCGCGGCGGCGATCGATGGTCCCTGGTTCGACATTCCGCTCTAACGACCGGCGACGGGCGAGGCCGAAATCCTCCCCTGCAGCGCGCGCCCCCCTTTCCCCGCGAGGCGGGGAGAGGGCTGGGGTGGGGGCCGGGCGACTAGCCACGACGCCTGTCGCACACCGGCAGGACCTGGAATCAGGGTTGGGCCAATCGCTGCGCCCCTCACCCTGACCCTCTCCCCGTAGGCGGGGAGAGGGGATTGCCGACAGCCAGTCGCCCGCCTCTCACCCGTATTGGATCTGGCCGGTCACGCGACCCCAGATGTCGTTCCAGTCGAGCTGCTCTTCGCTGGTGACGTTCTTGGCATAATAGTCCTTGGCGTTGTCGGCGGTGACGGCAACGCCCTTGCCATAGAACTCCCGATGCTCCTTGGGCTCCTTGGCGGGATCGAAGGTGCCGGTCTTGGCATGGAAGCCGATCGACAGGCCCATGCCGCCCTGCCAATAGGGGTCCCAGGCGACGGTGCCCGCCATCTCGCCCTTCATGATCGCCTCGACCGCAAGCTTGATGCCGTCGATACCCGTGACAGGCACCTTGCCGGCGCGCCCGTCGGCCCGCAGCGCCTCGACGGCTGCCAGCCCCATGTCGTCGTTGGCGGCCCAGATGCCCTTGATATCGTCGCCGAACTGGGTAAGCCAGGCGCTGACCTTGTCATGTGCCTCCTCGGCCTTCCAATTGGCGACCTGGAAGTCGAGGAGCTTGATGTCCTTGTTGGCGGCAAGCGCCTGGTCGAGCCCCTTCTTGCGCTCGATGGCGGGGATGTTGGACTCGATGCCGCCGAGTGCGACGATGCCGCCCTTGCCGCCCATAGCCTTGATCAGGGCGTCGGCCATGGCCTTGCCGTACGGCACGCCGCTGAAGGAAATGTGGGCGACATAGTTGGGGTTGAAGTCCCACGGGTGCAGGTCGTTGGGCTTGTTCCACTGGGTGACGACGGTGGCGCCGGCCGCCTTGCACGCCTCGACGATCGGGCGCGCATCCGG
>JAFAME010000247.1 GCA_019233695.1 Methylobacteriaceae bacterium
AGTCGGCAGTCGGCAGTCGGCAGTCGCCGGTCCTACTGCCACCGTCTATGCCCGACTGCCTATTGCCCACTGCCCATTGCCGACTGCCGACTGCCCCCTTCACCTAAACCCGCGATGAACGCCGCTCTCACGTCGCGTTCAGGCGCGCCGGCGCATAAAGGCCATCGTTCCTCCCGACACCCGGGCCGCAACCTCCCGCCGCGGCCCCAGGTGACGCACCTCGCCCCCGCCGCCTCTCCGACGGCGGGGGCCTTTTCGTCTGCGTGTCACGAAAGCGTTGCGCGGCGCCGTTAACTCCTCCGGATCGATCCGGGGAGAGCATGCTCGTCGTCGAAGGCCTCACGCAGCGTTTCGGGGCAAAAGTCGCAGTCGACCACATCGATCTGGCGATCGAGCGGGGGTGTTTCACCGGCGTCATCGGCCGTTCCGGCGCCGGCAAATCGAGTCTGCTTCGCATGCTCAACCGGCTGGCCCGTCCGTCGGCCGGCCGCATCGTCTTCGAAGGCATCGACGTGACGGCGCTGAGCGGCAAGGCGCTGCGCGACTGGCGCGCGCGCTGCGCCATGATCTTCCAGCAATTCAACCTGATCGACCGCCTCGACGTCCTCACCAACGTGCTCGCCGGCCGCCTGAACAAGGTGCCGACGCTCAGCGCGCTCTTGCGCCTGTGGAGCGCCGAGGATCGGATCATCGCGCTCTCGGCGCTAGAACAATTCGATGTCGCCAATCTCGCCGCCCAGCGCGCCGGATCGCTCTCCGGCGGGCAGCAGCAGCGCGTCGCCATCGCCCGCGCGCTGGTGCAGGAGCCCGACATCGTGCTCGCCGACGAGCCGGTCGCCTCGCTCGACCCGCGGAACGCCAAGCTCGTCATGGACGCGCTTTTGCGCATCAACAAACACTTCGGCATCACCGTCCTGTGCAACCTGCATTCGCTCGACCTGGCGCGGACCTATTGCGACCGGGTGGTGGGCATGGCGCAGGGGCGGATCGTCTTCGACGGCGCGCCGGCGATGCTGACCGACGCCACGGCGCGTCAGCTCTACGGCCTCGAAGCCGGCGAGGTCATGGACACGACGGCAGCCGATCCGACGCAGGCGATTGCGGGAGCGCACGCGGCCGCAATCGCTTGAGCGGGCGCGCTGCCGCGCGCCAGGAGCCCTGCCCTTTCGGAGATGGTGCCGAAAGTCGCCGGGAATGAACGAGGCCTTCAACCAGGAGAGACGCATGTTCACTCGACGCATCCTCATCGGCATGGCCGCCGCGGCGGCCATGGCCACCGCTGGCTCCGCCTTCGCGCAGGACTGGAAAGCCAAATACCCCGAGCTCGTCTTTGCGGTGGTGCCTGAAGAGAATGCCTCCGGCACGACCGACCGGTGGACCCCCTTCATGCAATATCTCTCGAAGGAGCTCGGCACCAAGGTCACCCTGCGCATCGCCAACGACTATGCGGCGGTGATCGAGGGCCAGCGGTCCGGCAATATCCACATCGCCTACTACGGTCCCGCTTCGTTCGCCCGCGCCCTCATCACCGGCGTCAAGTCGGAAGCCTTCGCCATCGACGTGAACAGCGACGGCTCGAAAGGCTATTATTCGGTCTTCTATGTGCTCGCCAAAAGCCCCTATCAGAAGATCGAGGATCTCAAGGGCAAGAACTTCGGCCTGGTCGATCCCAACTCGACCTCCGGAAACAACATGCCTCGCTACAAGCTCAACGAGATGGGCATCAACCCGGAGACCTTCTTCGCCAAGGTGCAATTCACCGGCAGCCATGAGAACGCCGTTCTTGCGCTCGCGCAGGGCACGGTCGATGTCGCCGCCAACTGGTGGAACGCGCCCGACGACTCGAATCTGACCCGAATGCTCAACAAGCATATGCTGAAGAACGCCGACGGCACCGAGATGAAGAAGGACGACTTCCGTATCGTCCTGAAGTCGGATCTCATCATCAACTCCCCCTACGCCTACCTCGCCGACCTGCCGGACGACCTGAAGGCGGCCGTAAAGAAAGCCTTTCTCGACGCCGCAAAGAACGACCCGACCGACTATGCCCGGCTGTCGGACGGCAAGAACCAGCCGTGGCAGCCGGTCGAGAACAAGGACTACGACGCGACCATCAAGCTCGTGAAATTCGTCGACAGCCTGCGCAAGTCCTGAGGCCCACACGCCCTCCCCGCCCCTTCGCAGCCCTTCGTGGGAAGGGGGCAGGGGTGAGAGGCCCGCGCGACTAGCCCCGACCTCCCCATGACGTGCGACGCCGCGCGTGTCTACTCGCCAGGCCCCCCACCCTGACCCTCTCCGCCCCTGCGGGGAGAGGGGACGGCCGGCATGATCGGGAGCCCCTGTTGGCGAGCGCCATTCTGCGATTGCCGGAGCATCAGGCCGCAGCGCTCGTGCGCGCCTACGAGACGGCGCAAACGGAGAAGCGCCGCAAGGCGCTCCTCGGGGCTGCCGTTCTCGTTGCCTGCATCCTCGCCGCGGCTCATTTCGGCGAAGTCGACCTCAAAAGATTCTTCACCCACATCGGCAATTTCACGAGCTACATCGGCCGCCTGTTCTTCTTCGACAGCGGCGCCAGCGTCTTCTCCGATCCGCATGAATGGCTGTGGGGCATCACCCAGAAGAACCGCTGGCTGCCGCTCCTCGGCCAGACGCTGATCATCGCCTATCTCGGCACCATCCTCGGCGCCGCTACCGGCTTCATCGCGAGTTTTCTGGCTGCGGCCAATCTCGTTCGCTCCCGCTGGCTGCGGTTTGTCGTGCGCCGATTCCTGGAATTCTGCCGCACCGTGCCGGAGCTCGTCTTCGCGCTGGTCTTCGTCGTCGCCTTCGGGCTCGGGCCGCTGCCGGGCGTGCTGGCGCTGGCGATCCACACGACGGGCGCGTTGGGCAAGCTCTTTGCCGAGGTGGTCGAGAATATCGACATGAAGCCTGTAGAGGGCATCGCCTCGACCGGCGCCAACTGGGTCGAGACCGTGCGCTTTGGGGCCGTCCCGCAGGTCTTGTCGAATTTCGTCAGCTACACGCTGCTGCGCTTCGAGATCAACGTGCGCACCGCCGGGGTGATGGGCTTCGTCGGCGCCGGCGGCATCGGCCAGGAGCTTCTCGTCAACATCCGCCAGTTCTACTATTCGGACGTGAGCGCGGTGCTGCTCCTGATCGTCGTGACGGTCGCCATCATCGACCTGATGACCGAGCGGCTGCGCACCGCCCTCCTCGGCATGGAGGCGCAAAAATGACCGAGGCGGCGATCCCCTCCGCTCATGTCTCGGCGCCCTCGTTGCGGCAGGCCGCGCTTGCCGGGCGTGCCGGCCTTCTCGCCCGCCATCCGGGGGTGTTCACGCCGAATTGGCGGCGGCGCGGCGCGACCATTGCGACCCTGACGGTCTTGGCGCTCCTTCTGGTCTGCGGCTTTGCCAGCCTCGATGTGTCGTGGAGCAGGATCGTCAGAGGCCTCGGCCGGCTCGGCGAGTTCGCCCTCCTGATGCTGCCCCCGAGCTTCGGCACGTTCGACCGCCTCGAACTCTATCTCTTGGCGCTGGCGCAGACGCTGGCCATTGCCTTTCTCGGCACGCTGCTGGCAGCGCTGCTGGCGCTGCCCTTCGGCTTTCTTGCCGCGCGCAACGTGATCCCCAACGTCTTTGCGCATTTCGTGGTTCGCCGCGTCCTCGACACCATTCGCGCCGTCGACGTCCTCATCTGGGCGCTCATCTGGATCAATGTCGTCGGGCTCGGCCCCTTCGCCGGCATCCTCGCCATCATGACGTCGGATTGGGGCGCCTTCGGCAAGCTCTTTTCGGAGGCGGTCGAAGCGGCAGATCGGCGGGCGGTCGATGGCATCGTGTCGACCGGCGGCAGCAAGCTGCACGCGGTGCGCTTCGGCCTCGTGCCGCAGGTGTTGCCCGTGTTTCTGAGCCAGGTCCTCTATTTCTTCGAATCGAACACGCGCTCGGCGACGATCATCGGCATCGTCGGTGCCGGCGGCATCGGCCAGCACTTCGCCGAGCAGATCATGGTGCTCGAATGGCAGCATGTGGCCTTCCTGGTCCTGCTCGTGCTCGTGACGGTCGCCATCATCGATGCGCTGTCATCGCGGCTGCGCTTTGCCATCATCGGCGCGCCGGCCCGGGCAGGCTGAGCTCAGCTTGCGACCACGAGCTCGACGCGGTCGGCCGAAAACAGCGCGAGGGTCGCCTGGATCGGCCTGCCCTCGGCATCGACGTTGAGGCTGTCGAGCACCAGCACGATGCGGCGCGGGGCAATGTCGAGGGCGGCGGCTTCGTCGGCTGCCGCCTCGCGCGCCGCAATCCGCGTCTCGGCCCGCCGATAGTCGGCAACGCCACAGTCGGCGAGTGCCGCGCTGATCGATCCATGCACGCCATAGCGCTCGGCGAGCCGCGCGAAGCGCGGCAGCGGCAGCCAGCTGGTGCTGAAGACGACGGGAATGCCGTCGGCGCGCCGGCGCAGCGTGATGCGCAGCACCTTGGCGCCGACACGGATCTTGAGGCGCCTGGCGATAGTGGCCGGGGCGGCCACGGTTTCGGCAGCCAAAAGCTCGCCCGAAGCCTCGCGGCCCTCGTGCTCGACATTTTCGGAAAAGCGAGTGCGCGGGCCGATGGCATAGGCAAGCTTCGGCGGCTCGATGAACGTGCCGCGCCCGGCGCTTGCCCGCACGAGCCCCTTCGCCGCGAGTTCCGCCAAGGCCCGCCGCACGGTATGGCGGTTGACCGCGAACCGCTCGGCCATCGCTGCCTCGTTCGGCAGCCGTGCCCCGGCCGGCAGCCGCCCCGAGCGGATGTCGCGCTCGAGGCGCTCGGTAATCTGGCGCCAAACCGAAAGGCCGCCGCTGCGCTCGATCGGACGATCGACGGATTCGGGTGGCCGAAGCGTCATGCGCGCGTCATTCCGTTCTGCGACCTCAATGGGGGCAGGCGTTGGCAGCGCGTCGCCCTTCCTGACCCTGTCTAAATCGCTTGCCTGCATTTGTCTACTTGTATATATGTCTAGACAATTTACCTCTGATGATCCGTGACATGCGCTCGCAGACCCATGCAGGTTCGAAGCCGGGCGAAGCCGGCGCTGCCCTCCAGGCCGCCCGGCGAGCGGCCATGGGCGCCTTCGCCCGGGCCACCTTGCCGGAGCTGCGCCTCGGGCTCGATCAGCTCGATGCGGCAACCTCCTGCGAGATGTTGCGACGACCCGAGACCGGCCTCGTGATGCTGCGTGGCCGCATCGGCGGGGTGGGAGCGCCCTTCAACGTCGGCGAGGCGACCGTGACGCGCGCGGTCATGCGATTGGCGACCGGCGAGACCGGCTTCTCCTATGTTCTGGGCCGCGACAAGGAGAAGGCGCGTCTGGCGGCCCTTGCGGATGCGCTCTGGCAACAGGACACGATGCGCGCCGCCGTCGAGCAGCGCCTCGTTCGCCCGGTCAAGGCCCGCCTCGCCGCGGAAGAGCAACGGCGCGCGGCGCAGGCCGCGGCGACCAAGGTCGAGTTCTTTGCGATGGCTCGCGGCGAGGATTGAGCATGTCCGAGACCGCCATCGCCCCAGGCTTCGCCGATCCGGGGCGCGATTCGCAGGCCGTGTTCCGCGCCGCCATGATGGCGATGGCCCGGCCGGGCACAATCTGCAAGCTCCCTGTCGCGCTTGACGCGCCGGCGCCGCTGGCGCCCGGCACTGCGGCGCTCGCCCTCGCGCTCTGCGATTTCGAGACCCCGATCTGGCTCGACCCGGCTCTTGCGACCGAGGCGGACGTGGCGGGCTTCCTGAAATTTCACACAGGCGCGCCGATCGTCGTCCATCCGAACGAGGCGGCCTTCGCGCTTGTTGCCGGCGCGAACGAAATGCCCGCTCTGCATCGCTTCGCGCCCGGAAGCCTCGAATTTCCCGATCGGTCGACCACGCTCTTCGTCCAGGTCGAAACCCTGCGCAAGGACGGCGGCTGGCGCCTCAGCGGGCCCGGAATTGCCGGCCGGGCGCATCTCTCGGCCGCACCCTTGCCGCCGACCTTCCTCGATGAACTGAAGGCCAATCACGCCGTCTTCCCGCGCGGCGTCGATATCTACTTCGTCGCCGGCCACCGCATCGCCGCGCTGCCGCGCGCCATCCTGATCGATTCGTGAGGCCAAGATGTATGTCGCGGTGAAGGGCGGCGAACAAGCCATCGACAACGCCCATCGCCTGATGGCGCATCGCCGCCGCGGTGACTCCTCGGTCGCCGAGATCACCCCCGACCAGGTCGATGGCCAGCTCGCCCTGGCGGTCGATCGCGTCATGGGCGAGGGCTCGCTCTATGACCGCGAACTCGCGGCCCTCGCCATCAAGCAGGCGCGCGGCGATCTGATCGAGGCGATCTTCCTCGTGCGCGCCTATCGCACCACCCTGCCGCGCTTCGGCTATTCCGAGCCGCTCGATACCGGCGCGATGGCGATCGCGCGACGCATCTCGGCCGCCTTCAAGGACCTTCCCGGGGGCCAGATCCTCGGGCCGACCTTCGACTATACCCACCGCCTGATCGACTTCGTGCTGGCCGCGGGGAGTGAGCCGCCCGTGCCGGCCGAAGCCCACTCGGCGCAGATGCCGAAGATGCCGCGCGTCGCATCGCTGCTCGACGAGGAGGGGCTGATCGAGCGGCCGGAAAGCGAAGAGAGCTCAAAGCCCGTCGGCGATCTCACACGCGACCCTCTGACCTTTCCCGCCGAGCGCGACCTGCGCCTGCAGAACCTCGCTCGGGGAGACGAGGGCTACCTGCTCGCACTCGCCTATTCGACGCAGCGCGGCTATGGCCGCAACCACCCCTTCGCCGGCGAGATCCGCTTCGGCGACGTCGAGGTCGAATTCATGGCCGAAGAGCTCGGCTTTACCGTGCCGCTCGGCACCGTCGCACTCACCGAATGCGAAATGGTCAACCAGTTCCGCGGCACCGCCGAGGCACCCCCGCAATTCACGAGCGGCTACGGTCTCGTCCTCGGCCAGTGCGAGCGCAAGGCGATGTCCATGGCGCTTGTCGATCGGGCGCTGCGGGCGCGTGAGTTCGGCGAAGACGTCAGGGCCCCGGCGCAGGACGAGGAGTTCGTCCTCTCGCATTCCGACAACGTCCAGGCGACGGGCTTCGTCGAGCATCTCAAGCTGCCGCACTACGTCGACTTCCAGTCCGAGCTTGGCCTCATCCGGCAGCTTCGGCGCGAGCATTTCGAGCGCGCCGCGCAAGGCGATGCAGAGCAACGCCGGGAGGCGGCGGAATGAGCGCGGTCGGACCGACCTCGGCAAAGGGCGCGGCCCCCCCTCATCCGGCCGCTCCGCGGCCACCTTCTCCCGACGGGAGAAGGACGGGCGGTGCCGATGGCTACAACTTCGCCTATCTCGACGAGCAGACGAAACGGATGATCCGCCGCGCGATCCTGAAAGCGATCGCCATCCCGGGCTACCAGGTCCCGTTCGCATCACGCGAAATGCCGATGCCCTACGGGTGGGGTACCGGCGGGGTGCAGATCACCGCCTCGATCCTCGGCCCCGACGACATTCTCAAGGTGATCGACCAGGGCTCCGACGATACGACCAACGCGGTTTCGATCCGCCGGTTCTTCGAGAAGACTGCCGGCATCGCCACGACGACCCGCACGCGCGAGGCGACCATCATCCAGACCCGCCACCGCATCCCGGAGGAGCCGCTGGCGGACGATCAGGTGCTGGTCTACCAGGTGCCGACGCCCGAGCCGCTGCGCTTTCTCGAGCCGCGCGAAACCGAGACGCGCAAGATGCACGCGCTCGAAGAATACGGGCTCATGCACGTCAAGCTCTATGAGGACATCGCGCGGCACGGCCATATCGCGACGACCTACGACTATCCCGTGAAGGTCGACGGCCGCTATCTGACGGCCCCCTCGCCGACGCCGAAGTTCGACAATCCGAAGATGCACATGTCGCCGGCGCTGCAGCTCTTCGGGGCCGGGCGCGAGAAGCGCATCTATGCGATCGCGCCGTTCACGAGGGTCGTCTCCCTCGATTTCGAGGATCATCCCTTCGAGGTGAACCGGTTCGAGCGGCCCTGCGCGCTCTGCGGCGCCGACAATGTCTATCTCGACGAAGTGGTGCTCGACAATTCGGGCGGGCGGATGTTCGTGTGCTCGGACACCGATTTCTGCCAGGAGCGGCGGGCCGCCGGCCACGCCGGCGAGATGCTGGCCCGCGCCCCCTCCTTCGTGGCGGGGCAGCGATGAGCGCCGTCTCGATCAGGGCGGCGGCACGCACCGACCTGCCCGCCGTCCTCAAGCTCTACGCCCAGCCGACCATCGATGACGGCGCGATCCTTCCGCTCGAAGCGGCGCAAGCCGTGTTCGAGCGGTTCCGCGCCTACCCGGACTACACCCTTTACGTTGCGGTCGAGGCAGGTGGTGCCGTCGTCGGCTCCTTCGCGCTTCTTGTCATGGACAACATCGGCCATCTGGGAGCGCCCTCGGGCCTCGTCGAGGCCGTGGTCGTCGATCCGGCCCGCCACCGCGAAGGCATCGGGCGGCGGATGATGCACTTTGCCCTCGCCCGCTGCCGCGAGAAGGGCTGCTACAAGATGGCGCTCTCGGCCAACATCAAGCGCGACAAGGCGCACGCCTTCTACGAGAGCCTGGGATTTGAGCGCCACGGCTACAGCTTTCTCGTCGATCTGGCAGATGCAACAAGTGTAGAGCCCGGCGCTGCAGGCAAAGGTCCCGGCGCCCATGCCCCCTCTCCCCGCTTGCGGGGAGAGGTAAGGTGAGGGGCCGGTCGGGCAGGCCGCAATGATCGTCACCCTGCGCTCAGCATGCATCCCTCGGAGATTGGCGGCGCGATCGCCCGCAAAAAGATCTGCGCTTGCCCCCAGGCTTCCAGCGCTTGCGACCGGCCCCTCACCTTACCTCTCCCCGCGAAGGGCGGGGAGAGGAGACGCGGGCGCCGACGCCTTGTCCGAGGGCCTCGATGGTTGAAGAAGATCTCCCGCTCCTCTCGGTCGTGGGCCTCACCAAGTTCTACGGCCGGCGCGTCGGCTGCATCGACGTCGCCTTCGACCTCCACCCGGGCGAGGTCATGGCCGTCGTCGGCGAATCGGGCTCGGGCAAATCGACGCTTCTCTCCCTCCTCTCCACCCAGCTCGAGCCGACGGCGGGGAGCATTCGCTATCGCATGCGCGATGGGGTCATGCGCGACGTCTTCGCGCTGACCGAGGCCGAACGGCGCTTTCTCATGCGCACCGACTGGGGCTTCGTCCATCAGGACCCGGCGCTCGGGCTGCGCATGGCGGTCTCGGCCGGCGCCAATGTCGGGGAACGCCTGATGGCGGTCGGCGCGCGCCACTATGGCCGCATCCGCGGCGAGGCCCTGTCGTGGCTGGAACGGGTCGAGATCGAGACCGATCGCATCGACGATCCGCCGCGCGCCTTCTCCGGCGGCATGCGGCAGCGCCTGCAGATCGCGAGGAACCTCGTCACCGGTCCCCGCCTCGTCTTCATGGACGAGCCGACCGGCGGCCTCGACGTCTCTGTCCAGGCGCGTCTCCTCGACCTCTTGCGCACGCTCGCCGCCGATCTCGATCTTTCGGTCGTGATCGTCACGCACGACCTCGCCGTGGCGCGCATCCTCTCGCATCGCATCATGGTGATGCGTCAGGGCCGCGTCATCGAGACGGGCCTGACCGACCAGGTCCTCGATGACCCGCACGAGCCCTACACCCAACTCCTCGTGTCCTCGATCCTCCAGGTCTGAGCCATGGACCGCGCCGTGCCCGCCGCGATGATCGAAGTCGAGAGCCTCGACAAGACTTTCGTCATGCACCTGCGCGGCGGCGCGAGGCTGCCGGTCGTCGCCGGCGTCTCGCTCAGCGTGCGTGCCGGGGAATGCGTGGCTCTCGCCGGCCGTTCCGGCATCGGCAAGTCGTCGCTGGTCAAAATGATCTATGGCAACTATCGCTGCGATGCCGGCGCGATCCGGGTGCGCGACGTCCATGGAATTGTCGATGTGGCCCAGGCCTCGCCGCGCCGCATCCTGCACCTGCGCCGCACGACGCTCGGCTATGTCAGCCAGTTCCTGCGCGTCATTCCGCGGGTGTCCGCCCTCGATATCGTCATCGCTTCGGCGCGCGAACATGGCGCCGGCCCCGAGCTTGCCGCGAGCCGGGCCCGCGCCATGCTGGCGCGGCTCAACGTGCCGCAGCGTTTGTGGGACTTGCCGCCCGCGACATTCTCCGGCGGGGAGCAGCAGCGCGTCAACATCGCGCGCGGCTTCGTTGCCGAGCACCCCATCCTGCTCCTCGATGAGCCGACAGCTTCGCTCGATGCCGTCAACCGGGCGGTCGTCGTCGAGCTCATTCTGGAAAAGAAGGCCGCCGGCGTTGCCATTCTCGGCATCTTCCACGATGAGGACGTGCGCGACCGGGTCGCCGATCGTATCCTCGACGTGACACGGTTTGCGGCAGCCGCCTGACCGGAGAGGAATGTGATCGAGCCGCACGATTTCATTCTCGCCCATGCGCAGGTGGTCCTGGCCGACCGCATCGTGCCCGGCTGGGTGGCGGTTTCGGGCGGCCTTATCGCCGAGGTTGGCGAAGGCGAGGCACCCGGCGGCATCGACTGCGGGGGCGACTTCCTCATTCCGGGACTGATCGAGCTCCACACCGATCATCTCGAGCCGCACGTGCAGCCGCGGCCGAAGGTGATGTGGAACCTCATGTCGGCCGTGCTCGCCTATGACGCGCAGATTGCCGCGGCCGGCATCACCACCGTGTTCGATTCGCTGCGCGTCGGCGCGGCCTCCGACACGGACCAGATGTCGCGCGACGTCGAGCGCCTCGCCGATACGATCGAGGCCGCTCGCGCCCTTGACGTGCTGCGCGCCGACCATCTGACGCACCTGCGCTGCGAGATCGCCACCGCCGACGTGATCGCCATGGCCGGGCGCGTACTCGAACGGTGCGGCGTTCGCCTGATCTCGCTCATGGACCACACGCCAGGCCAGCGTCAGTTCCGCGACCTCGAAAAGATGCAGATCTATTTCGCCCGGCACGGCTACGCGACTCAGGAGAGCTTCGATGCGCTCGTCGCAGAGCGCCTCGCGCTGCATGACGAGTTTGCGGTCGAGAACCGCCGCAAGCTCGTCAGTCTGGCCCATGCCAAAGGGGCGGCAATCGCGAGCCACGACGACGACAATGTCGATCATGTCGCCGAGGCGATCATCGATCGCGTGTCGATTGCCGAATTTCCGACGACGATCGAAGCGGCCCGCGCCTCGCATGCTGCCGGCATCAAGGTGCTCATGGGTGCGCCGAATCTCGTGCGCGGCGGCTCGCACTCGGGCAACGTGGCGGCGCAGGCGCTCGCCGAGGCAGGCATCCTCGACATCCTGTCGTCCGACTATGTCCCGGCGAGCCTGCTGCACGCCGCCTTCGAACTGCCGCAGCTCGTGCCTGCCATCGATTTCCCCCAGGCGATCCGCCTCGTCACCAGGAATCCCGCCGAGGCGACAGGTCTCGCCGACCGCGGCGAGATTGCCGCCGGCCGGCGCGCCGATCTGGTGCGGGTCGCAACCGCCTGCGGCGTTCCCGTCGTCAGGACAGTGTGGCGGCAAGGCCGTCGTGTCGTGTGAGCAAGGCGATGAGCGAGAGCGCAACCGAAGCAACCACGAGACCGTGCGGGGCGGGATCCGCACGGATCGGCCCGGGGTCTCTGTTCCTCGTCGTCGGTCCGTCCGGGGCGGGCAAGGATACGCTGATCGGGTGCGCCAGGGCGGCGCTCGCCGACGACCCGACCTATGCCTTTGCGCGCCGTATCGTCACGCGTGCATCGAGCGCATGGGAGGATCACGAGAGCCTCGACCCGGCGGCTTTTGCCGCCTGCCGCGCCCGCGGCGAGTTCGCGCTCGCCTGGCACGCGCATGGCCTCGACTATGCCCTGCCGCGCGCCATCGATGCGTGGATTGCACAAGGCCTCAAGGTCGTCTGCAACGTGTCGCGAGGCGCCATCGGCGCGGCGCGCGAGCGCTATCTCGACGTGCGCGTGATCTTCATCGCGGCCCCGCCGGGCGTTCTTGCCGCACGGCTTTGCCGGCGTGGGCGCGACGGCAACCTCGCGGCACGCGCGGCGCGCGGCGAGGCGGGGTTCACCGCGGGCGACGCCGACGCGATCATCGACAACGGCGGAGAGCTGGAGGCGGCCGCTGCAGCATTTCTGCGTGCGCTGAAAGCCTGAGGAGGCAGAAAGGCGATGCCCATTACCAGAGCCGCCGTCCTCGACAAGGGTACGTCCATCGCGCTCACCTGGCGCGACGGGCGCAGCGCCCGCTTTCATGCGATCTGGCTGCGCGACAATGCGCTGGACCCGCAGACCCGCTCGCCCGGCAATGGGCAGCGGCTCGTCACGATCCTCGACATTCCAGCCGACACGCGCGTCGCGCGGGCGGCTGTCACGACGGGTGGCGATCTCTATGTGACCTTCATCCCCGAAGGCAAGACCGTCTCATTTCCGGCAGCATGGCTCGCCGAACATATCTACGATGTCGAGCCGGAGCGGCGGCCGGGCTGGTCGGACGCCGTCATCGAGCGATGGGACAATGCCCTTCAGGCGCGTATTCCGAGGGCGACATACGCACAAGTCAAAGGCGACCGCGCCGCGCTCGGCCGCTGGCTCGCCGCCGTCCGGCGCTTCGGCTTCGCGCTGATGACCGGTGCGCCGACAACAAGCGGCGCCCTGTGCGACATCGCCGAGCTCTTCGGCTACGTGCGCGAGACGAACTACGGCCGCTGGTTCGAGGTGCGCGCCGAGGTCAATCCCACCAACCTCGCCTTCACCAATCTCGGCCTCCAGGCCCACACCGACAACCCCTATCGCGACCCGATCCCGACGCTGCAGATTCTCGCCTGCCTCGAAAACAGCGTCGAGGGCGGCGATTCGATCGTCGTCGACGGCTTCAAGGCCGCCGAGGTCCTGCAGCAGGAATCATTTGGGGATTTCGACCTGCTCTCGCGGCATTGTGCGCGTTTCGAATATGCGGGCGCACGCGGCGTGCGGCTGCGTGCCAAGCGCCCTTTCTTCGAGCTCGGCCCGGACGGCGAGCTCCTGGCGGTGCGGTTCAACAACCGCTCGGCCGCGCCGCTCGTCGATGTGCCGCACGATCGCATGGCCGCCTTCTACCGCGCCTATCGGCACCTGGCGAAGCTCATCGAAACTCCGTCCCTCGAAGTGACGTTCAAGCTTGCACCAGGCGAATTGTTCATCGTCGACAACACCCGGGTGCTGCATGCGCGCAAGAGCTTCTCGAGTTCCGGCACGCGGTGGCTGCAGGGGTGCTACGCCGACAAGGACGGGCTATTGTCGACGCTCGCTGCCATCGAGGAAGAAATGAGGGATGCAGCCTGATGACCGAAAAACCGCAGACGCGTGACACTATCGTCGACCTCCTCGCCGACATTTTCGAGCGGCGCGGCGCCGATTCCTACCTCGGCGAGGCGGTGACGATCTCCGAGCACATGCTGCAAGGAGCGCAGCTTGCCGAACGCGAGGATGCCGGCGACGAACTCGTCGCGGCCGCCCTCCTCCACGATATCGGGCACTACACGAGCGAGTTCGGCGAGCATTCCTTCGATCATGGCATCGACAACCATCATGACGAGGCGGGCGCGCGGGTGCTGGAGCCGTTCTTTCCGCCGGTCGTCACCGAATGCGTGCGCCTGCATGTCGCCGCCAAGCGCTATCTCTGCGCCACCGATCCGACCTATTTCGGCAAGCTGTCGGCGGCCTCCGTCCATACCCTGTCGCTGCAGGGCGGGCCGATGCAGCCGCGCGAGATTGCCGAGTTCGAGCGCCACCCTTTCTACCGCGAGGCGGTGCGCGTGCGCCTGTGGGACGAGGGCGGCAAGACCCCGGGCGTGCGGACGCCAACCTTTTCCCACTATGTGCCGCTCTTGCAGCGCGTCGTCGATCGGCACGTCGGGCCGCGGATCTAGCCAGGATTGAGGGGAGACAGCATGCGATTGCTCGGATTTGGCGCGGCCCTCATCTTTCTTGCCCTGAGCGGCATCGCGCCGGCGCAGGCTCTTTGGTGCTGGCGGGCCGATGGTCACGGCCGGTGTCTTGCCTGTACCTTTGACGACTACGTCCTGACCCTGCGACCGGGCCAGGCGGTGCAGCCGCTCGTGTGCGAGAACATGGCGCGCGACCCGAGGGTCACGTTGGTGATCGGCGGATCGGCGAGCCTCGCCGGGCCAAATCTCCACGATCGGGTCGGCTTGCGGATCATCGGCAAAGGTCGCTCCGCCCGCTTCGTCTGGGGACCTGGCGTCGGCGCGCTGCCCCTGCCCATCGGGCCGGTCTCCGTCCCGATCGGCCCGACCCGCGACGGCGGCAAGGTCGCCCCGGTCATCCAGCTCACGACCTGCCGTTCGGCCGCGGCCGGATCGGGCGAATGCACGCTGGTCATCACCGGCTCGATTTGCGTCTCGGGCCAGTGCTGATGCAGCTCGGTTCTCCGATCTGATTCCAGCCTGACCGATCCGCAACCGAAGGCTCACGACGGGCGCCGCTTGGCTGCCGCGGCGAGGAGGCGTTCGTAATAGTCGACCACCCTGGCCGCGACCTGCCGATCCGAATAGCCGGAGACGGCGCGCTGGCGGGCGGCGTGGCCCATCTTCGCGACCAGGCCGGGCGTATCCAGCAAGCGCTGCAAGGCGGCAGCGAGCGCCTCGGCGCTTTCGGTCGGCACGACGAATCCCTCGATGCCGTCGCGTACCAGCGCGCGGCAGCCGGGGACGTCGGTGGTGACGATCGCCCGCCCGCATGCTGCCGCCTCGATCAGCGATTTCGGCAAGCCTTCGCCGCCGCGGGACGGTAGGCAGGCGACGTGGTGGGAGGCCCAAACTGCCGGGATGTCCTGCTGCCGACCCGTCCAGCGCACCCCCGCCATATCATTCCATTGCTGCAGGGTCGTCTGCGGCACCGGGTGCGGGTTGAATGCGTCGGGATCGCCCACCAAGGTCAGCTCGACCGGATGGCCGGCCCGCCGCAGGGCTGCAACTGCCTCGACCGCAAGGTCCGGCCCCTTGGATCTGATCATGCGGGACACCTGGGCGACGCGCAGCGGCGGACGGGCAGGAAACTCGGTCGGCCGGAAAGCCTCGAGATCGACGCCTGCTCCTCCGACGATGAGGATGCCCTGACGCCGTTTTCGAACCAGTCCGAAGGTCGCGGGGTCATCCTCGTTCTCGAAGATCCAGCCGACCCTTCCTGCGGACGAGCGGCCGAGGACCATGGGGAAAACGCGCCCGAGCGCCCGCGCCTGCAGTCCCGACCGCAGCGCGGCATATCCGAGCCCGGTCGGGGCGAAGACGAACTGCGCGCGAGGCGACCAAAGCCTGCCGAGTGCCGCGGTGGTCACGGCCTCGAGCCCGATGGCATGAACGACCTGCGGGGCCTGCGCTTCGATGAGACGGGCGAGCCCCCGCGCGGCCCGCCAGAAACTTCCCAGGCTGCGCGCCCCGCGCGACAGGGCGAGCGGGAAGACTTCCACGCCGGCCGCCTCGAGCCGCGCCCGTTCCCCGGTGATTTCGCAGGCGAGGCAGCAGCGATAGCCGCGGCGCCTGGCCTCGGCAACGAAAGGCAGAAAATGCGAAACGAAGAACCAGTCGACATTGATGACGAAAAGAACCGTTCGGGCGGCGGTCGCTTCGCTCAAACTCTCCGCTGTTGTTTTCGACATGCCAAGTCCGGTCGGAAGATCGATGCTTCAGCAAATGGCGGCCGAGGGAGATGAACGACCGGCATGTCAGCAATTATACTGCCGCGCTGGCGCTTGCCCCGATGAACTTCTCCCAGAGCTTGGCGTTATCCGACCAGCGGCAGCAGATGCCGAGAGTTCGTTGTTGCGTCAAGGCACTGCGCACGCTCGGAATCGGCCGAGGGTGCGTGCCGGAGGAGGTACCGATGCGTGTTCTTTCGTCAATGGCAATCGTCCTCTTGAGTGCGGGCGCGGCGCTTGCCCAGTCCACGCCGGACGCCAAGCCGCCAAATCCGCCCGCCGTCGCCAGCCCTGCGCCGGCCGAGCCCGCGCCCAGTCCGGCCGTCGTTGCGCCCAATCCGGCCGTGCCGGCCGCCGACAACGCCGCTACGGCTCCGCCGGTCCCAGGCGCCAACAGCTTCACCGAGGGACAGGCGCGCTCGCGCATCGAGTCGATGGGCTTCACCAACGTCATCGACCTGAAACTGGACGATCAGTCGATCTGGCGCGCCAGGGCGACGAAAGACGGCAAGCAGGTCAACGTCGCCCTCGACTTCAAGGGCAATGTCGTCAGCCAGTGAGCCGGCCGAAAGAGGAAGAGGAGGTATGACATGACCACGACGGTTACAGGACTTTTCGATTCCTATGACACTGCGCGTCGAGTCGTGAGCGACCTCGAGGCTGCCGGAATCCCCGACAGCGACATCAGCATCATCGCCAGCAATGTCGACGTCGAGGACGTCCAAACCACCGGGACGGAAACCGGCGCGGCCGTGGGCGCCGTTCTTGGCGGCGGCGCGGGACTTCTCGCCGGCCTCGGCATGCTTGCCATTCCAGGCCTCGGGCCTGTCGTCGCCGCGGGCTGGCTTGCCTCGACCGCGGTCGGGGCGGTGGCCGGCGGGGCCGCCGGTGGCATTGTCGGGTCGCTCACCGATGCCGGCGTGAGCGAAAAGACCGCCAATGTCTATGCCGAGGGCGTCCGGCGCGGCGGCACGCTGCTCAGCGCAAGGGTCGATGACAATCAGGCCGGAATCGCCCGCTCGATCATCGCCAGCAACAACCCGGTCGATCCCGAGGCGCGGGACATCGCTTATCGCGACACCGGCTGGACCCGCTTCGACGAGACCGCCCCGCCCTACAACAAGACGGACACCACGCGCGATCGCTCGCTGCATTGAGGGCTGCCTCGTGCGCGTGGGTTCGGCGACTACCCGGAGGCGCGCGCCATCCGGCGCAACGCGTCGCGACCGGTCTCCGAAGCAGACCAGCCAAGACGGCAGAGCCCGTCGGCCGCAACGACCAGCGGGCGCGCCAAGCGGTCGAAGTCCTCGGCGCGCCCGAGCATGTTGAGGCCAGCACCGAGCAATGACACGGGGACGGCAAACAGCCGGGGCGGCCGGCCCATTGCCTCGCGCAGGATCGCAAGCATCTCGGCAAGTGTGAGGGGGTCGGCGTCCGCGACGTTGAACCGCCTGCCGATCGTGGCATCCTCGCGCAGGGCGAAGGCGACCGTGTCGGCGAGGGCGCGCCGAGCGATAAGGGAGCGGCGCGCCGCAAAGGTCGCGAAGGGCAGCGGCGCAGGCGAGCGGGCAAGCCGCAGCAGCGCCGCAAGATTGCCGCGCGCCCCCTGATCGGCGACGAGCACGGGGCGCAAGATGGTAGCCGACAGGGCTGAGGAGCCGACAAGCTCCTCGGCGTCGCGTTTGGCCCGCCCGTAAGAGTCTGTCGGCGACAGACTTCGATCATCCTCGACGATGGCATCTGAAAACGCGCCGACCTGCGCGCGAATGGAGGAGACGAACACGATGCGCCGGACGCCGGCTCGTTGCATTGCGGCAATCAGTCGGCGCGTGCCCTCGACGGTTACCGCGCGGTGCACGGCCTCAGGGGCATTTGCATGGGCGACACCGGCGGCATGAACGACCGCATCGATGCCCTCGACCAGCGGGTCGAGAGGATCGCTGCGCAGATCCGCCCCATGCCAGGGCATCACGCCGGCCGGATGCCTCGCGGGCTCACGCCGGCCCACCGCCGCGACCTGATAGCCGGCCTCGCTCAAGCGCTCGACCAGCATTCGGCCGACAAAACCGCTGGCGCCGGTGACAAGAACACGCCCGGAAGCAGTGCTTGGCATGCAAATCCTTTGTTCCGCGGGACCATATTGCAAACGATCGGCAGCGGACCAAATTATGCGCGGGCCCTTTTTGACTCCCCCCGGTGCGGCAACTATGTTCGGCGTGGAGGAACTTCGTTGCGCTGACGTCGAAGGAACCTGGGGGCGGCTCCAATCCCGCAAACCTGATCTGATCCTAAGAAACTTCCCGTTTGCAAGGCACGATACGGCATAGGCAATCCTGTCGGGCTTGCGATGGAACACGTGCTCCAAAGGCGGAGTAAGAGCATGGTGCGAGTATCAAACAGACGGTCACGCCGCCCGGTCGGACGCATTTTCGCCGCCCGGCGAGCCGCGATCGGAGCGGCATGAGGCATTTGCCTCAGCCTCGGGTATGACCGGCGCGCCTCCTGACATGACGAGCTCGAAACATCCCGATTGGCTGGTCGGTGCATGGCCTGCGCCCGCGCACGGCAGCGACGGGCCGGGCCGCGGGCTCGGTCATCTCGGCCATGGGTTCGCTCAAGGCCACGACCACGTCCGCATCTTGATGTACAGCCACGATACCTTCGGCCTCGGTCATCTGCGTCGCTGCCGAACGATCGCGCACGCCTTGGTCGATCGGTTCGAGGACCTGCACGTGCTGATCGTTTCGGGGTCGCCGATCGCCGGCGCCTTCGATTTCCAGGCGCGCGTCGACTTCGTCAAAATCCCGAGCGTGATCAAGCTCTACAACGGCGAATATACGTCGCTCGACACCCAAATCGACATCACCGACACGCTGGCATTCCGTGAAGCCATCATCCAGCACACCGCGCAATTGTTCCAGCCGGACATCTTCATCGTCGACAAGGAACCCCTGGGTCTGCGCGGCGAACTCGAACGCACGCTGACCTACTTGAAGTCGCGCGGCTGCCTCCTGGTCCTGGGCCTGCGCGAGGTCCTCGATTCCCCTGATTTGCTCGCGGCCGAATGGGCACGCAAGGATGTCGTCCACAAGATGGACCTGTTCTACGACGATATCTGGGTCTACGGGCCGGAGGATTTCTGGAACCCGCTCTCCGGGCTCGACGTCCCCGCCTCGCTGCGCGGGCGCCTCTCCTTTACCGGGTTCCTGCGCCGTGGCGCGCCGGCCGGCGCCCCCGGATCGACGAGTCCCCTCCCCCTTGCGCCCATTGTCGTCACGGCCGGAGGGGGCGGCGACGGCGCCTGCCTGATGCGCCAAGTGCTGGCCGCGCACGAGTTCGATCCGACGCTCGACTGCCCGACCGTCCTTGTCCTCGGTCCGTTCATGAGCGCCGAGGATCGCGACGACCTGCACCGCCGGGCGGCATGCCGCCCGTATCTGTCGATCGTCGATTTCGACAAGCGGCCCGAAGCGCTGCTGCGCGATGCCGCGGCGATCGTCGGGATGGGCGGATACAACACCTTCTGCGAGATCCTGTCGTTCGACAAACGAGCGCTCATCGTCCCGCGCGTTCATCCCCGCCGCGAGCAGCTGATCCGCGCCCAACGCGCCATGGAACTCGGCATCATCGAGATGCTCCATCCTGACGACGCCGACGATCCGCGCATCATGGCCGACGCGCTGCGCCGGCTTCCGGCGCGGCCCTTGCCGTCGCAGACGCCCTACGTGGCTCCGCTCGATGGCCTTGCGGCGATCTGCAGTTTCGTCGAAGCCTATATCGATGAGCGCAACCTGCCCGGACTGAGGGTCGTCGAGAGCGGCAAGACGGGCTTCCCGTGACGCGCTCGATCGTCGTCGTGGTCAAGGGCTATCCGCGGCTTTCCGAAACGTTCATCGCGCAGGAAATCCTCGGATTGGAGAGGGCCGGTTTCAGG
This sequence comes from Methylobacteriaceae bacterium, assembly GCA_019233695.1. Classification (GTDB taxonomy): domain Bacteria; phylum Pseudomonadota; class Alphaproteobacteria; order Rhizobiales; family Beijerinckiaceae; genus JAFAME01. The sequence continues at coordinate 19,687 of JAFAME010000247.1, forward strand.
CTTCACATCGTCTCGCTGCGACGCCCGACCGACGCAACCGTGCATCCGGTGCACCGGCAGATCGGGGCTTCGGTCACCTATCTCTGCGAATATCTTCATGAGGCGCCGCTCCGCGTTCTGCGCAGCTTCTGGCGTGTTCGGCGACGACCCGGACTGCGGGCGGCGTTGGCCGCCTTCCTGCGCGATTTTCGACGCGACCCCAGCCGCAACCGTCTGCGCCGCTTCGGGCAGGCCCTGGTGCTGGCGGCCGAGCTTCCGGCCGACGCTAAGCGGCTGCATGCCCATTTCATCCACACGCCCGCGTCCGCGACGCGCTACGCGAGCCTCGTCCTCGGATTGCCGTGGTCGTGCTCGGCCCATGCCAAGGACATCTGGACGACCCCTGATTGGGATCTCCGCGACAAGCTTGCCGATGCCGATTGGGTGGTGACGTGCACCAAGGCCGGTCAGGAGCGCCTCGAGGGTTTTGGCGCTCGAGAAAAGCCCGTGCGGCTCGTCTATCACGGCCTGGACCATCAGCGGTTTTCACCCATGACTGCGCCGCGCTCACTGCGCGACGGCCACGATGTGGCCTATCCCGCCACGCTCCTGACGGTTGGCAGAGCAGTCGAGAAGAAGGGCCTCGACATCCTGCTTGAGGCTTTGTCACGGCTGCCCGCAAGCCTTCACTGGCGCTGGACACACATCGGCGGCGGCTCGCTCCGCAACCGTCTCATGGTGCAGGCGCAGGACCTTGGGCTTGCCCCATGCATCGATTGGCTTGGGGCACAGGATCAGGAGAGCGTGCTCGCGCACTATCGGGCGGCCGACGTCTTCGTCCTGCCGTGCCGCGTGGCCCGCGACGGCGACCGCGACGGTCTGCCTAACGTGCTGATGGAAGCACAGAGCCAGGCGCTTGCCTGCCTTTCGACACAGGCCGGCGCGGTCGCCGAACTCATCGAGGACGGGCAGTCGGGACTGCTCGTTCCGCCCGAGGATCCACAGGCGCTGGCGGACGGCCTGATCCGGCTGATCGAGAGCCCGGAGTTGCGGCGACGGCTGGGACGTGCCGGTGCCGCACGCGTGCGACACGCGTTCGATCATCGCGACGGCATCGCGCGTCTGGCGGCGTTGT
>JAFAME010000275.1 GCA_019233695.1 Methylobacteriaceae bacterium
TCCTCGGCCCGCAGCGCGAGGTCGTGCCCGACCTGCGGCGCAAACTGCCTGGCCGGGGCGTGTGGGTGACAGGGACCGCGTCTGCCGTCCGCCAGGCGATGCGCGGCAAGGGCTTGGCGCGAGGCCTTGATCGGGCGGGAGAAGGCATCGTCGTGCCGTTGACCCTCGTCGAGGACGTCGAGGACTTGCTGGAGCGCGACGCCTTGCAATGGCTTGCAATCGCCAACAAGGCAGGGGCGGTGGTGGCCGGCGCGGCCAAGGTCGAGGCGGCGATCGCAGCGGCCACGGTCGGCGCCCTCGTTCATGCCGCAGATGCCAGCGCGCAAGGGGTGCACAAGCTCGACCAGGCGTTGCGCCGGCGCTTCGGCGAAGATGCGGCGGCTATCGGCAAGGTCGACGTTTTCAGCGGCGAACAATTGGATTTGGCGTTGGGACGCTCAAATGTGATACATGCTGCCCTGCTCGGGGGTGGCGCCTGCGAAAGACTTCTGGCGCGATGCGGGCGGCTTGCTTTCTACCGCTCGGGCGCAGCCTCGGACGCTCGCGAAGGTTCAGGAGACGACGTGACGGCCACTGCGGTGCGGGCGGGGCCGGGCGCCGACGACGAAGCAATGAACGGGCATGGCCCTGGGACGTGATAACGGATGAGTGATACGAAGGACATCGGCGACAAGACCCTGACGGTTTCTTCGACTAAGACGCTGACCTTGAAGCGCCCGGTCGAGCAGGGCGTCGTGCGTCAGAGCTTCTCGCACGGCCGCAGCAAGGCCGTGGTTGTCGAGAAGGTCAAGCACCGCGTGCTCGGCCGCGGCGACGGGCACTCGCCGGCGGCAGGTGCCGTAGCGGTGGGTGCGTCGGGCAAACCGGCGCCGGCGCCGGCCGGGGCGCGCGGCTCCCTCGGCGGCGCAACGGCGCGCGCGGGCGCCTCCGCTCCCGCGACGACCCCTCCTGGCCGCCCGAGTGTCGGCGCGCCGGCGAGCGCGCCCGCCCGGCCGGGCGCCGCCACGCCGGCCCAGAAGCCCGCGTCGCCTCCGCCCCGCGCGCCGAGCGGCGTCGTGTTGCGCACCCTCACCGACGAGGAGCGCGAGGCGCGCGCCCGTGCGCTCGTCGATGCACGCGGCCGCGAGGAGGAAGACCGGCGCCGCGCCGAAGCCGAGGGTCGCGCCAGGGCCGAGCGCGAGGAGCGCGAGAGAAGCGAGCGGGAAGCCGCCGAAGCGCGCAAGCGCGAGGAAGACACGCGCCGTGCTCAGGAAGCCGAGGCCAAGCGTCGCTCCGAGGAGGAGGCCAAGCGGCGCCTCGGCCCGGTCGAGTCCGGCGTTGCCGCCCCTGCGCCCGCCACCGCCAAGCGCCCTCCCGCGGTGGGCATCGCCGCCGGGGTCGCCACCCCGGGCCGGCAGCTCGAGACCGAGGAAGAGGAAACCAAGCGGATCATTCGCCGGCCAGGCATGCCGACCAAGGTCATCCTGCCGCCGAAGACGGCGCGCGGCGGCGAGAAGAATCGCGCCCGCCTGACGGTTGCGAGCGCCACCTCCGAGGAGGAGGAGCGCACGCGCTCGGTCGCCGCATTCCGCCGCCGGGTGCAGCGGCTCAAAGGCCATGGCGCGGAGCCGAAGGACAAGCTTTCACGCGAGGTCGTCCTGCCCGAGACGATCACGATCCAGGAACTCGCCATCCGCATGTCGGAGCGCGCGGTCGACGTGATCAAGCTCCTGATGAAACAGGGCCAGATGGCGGTCATCACCGACGTCATCGATGCCGACACCGCCGAGCTGATTGCAACCGAGCTCGGGCACACTGTCCGGCGCGTTGCCGAATCCGATGTCGAGGAGGGCCTCTTCGACATGCCCGACACGGATGCGCATCTCTTGCCGCGTCCGCCTGTCGTCACGATCATGGGCCATGTCGACCACGGCAAGACGTCGCTCCTCGACGCCATCCGCTCGGCAAATGTCGTCTCGGGTGAGGCCGGCGGCATCACCCAGCACATCGGCGCCTATCAGGTCATTGCGCCGAACGGCGCGCCGATCACCTTCATCGATACGCCGGGCCATGCCGCCTTCACGGCGATGCGGGCCCGCGGCGCCAAAGTCACCGACATCGTCGTCCTGGTTGTGGCCGCCGACGACGGCGTCATGCCGCAGACGGTCGAGGCGATCGCCCACGCGCGCGCCGCACATGTCCCGATCATTGTTGCCATCAATAAGATCGACAAGCCCGAGGCCAACCCGGACCGGGTGCGCACCGAACTTCTGCAGCACGAGGTGCAGGTCGAGAGCCTCGGCGGCGAGACCCTCGAAGTGGAGGTTTCGGCAACCAGGAAGACCAACCTCGACAGACTCCTCGAGATGATCGTCCTGCAGGCCGAGGTGCTGGACCTCAAAGCCAACCCCGATCGCGCCGCCGAAGGCACCGTGATCGAGGCACGGCTCGACCGCGGCCGCGGGCCGGTGGCGACCGTTCTCGTTCAGCGCGGCACGCTGCGGGTCGGCGACCTTGTCGTTGCGGGCTCGCAGTCGGGACGCGTGCGCGCGCTTCTCGACGACAAGGGCGAGACGATCGATAGCGCCGGTCCCTCGCGCCCCGTCGAAGTGCTTGGATTCTCCGGCGCCCCGGATGCGGGCGAGCGCATGGCGGTCGTCGATTCCGAAGCCCGCGCCCGCGAGGTCACCGCCTACCGCGAACGCCAGAAGCGGGAGAAGGCGGCAGCGCGCGGCGGCGCACGCGGCTCGCTCGCCGACATGATGAGCCAGCTCAAGACCGCGGGACGCAAGGAGTTTCCCCTGGTCGTCAAGGGCGACGTGCAGGGCTCGGTCGAGGCCATCATCGCGGCGCTCGAGAAGCTCAACACCGACGAGGTCGCCGCGCGCATCATCCATGCTGGCGTCGGCGGCGTCTCGGAATCCGACATCACGCTTGCCGAAGCATCGAGCGCCGCCGTCATCGGTTTCAACGTTCGCGCCAACAAGGAGGCGCGCACGGCCGCCGAACAGGCCGGTATCGAGATCCGCTACTACAACGTCATCTACAACCTCGTCGACGATGTGAAGTCGGCGATGTCGGGCCTGCTCGCGCCGACCCTGCGCGAGACCATGCTCGGCAACGCCCAGATCCTCGAAATCTTCAACATTTCGAAGGTCGGCAAGGTGGCCGGCTGCCGGGTGACCGACGGCACCGTCGAGCGCGGCGCCAACGTGCGCCTGATCCGCGACAACGTCGTCGTGCATGAAGGCAAGCTGTCGACGCTCAAGCGCTTCAAGGACGAGGTCAAGGAGGTCGTCGCCGGGCAGGAATGCGGCATGGCGTTCGAGAACTATCAGGACATGCGCGCCGGCGATGTCATCGAATGCTACCGTGTCGAGGAAGTGAAGCGGACGCTGTAGAGCCGGTGCTGATCCGAGAGGAGCAACAAATGAGCCCTTCAGCCAAGCGAACGGCGGTAACTCCACAGGTCCGAGCAACCGCCCGAGTTTTGCGGCCGCCCCATTCGTCACTGCCAGCTCGATCCACAGGGACGACGCGACAAGTATCAGAATCGGAACATATCGCTGCAGTCTGAAGATCGAACTGACCTTGAAGGCAGGGTGGCAGAGCTGATCAGGGAGTCACTGCGCCGCTCGGCCGATCTGATGTCGGAAATGGTCACATCCCTGGGGACAACATTTGCCGAGCTGCAGACGCGCGGTGACCGGATCGATCGGCGTCTTGCCGAAACACAGACTGTGCTGAACAGGCTTGTGGGATCACGGCAAATGGAATGAGCGATCCACCTTCAAATACAAGTGCTTCCCCTCCCCTGAGACAAACCGCCGCTTTCGTTTTTCGCTAAAGCAGGTTACCGAATGGCTGGTATAGGTCTGGAGACTGCAGCGTACTGTCGAAACCCTGGGTCAGCGCGTGGTTCAGCTTGAAGATCAAGTCTCTCGTTTGCAGCGTCAGGTTGATGAACAAACGGGACAGCTGTCGGTACTAGCAAATTTTGTCGAACCCTCAATTCAGGAACAAATCGACACTCGGGCCGAGCGCGCGGCGATCAGAGTTGTCGGTCAATTGATGTCTTCGGCGGAAACGCCCGAGCCTGAACCCACCGCCGCGCCGGTCACGTCCCAGGAAGCGCGCCGAATAAAGGAAATCATGTCCAGAGCACACCATAGCGGCGCCGTCGCGTCGCAGCGCATGCTGAGGGTGGGCGAGCTCGTTCGCCACGCCATGTCGGAACTGCTGTCGCGCGGCGACATCGAGGATCCCGATCTCGAAGGCCGGGTGGTCACCATCCCCGAAGTCAGGATGAGCCCTGATCTCAAGCTCGCCACCATCTTCGTCATGCCGCTCGGCGGCAAGGACGGCAAGGCCGTCGTCGAGGCCCTCGATCGCCACAAGAAGGAGCTGCGGGCCGAGATCGCCCGCAAGGTCAACCTGAAATACGCAGCCGACATCCGCTTCCGCATGGA
>JAFAME010000337.1 GCA_019233695.1 Methylobacteriaceae bacterium
GGCGCCGACGAGACCCGACAGCCCGAGGCCCAACGCGGTCGTCGCAAGCCCGGAGGCGACCTGGTTGGCGGCCAAGCCGATCGTGAGCAGCGAAAAAAGGGCCGCGAGCGCCATGCCGGCAAGGCACCCGGCAAGAGTGCCGAGAAGCGTCGAATCGCTCGGATAGGCGGCGGCAAAGGCGACGGAGGCGCCGATGATCATCATGCCCTCGACGCCGAGGTTGAGGACGCCGGCGCGCTCCGCGAGGAGTTCGCCGATGGCCGCAATCAGGAGCGGAGTCGCGGCCGTGACGATCGTGACGAGCACTGATTGGAGAAGCTCGGCGCTCATGCTCGCCTCGCAAAGCTCAGCCGCAGCCGATAGCGCGTGAAGACGTCGGCCGCGAGCACGGACATCAGGAGGATGCCCTGGAAGGCGCGCGTCATGTCGACGGGAAGCTTCAGCGCGATCTGCGCCGTCTCGCCGCCGAGATAGGTCATAGCGAGCACGACGCCGGCGATCAGGATGCCAACGGGATTGAGACGCCCAAGAAAGGCAACGATGATGGCGGTGAAGCCGTACCCTGGCGGGGGTGAGATTTCGGGCTGAAGCTTGCCGATCTGGCCCGAAACCTCGGCAAGGCCGGCAAGGCCCGCGAGCGCGCCCGAGATGGCAAAGACGAGGATCGTCAGGCGCCGATCGCTGAAACCGGCGAAGCGGGCTGCCTTCGGCGCCGACCCGACGAGCCGGACCTCGTAGCCGAACAGCGTCCGCGAGAAGACGACGGCGGCAATGAGGACGGCTGCCAACGACACGAGCACCCCGGCATGAAGGCCGGCACCGGGGACAAGAAGCGGCAAGGTCGCCGGATCATCGAAGCTCACCGTCTGGGGAAAGTTGTAGCCGTGCGGGTCGCGCCAGGGGCCGCGCACCATGTAGTCGAGACCGAACTGGGCCACGTAGACGAGCATCAGGCTTGTCAGGATCTCCGAGACGCCAAGCGACACACGCAGGAGCGCCGGGATCATCGCATAGAGGAGGCCGCCGAGGCCGCCGAGCGCCAGCATGGCGGGCAGGATCCACCAGACACCGAGGAGCCCCTGGTAGGCGCCGTCGTGGGTGGCGATGGCCAGCCAGCCGCCGAGCAGGGCGCCCGCGATATACTGCCCCTCCGCGCCGATGTTCCACAGCTTGGCGCGGTAGCAGAACGACAGGCCGACAGCGATCAGCACCAGGGGCGAGGCCTTGACGGCGAGCTTCTGCAGTGACCAAAGATCGCTGACCGGCGCGATGAAATAGACCTTGAACGCCTCGACCGGCGAGCGGCCGAGCGCAGCGATGACCACCCCGCCGATCAGCATCGCCAGGATCAGTGCGGCGACCGGCGCCAGCACTTCGAGGGTCGGCGATCGGGCAGCGCGCGGCTCGAGGTCAATGCGCATGCGCCGACCCAGCCGCGCGCTCGCCCCCGGTCATCAGGAGCCCGATCTCTTCGCGGGTGACGGTATGCGCGGGCCGGCATTCGGAGAGCTCCCCCGCGTGCATGACGGCGATGCGGTCGGATATCTCGAACAATTCGTCGAGGTCCTGGCTGATGACGGCAACCGCGGCGCCGCGCGCCGAAAGGTCGATGATCGCCTGCCGGATCGCGGCGGCAGCGGCGGCATCGACGCCCCAGGTCGGCTGGTTGACGACGAGCACATTGGGCTCGGCCAGGACCTCGCGGCCGACGACGAATTTCTGCAGGTTGCCCCCCGAGAGCGTGCGCGCGAGCGGATCGGCGCCGGCCTTGCGCACGTCGAAGGCAGCGATGATCTTGCCCGCGAGCGCCTTCGCCGCGGCCGGCACGATGAAGCCGCCGCGCGTCAGCCGGCCTGTCGCGTGGCGCGACAAGACGACGTTCTCCGAGAGCGTGAAATCGGGCGCGGCGGCATGGCCGTTTCGCTCTTCGGGCACGAAGACCGCCTGCCGTTCGCGTCGGCCGGTGATGCTTTCGATGCCGGCGGCCGCGCCGTTGATGCGGATTGCGTCGGGCTCGGCTGCAACTACCTCGCCCGAAAGGGCCGCGAAGAGCTCCGACTGGCCGTTGCCAGCGACGCCCGCGATGCCCACCACCTCGCCCCCGTGCACGGCAAGGCAGATGTTGCGCAGAGCCGTGCCGTGAAGGTCGGGCGAAGGCACGGAGAGGTTTTGCACGATGAGGCGCTCGGGGCCGAGAGCGTGGGCGCCGGCGGGCTTTACCTCCTTCACCTGCGATCCGACCATTAGGGCTGCGAGCGAGCGCGCGCTCTCGACCTTCGGATCGCAGGTCGCCACCACCTTGCCGTGGCGCAGGATGGTGGCGCAGTCGCACAGGCGCTTCACTTCTTCCAGCCGGTGCGAGATGTAGAGGAGCGCCCTGCCCTCGGCCTTGAGCCGGTCGAGCGTGGCGAACAACGCCTCGGCTTCCTGCGGCGTCAGCACCGAGGTCGGCTCGTCGAGGATCAGGAGCTTCGGATCCTGCAGCAGGCAGCGGGCGATCTCGATACGCTGGCGCTCGCCGGCCGACAAGGTCCACACCGGACGGTCGGCTTCGAGCGCCATGCCGTAGCGGGCGGCGATCTCGGCGATGCGATTGGGCAGCGCCGTCAGCTTGTCGGTTTTCGGCAGCACGAGTGCGATGTTCTCGGCGACAGTGAGGTTCTCGAACAGCGAGAAATGCTGGAACACCATGCCGATGCCGAGGGCGCGCGCCTGCTCCGGGCTCTTCAGCACGACATCGTCGCCGGCGAAGACGATCCGGCCCTCGCTAGGCTCGAGCAGGCCATAGAGAATCTTGACCAGCGTCGACTTGCCGGCGCCGTTCTCGCCGAGAAGCGCGTGCACCTCGCCGTTGCGGATGTCGAGGTCGATGTGATCGTTGGCGGTAAAGTCGCCGAAGCGCTTGACGATGCCGCGCAGGGAGACGAGCGGCACACCGCCCAGGTCAATGTCGCTCATGCTGCCCTGTGGAACCTTATGGCATGTCAGGAAGAAGCACCGTGGCGCCGGTCGTCTCGCGCGCTTCGAGGGCCGCGTGGGCCTTGGCGGCTTCGGCAAGCGGATAGCGGTGATTGATCGCGATCTTCACCTTGCCGGAGCCGACCACCTCGAAGAGATCGCCGGCCATGGCCGCAATGGCGCCGCGATCGCTGGCGTAGGTCGCCAACGTGGGGCGTGTCGCAAAGAGCGAGCCCTTGGAGGCCAGAATATTGATGTTGAAGGCCTCGACCTGGCCTGAGGACGAACCGAAGCTCGCAAACAGGCCGCGCGGGCGAAGACAATCGAGCGAGGCGGGAAATGTCGCCTTGCCCACGCCGTCGTAGACGACGTCGCACAGCTTGCCGTCGGTGATCTCCTTGACGCGAGCCGCAAAATTCTCGGTGCGATAGAGAATTGTGTGATGGGCCCCGGCGTCTCGGGCAAGCTTGGCTTTGTCCTGCGAGCCGACCGTGCCGATGACGGTTGCGCCGAGCGCCCTGCCCCACTGGCAAAGAATGAGGCCCACGCCGCCTGCTGCCGCATGCACCAGGATCGTTTGGCCCGGCTCGACGCGAAACGTCTGACGCAAAAGATACTGGGCGGTGAGCCCTTTCAGCATCATCGCCGCGGCGGTCTCGTAAGAAATCGAATCCGGCAGTTTCACGATCCGGTCGGCCGCAATGAGCCGCTCTTGCGCGTATGCGCCGATGGCCATCCCATAGGCGGCGCGATCGCCGACCTTGAACTCGGTTACATTGGGACCGAGCGCCACAATGTCACCTGCGCCCTCATTGCCGGGAACGAGCGGCAAGTTGGACGGATAGAGCCCGGTGCGCTGGTAGACGTCGATGTAGTTCAGTCCGATGGCGCGCTGGTGCAGCCGCACCTGCCCCGGGCCGGGCGCCTCGTCCGGCACATCCTCGAACGTCAACACCTCGGGGCCGCCATATTGGTGGACGCGAACGGCTTTGGTCATGTCCTTGGCCCTGACTGATGTTGCGACTGCACCAGCCGCATGGTCGTTGGCATCATAACGACGGCCGGCGCAACCCCGCAACGGCGGCCTTCCCGGCGGCCCTGCCCCGGGTCAGGCGCGTTCAGAGATCGCAGGCGACAAGGGCGAAGTGCTCGTCCGGAAGGGCGTGAATGAAAGCAAGCACGTCTTCAATGCCGGGCACCTTGTCGAAACTGCCGTAGAGCGGATCGTCCCG
>JAFAME010000412.1 GCA_019233695.1 Methylobacteriaceae bacterium
CGTCAACGGCAAGGCAAAGATCATCGAGCTCGAAGGCACGACCGGATCCTCGCCCGCCAACGATCGCAAGAAGGGTTTTGACGAGGCGATCAAGCAGTGGCCCGACATGCAGATCCTGGCGAGCCAGACCGGCGATTTCGCCCGCGACAAAGGCCGGCAGGTGGCCGAGACGCTGCTGCAGGCCCATCCCGAGACGACCGCGATCTATGCCCATAACGACGAGATGGCTATCGGCGCGATCGCGGCGCTCGAGGCTGCCGGCAAGACCCCCGGCAAGGACGTGATCGTCGTCTCGATCGACGGCGAGAAGGACGCCGTCCAGGCGATCATCGACGGCAAGCTTGCCGCCACCTGCGAATGCAATCCGCGCTTTGGCCCGAAGGCCTTCGCCACCATGAAGCAATATGCGGCCGGCGAGAAGCTGCCGGCCTACATCAAGAATACTGACAATTTCTATGATTCTTCGAATGCCAAGGAGGTTCTCGCCACGGCGTTCTGAAGCAGCCACTCACTCGCCCGCGATGTCATCCCGGCCGAAGCACCGCGAAGCGGTGCGCAGGGCCGGGATCCGGAACTCTTCCCGAGGTTCGTCGCCGGATCCCGGAAAAGCCGCCGGCGCGGCTTCCGGGTGACTATCTGCGGTTCTCTTTACACGCTCGTTGACGGGGATGAGCCGTCCCCCTGCGCCCCGAGTGAGCCAACGCGATCTGGTCTGATCCGCCGGTGCTGCAAATCCGGATTGGTCTGCGCCCTGCTTCCCTCGCCGCACAGGTGGGCGAGGCCGGTCTCAGCGCCTGTTGAACGAGGCACCCAAGCCTGACACTCTTGCAAGATGACTGACAGTGATGTTGCGTGCTCTCCTGTTCTCTCGATGCGGGGCATCGACAAGGGCTTTGCCGGCGTCAAAGCCCTGATCGGCGCCTCGCTCGAAGTGGCCACCGGCGAGGTGATGGCGCTCGTCGGTCAGAACGGCGCCGGCAAATCGACCCTGATCAAGGTGCTGACGGGCGCCTACCGCAAGGATGCAGGCGAGATCGCCTTTCTCGGCAAGCCGGTCGACTTCACCTCGCCCGAAGAGGCGCAGCGTGCCGGCATAAGCGCCATCTACCAGGAGATCAACCTCATCCCCTATCGGTCGGCGGCCGAGAACATCTGTCTCGGACACGAGCCGCGGCGTTTCGGCTTCATCGACTGGCGGGAAATGAACCGGAACGCCGCCGAACTCCTGCGGCGCTTTTCGGTCGAGATCGACGTCCGCCGACCGCTGATGAGCTTTTCGACCGCCATCCAGCAGATGGTGGCGATCGCCCGCGCCGTGTCCTTCTCGGCGCGGCTCGTCATCATGGACGAGCCGACCTCCTCGCTCGACGACCGCGAGGTCGAGGTCTTGTTCGAGGTGATCCGACAACTCAAGCGCGAAGGCGTCTCCGTCATTTTCGTAAGCCACCGGCTTGACGAACTCTACGTCGTCTGCGACCGCGTGACCGTAATGCGCGACGGGCGCACCGTGCTGACCGACCGCATGGCGAACGTCGACAAGCTGCAGCTCGTCGCCGCCATGCTCGGACGCGATCTCGCCACCGTCGCCTCGAAGGGCGCGACCGCGTTTGACGAGAGCATTCACACGACCGGCCGAGAACTTCTGCGCGCCGAGGGGCTGGAGATCGGTCGGCGGGTGCGCGGCGCCCGCGTCGCGGTCGATGCGGGCGAGATCGTGGGGCTTGCCGGACTCCTCGGCTCCGGCCGCACCGAGATCGCACGGGCCGTCTTCGGCGCCGACCCTCCCGACGCCGGCCGCATCGAGATCGGCGGCCAAGAGGCCGCCCTCGCAAGCCCGGCCGACGGCATCGCCCGGGGGCTCGGCTTCTGCTCAGAGGACCGCAAGACCGAAGGCATCGTGCCGGCAATGTCGGTGCGTGAGAACCTGACCCTTGCGCTCCTGCCCCGTTTGACGCGGGCCGGCATCATCGACGAGGCAGCCCAGCGCGACATCGTCGAGCGCTTCATCGCCCGCCTCGGCATCAAGACGTCCGGGCCGGACCAGAAGATTCGCGAATTGTCGGGCGGCAATCAGCAGAAAGTGCTCCTTGCCCGTTGGTTGTGCACCAATCCCAAGCTCCTCATCCTCGACGAGCCGACGCGCGGAATCGATGTCGGCGCCAAGGCCGAGATCCAGCGGCTGATCCGGGAACTTGCCGACCAGGGACTTGGCGTGCTGATGATCTCCTCCGAGCTTGAGGAGATCGTCGAGGGCGCCGACCGCGTCTTCGTGCTGCGCGATGGCAAGACGGTGGCCGAGCTGCCGCGTCGCGAGATCAGCGAGCCGCGCATCATGGCCGCCATGGCGCACGGGCATGAGCAGGGCGGAGCCATCACCGAGGAAACCAGTGTCTGACACGCGCCAACTGGTGCTGCCCGCAACCCCCCGACACACGTTCGCGTGGTTGCGCCGCTACGGCTCCTACTCGGCGCTCGCGCTGCTGCTCCTCTTCAACCTCGCCGTCACTCCGCATTTCGTCTCCTGGCAGACGCTCAACGTCAACCTGACGCAGGTCGCAACGATCGTCATCGTCGCCGTCGGCATGACGCTCGTCATCGCCACCGGCGGCATCGACATGTCGGTCGGCTCGTTGATGGCGATTTCGGGCGCGCTTGCGCCGCTCATTTTCCTCAGCCCGTTCGGCGCCGCCCATCCTGCCGCCGGCGTGGCGCTGGCTTTCATCGGACCGGTGCTGGCGACCGGCCTCCTCGGTCTTTTCAACGGCTGGTTCATCACCCGTTTCCGTGTGCAGCCGATCGTCGGCACGCTGGTGCTCTTCATCGCCGGCCGCGGTATCGGTCAGGTGCTGACCAACGGCAACCTTCAGGTCTTCAAGAACCCAAGCTTCCAGTTCATCGGCCTCGGGCGCATTTTCGGCCTGCCTTTCCAGGTGATCCTGATGCTGGTGCTGGTCGCCGCTGCCGGCTGGATGCTGCGCCGGACCTTGTTCGGCCGGCACATCCTCGCCGTTGGCGGCAACGAGGCGGCAGCCCGGCTCGCCGGCGTGCCGACCGACCGGGTGAAGCGCCTCGTCTACGCGATCAGCGGCCTTTGCGCCGGCGTCGCAGGCCTCATCGTTGTCGCCATCAACTCCTCGAGCGATGCCAATCTCGTCGGCGTCGGTATGGAACTCGACGCGATCGCGGCGGTCGCGGTCGGCGGCACGCTTCTGACAGGCGGCCAGGCGAACGTGATCGGCACGCTGCTCGGTGCGCTCATCATTCAGCTCCTGCGCTACACCCTGCTCGCCAACGGCGTGCCGGATGCCGCCGCGCTCGTCGTCAAGGGCGCCATCATCGCCGGCGCGGTGTGGGTGCAGACGCGAGGGCAGGATGCTCCAAGCCCCGCAATCGCCGTTGCTGAACGGCCGGCCCGCAACCGCCTGTTCGCCGCGCTCGGCCGGCACCGGGTGCTGGTCGCGCTGGCGCTCCTCATCCTGTTCGGGGCGCTGCGCTACGACCACTTCATCGGCGCGTTCAACGTGCTCTCGGTGCTCCGCTACAATTCGATGTTTGCGTTGACCGGACTTGGGATGTGCTTCGTCATCATGACCGGCGGCATCGATCTTTCCGTGGGCACCACGGCTGCCCTCGCAAGCGTCGTTTCCGCTCTCCTCTCCCCATCCGGATTGTGGCCCGGGCTCATTGGCGGTCTCGGTGCGGGGCTGGCGGTCGGTGCGATCAACGGCTTCCTCGTCACGCAGCTGCGCATCCTTCCGTTCATCGCCACTTTGTCCGGCATGCTCGCGGCGAGCGGCACGGCGCTTCTTCTCGGTCACAATGCGTCGGTCGGGGTTTCCTACGAGACCGGTTTCACTGCGCTCGGACAGGGCGATTTCCTGGCCTTCACGATGCCGGCCGGCCTCGCCGACGCGCTCGGGCTCGGCGATTTCCCGGGCCTCCCCATCCCGGCCTGTCTTGCGGCAATCGCCTACGTCATCGGGTCGGTCTTGCTGAATTTCACGCCATACGGGCGCTACGTGCTCGCCATTGGCGGCAACCGCGAGGCTGCCCGCCTGATGGGGCTGCCTGCCGATCGCGTCGTCTTTTTCGTCTATCTGCAATCGGGCCTGCTTGCGGGGCTCGCCGGCGTGATCCTTGCCGCACAATTCGGGGCCGGCCAGCCGACCGAGGGCGTCGGCTGGGAGCTGTTCTCGATTGCCGCGGTGGTAGTCGGCGGGACGCTGCTCACCGGCGGCCGCGGCTCCGTCGGGTCAACCCTCGCCGGGGTGCTCCTCCTCGGCCTCATCTTCAACATCCTGAACTTCGAGAACGGCATGGGCTGGATCAGCCTCAGCGCCTACTGGCAATCGGTGATCCGCGGCGTGTTCCTGTTCGTCGTCGTCATCGCGGGCGCCGGCGGCGGACGACGGGTGAGGCGCGTGACCGAGGCGGGCGTCAGCGCGTGAGCGCTGAGGGC
>JAFAME010000506.1 GCA_019233695.1 Methylobacteriaceae bacterium
CTCGGCCGGCACGAAGCTGCGCTCCAGGACCGGTTCGCCGGAGGCGCGGAGAATGCGCTGCGCAACCTGACCGAGCAGACCAACGATCTGCATGAGCGCTTTGCCACCATCGCAGGGGATGCCGTCAGCGCCATCGCCATGCATGGCACGCGCATCAACGAGACACTCGGCAATCGGCTGTCTTCCTTCGAGGACCTGATTCGCAGCAACGGCGGAGATATCGCCACCCGCATCGCCCTGCAGTCCGACCAGTTCACCAAATCCATCGGCGAAAAGCTCGGCGCCGTCGAATACATCTTCACGACGCACGCCGGCGCGTTCAACGACAAGCTCGCCGAACGCACCAGGGAAGCCGCCGAATTGCTCGACGGCAAGATCGATACGTTCGAGGAACGGTCGACCGGCAAGGCGCAGCAGATTTCTGACACCCTCGAGGGCCTGATCGGCCGCATCGATTCGGCGCTCGAGACCCGGGCGAAGGGACTGAGCGACACGCTCGCCAACCGGGCCCTCGAAGTTGCCCGCGTTCTGAGCGAAGGCGGCCGCGAGGTCACCAAGGCGATGGACGTCAAGGCCTCCGAGATCGACGGGGTTCTCGTCAGCCGCGCCGCGTCGCTGACCGATTCGCTCTCGACCAAGGTCCAGGAAATCAGCGCCACGCTAGGCAATCGGACCGCCGAGATCGCAACGACCTTCGACGATCGCATCGCTGCCTTCGAGGATCGCGTCACCGGTCGCTTCCAGACGATGTCGAACACGTTCGAGGAACGCGGCAGAGCCGTCACCGAGATCCTTGATGCGCGCACTCAGGACATCAGCGCAATCCTGAGCAAATACGTAAAGGAGATCCAGGAGGATCTCGGCGCCCATGGCAGCGGCCTCAGCGAAGCCCTGAAGCTGCGCGCCGGCGAGTTCCGCACCACCCTGACGGAGGGCGCAGGCCAGGCCCACTCGGCACTGAGCGACATGATCGCGCAGTTCAGCCGCACGCTCGACGAACGCGGCAAGACCCTGAGCGAGAACCTGGCGACGCGCACCGTCGAAGCCGACGCCATTCTCGGCCAGCATGCCAAGTCGATCCAGGACACCATCGCCGCCCAGGCCACCAGCATCAATGCCACGCTGGCGGCAAGCGTGAACGAGATTCGCGCCAACCTGGTGAGCGGCGCTCAGGACGCCAACTCGGCCTTCACCGGGCATCTCGTCGAGGTCCTCGACACGCTGACCGCGCGTGGGCGCGAGCTGCATGAGTTCCTGGGCGGGCGGGCCGGTGAATTGCAGGCCATTTTCGAGACGAAGGGCCCGCTTCTCGTCGAGCTGCTGTCAACGCGCGGCGGCGAGATCGCCCAGGAAATGGCCAATGTCGGCGAGGCCGTCACGCGCATGATCGAGAGCCGCGGGGCTGTGATCACCGAGCATCTCGGACGCAAGCAACTGGAGCTCACTGCCAGCATCGATCAGTCGAGCGCCCAGCTGCGCGACGTGATCGAGACCAGCGCTGCCCAGTCGGTCGGCTCGCTCGTCAGCACGCACGACCGCGTGCGCGAAGAGGTGGCGCGGGCGAGCGCCACGCTGCGCGAAGGCATCGAGGGTACCGCGACAAAATCGCTCGAGACGCTTGTCGGCGCGCATGATCGGCTGCGCAACGAGGTCGAGAAATCCACCGTCGGCTGGCGCCAGGATCTCGAAGCGAGCGCGGCCAAGTCGGTTGATGCTCTCGTCAGCACGCACGGCCGCCTGCGCGAGGAGGTGGAACAATCGGGTCTGAGCCTGCGCCAGGGCATCGAAGTCAGCGCGGCAAAATCCGTCGAGGCTCTTGTCGATACGCATGGACGGCTGCGCGATGAGGTCGAGCAACTCCACACGAGCTTGCGCGAAGGCATGGAGACCACCGCCGCGAAGTCGGTCGATACCCTCGTCAGCACGCACGGCAGTTTGCGGGAGGGCTTCGAGGCGAGCGCCACCAAGTCCGTCGATGCGCTCGTCAATTCGCACAGCGCCTTGCGCGAGGGTATCGAGGCCACCGCCGCCAAATCCGTCGGCGCACTCGTCGACACCCACACCAAGCTGCGCGGCGAGATCGAGCAGTCGCACGCCGGCCTGCATGAAGGGATAAGGGAGAGCGCCGCCAGGTCCGTCGACACGCTTCTCAACACGCATGAGCGGGTGCGCGGCGAGGTCGACCAGGCAAGCTCCGTGCTGCAGCAGAGCATCGAATCGACGATCGCCAAATCGGTCGAAGCGCTTGTCGGGACGCATGGACGCCTGCGCAGCGAGGTCGAGCAATCGAGCTCGACCCTCCTCGAGAACATCGAGGCGAGCGCCACCCGCTCGCTGGAATCGCTGACGGGCGCCCACGAGCGCCTGCGCGGCGAAGTGGAAAGATCGAGTTCCATCCTTCGCACGGAAGTCGAGACGAGCGCCTCCCAGTCGGTGGCTTCGCTCGCTGGCGTCAACGATGCGCTGTCGGGCATCGTCGGCCGGCTCGCCGACGCCAACCTCTCGCTGCAGGACATTCTGGCGAGCGTCGGCGGCAACCTCAGCAATGTGGAGGGTGCGCTCGCGCAGCGGCTGAAGGAATTCCAGAGCGCGCTTGGCACGATTTCATCGCAGGTCATCTCCCTGCAGCGCACGTCCTCGGCGACCATGACCGATGCCAATGCGCTCGTCGAGAAGCTCGCTCGCAACGGCCAGGATCTGGCGACCGCCACTGCCGAGCTGCAGCGCTCGCACAGCGAAGTGGGCGGTGCGCTCGACGAGCGCCGCGGTGTCCTCGAACGGCTGCTGAACGACGTCGGTTCGCGGACGGAGGATTTCGACCGCGTCATGCGGGCCTTCACGAAGATGGTGGAAGCCTCCTTCGAGAATGCCGAGTCGCGGGCCCGCGACATCGGCACATTCCTTTCCAACGCCTCCCAGGCAACCGCGGGAGAGATCAGCGACCAGTTCGAGATCATTCGCGCCACGACCGGGCGCGAGCGCGAGCGGACCGCAGAGGCCCTGCGCGCCGCCTACGAGCAGGCCAATGCCGAAATGAGCGAGCTCTTGCAGCGCGCCACCGATCAGTTCCGCGGCACGCTCGATGAAATGCGCGACATTGCCGCTCAGGTTCGCCGCGAACTCGACGCCACGCAGCAGGAACTGCGGCGCGGCGCATTGGAGCTGCCGAAGGAGACCTCGGAGCAGGCCTCGGCCATGCGCCGCGTCATCGCCGATCAGATCAAGGCCTTGAACGAGCTCACCGACATCGTCACGCGCTCAGGGCGCGCCTTCGATGTCGTCGATCCGGCCGCCGCGCCGACACGCCGACCGCCGGAGCCTCCGCCGGCGCGCTCCGCCGAGCCCCGCAACGAACCCCGACAGGCGGCCGAGCCCATCGCCATGCGCTCCCAGGAGCCGCAGGCGCCCAGGCGCGAGGAGGCAAAGCCCGCGCCGGAGGCGCAACCGCGGCGCGATGAGGCGGTTCGGCCACGCGCGACCTCGCGCCCGGCCCCGGCGCAGCAGCAGACTGCCGATCGCCGCCAGGGTTGGCTTTCCGACCTCTTGGCCCGCGCCTCACGCGAGGATGCCCCGGAACCGCCGCGGGCAACGCCGCAGCCCTCCCGCAGCGCCACCCAGACGATCGAATCGCTCGATTCGATTTCTCTCGACATCGCACGGATGATCGACCACGACGCCTCGGTCGAGTTATGGGACCGCTACCGGCGCGGCGAGCGCAACGTCTTCACCCGGCGCCTCTACACGGCGCACGGGCAGCAGAGCTTCGATGAAATCCGCCGGCGCTACCGCGCTGACGACGAATTCCGGGCAACCGTGGACCGTTACACGCAGGAGTTCGAGCGCTTGCTCAACGAGGTCAGCCGCGACGACCGCGACGGGCTTTTGGCAAAGACATATCTCACGTCGGAGACCGGCAAGGTCTACACGATGCTGGCGCACGCGTCGGGGCGGCTGCAGTAGGCCGCCCTGCGTCGGCCTGACGCACGCGTCATAGCCGGGCACTCGCCCACGCGACGATCTGTTTCAGAACCTCGGCGAGCGCGGCGTCGAGCGCCGGCACGGATGCCGCCGCCCCGCCCGACGCCGCCGGGACGCGGGCGGAGAACAGGTTCGAGGCCAGAATGCGGCCGCCCGGATCGCTCACGAGCTTCGCCGAAATTTCGACGACGGCTTCGTGCTGCTCGATGTCGATTTCGAACGCGCGGATTTCTGATTCGAGCGTGACGGTCGCTGCCAGCCGGTCGCCCGGCCGGCCGACCGCGCGCAGGACCTTGGCGTTCTCGAAGCTCTCGATCAGGCGCGTCTGGACGAGGCTCGGCAGGCGATCCGCCCATTGCACGGCGGGGTAGTAGTTCAGCTGATCGGCATGCGGACGCACGACGATGCGGTCGCTGTCGAGAGCGGCGGAAGCGAACGGCTCGCTCACGACCAATTGCCCGCGCCCCACCCGGGCGCCGACATCGGCGACTGCCGACAGATCAAACGTCTGCGGTGGCGATCCGCCGGCACAGCTTGCGGCACCGATCGCCATCATGCCCGCCGCCGCGAGCCTCGCCCGTGGCAGGACTCTCAATCGAAGCCCGTACCGGAGCGTGTGAAGCAATGCCTGCCTTGTCACCCCGGCCGAAGCGAAGCGGAGAGCCGGGATGCGGAATATGCGCCTTTTCAGGGGCTTGTCCTCGGATCCCGGATAGCGCTTCGCGCTTCCGGGATGACAATCTGCAACTTCTTCACACGCTCGCCCTCGAGCAGAACTGAACGCCATCTGCTTCTTGTCCCGCAACCTGCCGGAACCGCAGTCTTTTCCGGCCGGCTCCCGACGCTCCACTTTGATGCCATGCCGCAGTTAACAGCACAACCACACGGGTTATTGGCTCCCCGAATACTCGGGAATTGGCGCCTTGCTGCCGAAGATGAACTGCTGCGGATTGCGCTGGACGCCCCGCACGGTCCGACTGAGGTCATTGAGCGTCCGCCGGCCATCGGATGCGAACGCCTCCAGATCGCGGAAGCCCGATCCGGTCACGCGATTGATCCCGGCGGTGATCTCCTTCGTCCGCTGATCGAGATTGTCGGCCAGCCGCTTGATCGAGCGGGCGGCATCGCCGACGGCAACGAGAGCGCCCTTCGTATCCCCCGAGCCAAGCACGCTTTCGGCGCCGTTGAGCACACCGTCCACCCGACCAGCGAAGCCGCCAAGCTTGCCGGTGAACTGGGCGGTATCCGTGAAGATGGAATCGAGGTTGCCGCGGTTCTGGTCGAGCGTTCCGGTGAACCGCTTGACGTCATCGACCGTGGCGCCGACCTTGGCGGGATCGACCGCTCGCAGCAGCCCTGAGGCATCGGCGAGGACATTGTCGACCTTGAGCCTCGTGTCGCCGAGGCCTGCCGCAAGCGCCGATGCATCGACGATGAAGGAATTGATCTTCGGGTCATTCCTCGCGAGCGTGGCCGACACGGTGCGGATGTTGTCGGCCGTTGCCGACAGGCTCGCTGTCAGCTGGGGGGCGTCCTTCAGCACCTTGTCGATGTTGTCGCGGTTCTGGTCGACGCTCGCCACAACGCGTGCAACGCCGTCCACAGCGGCGGCGACTTTCGCCGGATCGATGCCCTTCACGACGTTCGAAGCATCGCCGAGGAGGCCGTCGACCCTGAGCCTCGTCTCGCCGAGCCCGGCGGCGAGCGCCGCAGCATCGGAGAGGAACGAATCGATGTGAGGGCTGTTCCTGGCGAGCGTTGCCAGGACGGTGCCAAGGCTATCGGCGGCTTCGTTGAGCCGCCCGGTCAGCTGCGGCGCATCGCTGAGAACCTGCTCGATCTTGTCGCGGTTCTGGTCGACGCTCGCCACAATCCGCGCAACGCCCTCGACGGCAGCCGAGACCTTGGCGGGATCGATGCCCTTGACCACACTTGAGGTATCGCCAAGCAGGCCGTCGACCTTGAGCTTCGTCTCGCCGAGCCCCGCGGCGAACGCCGCCGCGTCCGAGACGAACGCATCGATCTTGCCGCTGTCCTTGGCAAGCGTGCCGGTGACCGTGCCGATATTGTCGGCAGCGGTTGAGAGACGAGCGGTCAGCTCCGGTGCATCCTTCAGCACCTTGTCGATATTGTCGCGGTTCTGATCGATGCTGCCGACGACGCGCGACAGTCCGTCCACGGTCGAAGCGACTTTTGCCGGATCGATTCCCTTCACCACGTTCGAGGTATCGCCAAGCAGGCCGTCGACCTTCAGCTTCGTCTCGCCGAGCCCGGCGGCGAAGGCCGCCGCGTCCGAGACGAACGCATCGATCTTGCCGCTGTCCTTGGCAAGCGTGCCGGTGACCGCGCCGATGTTGTCGGCAGCCGTGCTCAGACGGGCCGTCAGCTGCGGTGCATCCTTCAGCACCTTGTCGATGTTGTCGCGGTTCTGATCGATGCTGCCGACGACGCGCGACAGCCCGTCCACGGTCGAAGCGACTTTTGCCGGATCGATGCCCTTCACCACGTTCGAAGCATCACCAAGGAGGCCGTCGACCTTCAGCTTCGTCTCGCCGAGCCCGGCGGCAAGCGCCGCCGTATCGGAGAGGAAAGCGTCGATCTTGCCGCTGTTCTTGGCAAGCGTCCCGGTGACCGTGCCGATATTGTCGGCAGCCGTGCTCAGACGGGCCGTCAGCTGCGGTGCATCCTTCAGCACCTTGTCGATGTTGCCGCGGTTCTGATCGATGCTGCCGACGACGCGCGACAGCCCGTCCACGGTCGAGGCGACTTTTGCCGGATCGATGCCCTTCACGACGTTCGAAGCATCACCAAGGAGACCGTCGACCTTCAACTTCGTCTCGCCGAGCCCGGCGGCCAGCGCCGCCGCATCGGAGAGGAAAGCGTCGATCTTGCCGCTGTTCTTGGCAAGCGTCCCGGTGACCGTGCCGATATTGTCGGCAGCCGTGCTCAGACGGGCAGTCAGCTGCGGTGCATCCTTCAACACCTTGTCGATGTTGTCGCGGTTCTGATCGATGCTGGCGATGATGCGCGCCACGCCATCGACGGCCGAAGAGATCTTTGCGGGGTCTACCGCGCGGATGGTTTCGCCCGCGCTCGCAACGACGTCGTCGAGCTTGTTGGCGGTATCGCTGAGACGCCGCGCGAGAGCGCTCGCATCGTCCATGAACCCGGCGATCTTGTCGTCGTTCTTGGCGAGCGTGCCGGTGAATTGGGCGACATTGCCGACGACGCTGCGCACCTTTTCCGGATCGACCGCCTTGACAAGGTTGTCGACGTCGCCCGACAGCGTGCCGAGCTTTGCCGCGAGCGGGCTCGCGGCGCGGCCGAGATCGCCCATGCCTTGCAGAAACGAGCCGACGTTGCCCGAATTGTCGGCGAGCGACTTGGTGAAGGTCTCCGCGTTCGTGACGATGCCGGTGAGCGGCGCCGAGTTGGTGTCGATGAGCGTGTTGACCTTGTCGAGGAGCGTGTCGGCCTTGGTCGAAAGCCGTTCGACGCTTTCGAGGATGTTCTGGAACTGGGAGGGATCGGCCCGGATGACCGGCGGCGAGCCGTCCTCGGGATTTTCGATCGGCGGCGCGGTCGGGCTGCCACCCGCAAGCGCGATCGAGGCGACGCCGGTCAACCCTTGCGATTCGAGCCTCGCGCGCGTGTCTTCCTTGACCGGCGTGCGATTGTTGATCTCGATGATGGCCGAGACGTGGCTCGGGTCCTCCTGCAGCAGGTCGATTTCGCGGACCTGACCGACGCGAAGCCCATTGAAATTGACCTGCGAGCCGCGCGACAGGCCGGAGACGGAGCCGGTGAAAATGATCTGGTAGGTCCGCAGCTGCGAGCTCTTGCCGGGCGAGGAGAACCAGTACACGAACATGAATCCGGCAGCGACCACGGCCAGGGTGAAGGCGCCGATCAGGGCATAGTTCGCGCGTGTTTCCATGGAAATTGCCTGTGCGTTTGGGAGGTGCCGGTTCAGCCTGCGGCAGGCATGCTGCGGCTCGAGCCACGCTTGCCGTGGAAGTAGGCCTTGAGCCACGGATGCTGCGAGGCCAGCATGGTCTCCATCGATCCGGCCGCGATCACCTTTCCGTCTGCCAGGGCCGCGACCCTGTCGCAGATCGAATAAAGGCTATCAAGATCATGGGTTACCATGAAAACCGTAAGCCCCAAAGTCTGCTGCAGCGTGGCGATGAGGTCGTCGAACTCGCCGGCGCCGATCGGATCGAGCCCCGAGGTCGGCTCGTCGAGGAAAACGATCTCCGGATCGAGCGCCAGCGCGCGGGCGAGGGCGGCGCGCTTGATCATCCCGCCGGAGAGTTCCGAGGGGTATTTTTCGGCAGCATCGGCTTTCAGTCCGACGAGCTCGATCTTCAGGAGGGCAAGCTCGTCCATCAGCCTCTGCGACAGCGACAGATATTCGCGCATCGGCACCTGGATGTTCTGCCTGACGGTGAGCCCGGAGAACAGGGCGCCATGCTGGAACAGGACCCCCCATCGCCGTTCCATCGCGATCCGCTGGCGCGCCGAGAGACGGTCGAGGTCGTTGCCGAAGACTTCGATCGTTCCGCGCTGCTTCGGCACGAGTCCGAGGATGGTGCGGGTGAGCACCGACTTTCCGGTCCCCGATGCGCCGACGAAGCCGAGCACTTCGCCCCGATAGACATCAAGGCTCAGCTTCTTCATGACCCGCCGGCCGTTGAAGCCGACGACGAGGTCGCGCACCCGGATGACGATCTCCCGTTCCGGCCCGCGCGGCTCGCCCGGCCGGTTGGCGGGGCGTCGAAGTGGGTGCCCGGTCTCGCTCATGCCGCCTCAATAGTCGATCGAAGCAAAGAACATGGCGAACAGGCCGTCGACAACGATCACCATGAAGATCGACTTGACCACCGATGCCGTGACCTGGCGCCCGAGGGACTCGGCAGAGCCCTCGACACCGAACCCTTCGATGGTGGCGATGAGCCCGATGACGATGGCCATGAACGGCGCCTTGATCAGGCCGACATAGAACGTGTGCAGGCTGATGGCGGCCTGCAGCCGAGCCAGATAGATCTCCGGTGTGATGCCGGCATAGCCCCAGGCGACCAGCAGTCCACCGAAGATGGCCGACATCGCGGCCAAAAACGTGAGCAGCGGCAGCGCGATGATGAGGGCGAGAATGCGCGGCACGACCAGCACGGCGATCGGATCGAGGCCCATCACGCGCAGGGCGTCGATCTCTTCGCGCATCTTCATCGAGCCGAGTTCGGCGGTGATCGCCGAGCCGGTGCGGCCGGCGATCATGATCGAGGTGAGGAGAACCCCCAGCTCGCGCAGGACCAGGATGCCGATGAGATCGACGGCGAACGTCGAGGCGCCGAAGCGGCGCAGCTGAAAGATGCCCTGCTGCGCCACGATACAGCCGACAAGGAAGTTGATGAGCGTGATGATCGGCACGCTGCGGAGGGCGAAATTCTCGAGCTGATGGACGACGGCGGCGGGTCGCCACTGGCGCGGGTCGACGAAAAGCCAAGCCGTCTTGGCGACGACCTCGCCGAGAAACGAGGTGCCGTTCAGAACGTCCCGGCCCGACATCACCACGCCACGACCGATGTCGGTCAGGTGGTCGATGAGCCAATGCCCCTGTTCCCGAGGCGCCACATCGAAGGCGCGATAGTGCGCCTCGTGAAGGAGGGTCGCGAATTCCCTGCGCGCCCCGGCAAACTCGGCCGCGATCCCCTTCTGGCCGAGCGCCTCGCGCGTCCGGTCGATAAGCCAGGCGCCCGCCGTGTCGAGCCGCTCGATGCCGGCAAGATCGAGCGTTGCCGCCTCGGCCCCGTTGGCCTCGGCCAGGAGCTTCCGCGTCTGCTCCTCCGCATCATGACCCGTCGCCGAGGTCCATGTGCCCGAAAGGACGAGGTTGAGCCCGCTCGCCGTGCGTTCACTCGTGAAGGTCGGACGCGCTACCATGCCAATCCGTCGCAGATCCCAAGGAAGCTGCATGGACCCGCGATGCAACGCCCCTCGCCCCATGCGCCGGGATCGTGATAGGCCGAGTCTACCAAATATTTCGTCACGAAAGCAGGGGGCGAGGCCGACCGGGCGCATTCATGTGGCTTTCAGGGAGCGGTCGATAGCCTCGAAATGTCGATGGGAACTCGACGCTCGAGAAAGAGCAACCGAAGGAGCAATCATGAGGAAGACATTGTCGCTGGTGTGCGCGCTCGGCCTTGCCGTGGCCGCCATTGCCTTCGACGCACACGCAATGCCGACGGCGCCTGTCGGGGCCGCCGCCAAGTCGGGCGGCGTGACGACGATCGGCTGGCGCTGCGGCCCCTATCGGCATTGGGCGCCGCGCCTGGGCCATTGCGTCCACAACTGAGGCCCAGGAAAATCGCCTCCTGACGCGTAGGACTTGCGCGACACGCGATGCGACGGACACGTTGCCGGGCGGTCGACGGCGCTTTGCAGTACTTCAAGGCAGAGCACGCCTCGTCCCC
>JAFAME010000074.1 GCA_019233695.1 Methylobacteriaceae bacterium
CGCGGCACCGATGACGGCAGCGCGGGCGCAGCCGCCGGACTAGCCGGCGGATCGGGCAGAATCGTCGTGCAGCCGGTGACCAGCAGGGCCGCGCCGATGGCGAACGCGCCGAGCACGGCGAAAAGGCGCCGCCGCATCTTTCGGCCCGTAGCGTGACTGTCGGCTCTCATAACCCGTCTGATGCTCTTGCCCTATCCCAGTTCCACCATCCGGACAACACGGCACTGTCCGGCAAAATCCCTTCAAAGGCGTTCGACGTTCTCGGGATCGGAGACCTCGATCTGCGGTCCAAACCGCGTGTCGAGGATACCCCGAACCCTGAGCCGGACGCCAACCAGACTGCCGAGCGCGAGCCCGGAGGCCTCGAACGAGCCATTGCTGCGCTTGGGCACCGTAAACGTGAAACTATCCCGGCCGTGCCCGAGATTGACGAAGGTCCGCGCCCTGCCGGTGCCGACGCGTGTCACCCGTCCCTCGACGAGGACGAAAGTCCCCGCCCGATCCGCCAGGTGCGCAGAATCTGTCGCGTCGATCACGCCATAGTACGGATCGCCCCAAAGTCCAAGGCCGCTTTGCCGCGCCTGCATCTCGGCCTCCAGGAAGAGGGTTGCGCAGTCGCGCGTCTCGGGGCTCGGCCTTGCTCTGGCGAGACCCGCATCGAGGAGGACGAAGCCGGCCGAGACAGGCGAGATATCCGGTGTCCCGAAGTCCGGCGGGGCAAAAACGTAAGCAACCGTTCGCCCCCAGCGGTCCGGCGTAGCAAGGACGGGCCGCACGGTGACGCTGTGGTTCAGGAGCCAGTCGGAGAGGGCCTCCCTCGCCGCCTGCGCCAACCGCGGTCGCTCCTGCGTCGGGCCGGGCAGGTCGATCCCGGCCATCTTCACGAGGCGCCCATCCTCCAGCGCGAGCTCGCCGCGCTCATTGATTTGCGTGACCTTTGCGGGCGAGCCGCGGGCTGGCGTGCAGGTGCCCTGCGCGAAGGAAGGGGCGAGAGCGCCGGCGAGGAAAATCGCTCCGCTGGCCGCGCCAATGGCCGCAGCCGCGCGGCGCAACATGGGCGCGCGGACGGCAAGTCCGACGGCGTCGCGCCGCAGGGCGCAGGCGCCCGCCCTCCGAAACCGCACCCCCGCCCCTTTCATCAAGGAACCCGCGTCGACGACAGCCCTGCATCTCAGGCAAAAATCGTAGCAAAACTATGAGTAATGATTCGTTAGTGCCGCCATCCCGACAAACAACAGGGGAGCGGAGTGGCGTGGCATCCGCAAGCTCGCGCTCGGCCGGACCATTGACGAAGCCCCGCGCAAATGGTCGGCAACAGGGCGATTCGCTGCCAGCGGCTGGACCGACCGGACCGTCACTCTAGGATCTTCATCGGGTGGCGACCTTCTTTCGGGGCGGGAGGATCCATGTCGGTCAGCTCCTTTCGGTGGTCGCTCATTGCGGCTCTGCTCTGCGCCGCCGCTCCGACATTCGGCGAGACCAAGCTCCCCGATGGCCCCGGGCGACAGGAGGTCGAGACGGCTTGCGGGGGCTGTCACGAGCTGAGCCGCATCGCCAATGCCGGCTACAGCGCACAGGACTGGCGGACGGTCGTTCACATGATGCTGAACGTCGGCGCAAAGCTCCCGGACAACGAACTGTCGACCGTCGTCGATTATCTTGCCGCGCATTTCCCCGAAAAGCCGCGACCGCAGGGGGCGGCGATCCAGGGGCCGGCGCAGGTCACCTTCAGCGAATGGGCGGTGCCTACGCCGGGCTCGCGCCCGCATGATCCGTTCGCCGCGCTCGACGGCACCATCTGGTACACCGGGCAGATGGCCAACGCCCTTGGCCATCTCGATCCGACGACCGGCCGGATCACCGAATACCACGCCGACAGGCCGATGTCGGGGCCGCACGGTCTTGTTGCCGACCGCGACGGCAACATCTGGTTCACTGCCAACTTCGGCGGCTATATCGGCAAGCTTGAACCCGGCACCGGCAAACTCACCGAATACGATCTGCCCGACCCGGCGGCGCGCGATCCCCATACGCCGCTGTTCGACCAGAACGGGACGCTGTGGTTCACCGTGCAAAGCGCCAATATGGTCGGCCGGCTCGATCCGAAGACCGGTGCCATCAAGCTCGTGGCCTCGCCCACCCCGAAGTCCAACCCCTACGGGATGGTCATCACCTCGCAAGGCGTGCCGTATTTCTGCGAGTTTGGCGCCAACAAGCTGGCCAGCAT
This sequence comes from Methylobacteriaceae bacterium, assembly GCA_019233695.1. Taxonomy (GTDB): domain Bacteria; phylum Pseudomonadota; class Alphaproteobacteria; order Rhizobiales; family Beijerinckiaceae; genus JAFAME01. Next base: position 2,228 of record JAFAME010000074.1, read on the forward strand.
CGATCCCGCCACTATGGCGATCCACGAATTCGTGCTGCCGCAGGCCGGCAGCCGGCCGCGGCGCATCGCGATCACGCCGGACGACATCATCTGGTACACCGACTATGCGCTGGGTATTCTCGGCCGGTTCGACCCGAAGACCGGCAAGGTGACCGAGTATCCTTCCCCTGGCGGGCCTCGCTCCCAGCCCTACGGCATCACCTTTGTGCGCGGGGCGGTGTGGTACAGCGAGTCCGGGGTCCGGCCGAACACCCTGGTGCGGTTCGACCCGGCGAGCGAAAAGTTCCAGACTTGGCTCATCCCGTCCGGCGGCGGCGTCGTGCGCAACATGATGGCCACGCACGACGGCAATATCGTCATGGCGGAGAGCGGCGTCGACCGGATCGCTCTCGTCGCCCTGAAATAGCCGCCGAACTCACTGGGTCAGGCGGGCGACCGTCAGCGCCTGCTCGAACATCGCGGTCATCGCATCGCCGATGCCCTGGGTGGGGTTCACCTCGAAGTAGAACCCGGGCGTGGCGCAGCTCTGGAGCTTCGTCGGGATCGTGCTCGAAATCGGCGCGACCCACTGATTGTAGAAGGCGTTGACTGTCACCGGCAGATAGGTCGTGTAGAGGACGGCGATCTTGATGCCCCGCGCCTTGATGGTGTTGCACAGCGACGGATTGATCGTGGTGATGAGGCGGCTCGAATTGACATTGCCCGTCAAGCTGTTGGCAAGGTTCGGCTTGGTGTTCGGCGGCTGATAGCTCGAGGGCTTGTCGGCCGGGTCGCCGCTGCCCGATCCGCTCGACGCGGGCTCGTCTTCGACGCCGTCGGTCACGAAGAACAGGAACTCCTGCGGCTTGGTCGAGGTCGAGCCGTCGCCCGGATCGGGCATCGCCGTGTTGATGTAGCTCAGGGCCGTGTCATAGGACGTCTGCGTGTCGCGCTGGTTGTAGTAGGCGTAGGCGAGGTCGATGGCACTGGCGTTGCTCGCCACGGTCGAGAGGTTGGCCGACAGACCCGCGATCGTCTGGAACGTATCGCTGAAGGTATAGATCGCCATACGGAACTGATTGGCGACGGTCTCGGCGCCCGTAGCCGTCGTGGTCAGGCTCTGCGAGGCCGAGCGCAAGACGTCGATGCGGGTCGTGATGCCGTTGTTCTTGGCAAGGTGATAATAGTCGTTGGTGTTGTCGCCGGTGATGTTGCCGTTGGAATCGAAGCTGTGCTGATGGCAGGCAAAGGCGCAGGAATCGGACGTGATCGACTGCATCTTCGAGATGTCCGCGCTCGTCGCGGCAAGGCCCATGGACGGCGAGTTGTCGAGCAGAAGGTAGAAGTCGACATAGGTCGGGAACTTGCGGGACGACGAGGCTGCGCCATTGATCGACAGCGATGGGATCCCGAGGAGGCCGCCGAACGTGGTCTGCACCGACGCCGAATAGCTGACCGTCACGAACAGGCTCGTCACGCTCGGGCTCGAGGTGAGCGACACGCTGTTCAGCGTCACGCCGGGCATCGTCGCGACGGTCGACTGAAACAGGTTCTGCGCCTGCGACTGGCTCGGCGTGGACAGATTCGGATTGCCAGAGACTGAGACCGCGGCGAGGGCGGCGGAGTCGGCGGTGCTGTTGAGCTGTGCCCGAGCCGAGCTTGCCCTGCTGTAGTCGATGGCAAATCCCACCATCGCGACCATGGGCACCATCACCAGCCCAAACATCATCGCGACGTTGCCGCTCCTGTCGTGGGCCAGATTCTTTCCGGCCTGCAGGAATTTCCAAAAGAGGCGAGCCATGTGCTGCATCCATGAACGCATAACGCGAGGGAAACTCCCTCAGATTCCAGGCCG
>JAFAME010000293.1 GCA_019233695.1 Methylobacteriaceae bacterium
GATAGGCAACGACGAGGAGGAGGAAAGCCAGAACCGGTAACGAGAGGAGCGCCGCGAACTGAAGATCGGAGGATTCTCTGGCGCGGCGCCGCAGTTGCGCCGCCGCCGCTCCAGTTAGGCTCGCCAAAATTGCGTCCCTTTTTGTGACCGAGAACGTAGGGACCCGCAGCGCCTGGGCGCTGCGGGCCAAGAAAGTTAGATTTTATACTTCTGGTTCAGCTGATCGATCTTGTCATTGGTTTCCTTGACCGTGTCCTCGACGGCGAGGTCCTGGAGCAGGAAGGCCGAGAGCTTCTCCTTGAGCCAGCCGTTGAATTCTTCCGCCCAGACGACGTTCCAGACGCCCTTCGGATAGTTGGCGGTCTGATAGATCTTCAAGAGCGGCTCGTAGTCCTGCGGGCGCGCGAGGCCCTTGCGGATGATGTCGGCGGCGTCGGGACTTTCCATGAGCTCCTTGTAGGCGGAAAAGAGCATGGACGTCTCAAGCCAGCGCCTGCCCACGGCAATCTTACCGTTCTGGTCCTTATAGCCATACCAGCTGACGAAACGCTTGACGTCCTCGGTCACATCGTCGGGGCGCTTGCGCGAGGTCATGAGGTAGAGCGCGCCGTCGACGCTGCCCCAGGGCTGGCCTTGGTTGGGCAGGAAGCTGATCTTGCCGGCAACAGCCGCCGACTTGGCCGGATCGTTGAGCTCCCTCAGATCGTAGGCCGTTTGGCTGCTGAAGACGTACCGCCCCGAGCGGAAAGCGTCGATCAGGGCGGCTTCGTTGTAGCTCAAGACCTCCTCGGGAACGAACCCGTCCTTCCAGATCTTCTTCCAAGCTTCGAGTGTCTGGCCGGCCGGTCCGTCGGCCGTAAGCATCGGTTTGTGGGTTTCGGGATCGGCGAGCATGCCGCCGCGGTTCAGCACTTCGAAATTGTAGGCCCAGCTGATGCCGGCCCATTCGTTGAACCAGGCCGGCAGGTAGGGCTGCTTCTCGCCTTTGTCCCGGATCTTGTACAGGAAATCATAGAATTCCATCCAAGTCTTTGGGTATTGCCCCTCATCGAAGCCAGCGCTCTTGTACTTTTCCAAGTTGACGTGGATCATGCCGCGCGTCGACGTGTAGTAGCTGAGGCCGAGAAGCTTGCCCTTATAGCTCCAGGCATCGCGAATGTTGGGATACATGGCGTCGGCGACTTCCTTGCCGATGGCGAGTTGGTCTGGCGTGGCCAGCCAGCCGCCTTCGAAATAGCGCACGCAGAAAGATGGGTTGGCGTAGAGCATGTCGAGATCGGCATTGGCGATCAGGTTCTTTTCCATGAGCTGTGGATAGTCGCCCGTGACGGTGGCATAGTCGACCTTGCCGTTGAGTTCGCTGTTGTAGCGGTCAACGTTGCTCTGAACGATCTCTGGGTGGTACTGCCAGCCGCGAAAATAGACGGTCTTGCCGCTTTGGGCGCGGAGTGGGCTTTCGCCCGCCGCCAATGTCCATCGCGGCAGCAGGGAGGCCGATGCCGCGCCCGCGCCAAGTAGCGCAGACGATTGCAGCAATCGCCGTCGTGTGAACCCGTTGATCCCGTTGGTCATTGCTTCCTCCCGTGGCTGGAACGCTCTTTTGTCGTAAACGAGGACAGCTATCGGACGCCTAGAGGATCGTGTAGCCGCCATCGATCACCAGGTTCTGGCCGGTCATGTAGGCGGAAGCCTCCGATGCCAGGAATAGGATTGGACCTTTCATCTCGTCGGGTCGCGCAAAGCGGCCCAGGGGCGTGCGCGCGGCGAAGGGCGCCTCGTCGGGCAACGTTTCCTCGGTGGCGACGCCGCCCGGGCTGAGGCAGTTGGCGCGAACGTTTTTGTCGGCGTAGCTGGCCGCGATGAAACGCGTGAACCCGGCAACGCCAGCCTTCACGAACGAATAGTTCGGCCGGAAACTGTCGAGCCCACCTCGCGTCGGATAGAGTCGCTTGTCGAAGGATACAATGCCGAGGATCGACGCAATGGTGATGATGTTGCCGCCACCTTTTTCGATCATGTCCTTCAGGCAAGCTTGGGTCATCTGGAAGTAGCCGGTCGCGTCGACTGCCATCGAGGCTTCCCATTGAGCGCGGGTATAGCGCTCCAAATGGCCCGGGAACTGGCTGATGGCGTTGTGCACGAGTATGTCGACTGGGCCGGCGCGCGCGACGGTAGCCGCATGCGCCTCATCGATGCTCTCCTCCTCCGCCAGGTCGAGTGGTAGCGCGAAGGCCTTCCCACCCTTGGCGAGAATGCCGTCCGCGACGGCTTTTCCCTTTTTCGTGTTGCGGGCCGCGCAAGCGACGGTGGCACCCGCTTCCGCCAGGACCTCGCAGGCCGCAGCGCCGATGGGGCTGGAGGCGCCGGAAACAAGAGCCACGCGGCCGTCAAGCCGGAAAAGATCCGCAATCCCCACGCGCAGGCCTTTTTGGTTCGCAATATGAAACTTACGTTTCGCAGGAGCCGCCAGTCAAGCCGATAAGTGCGCAGCGGCTGCAGGATCATGGAATTCAGGCGGCGGGTTGCGCTTGCGTGGACTGCACCTCGGCCCTGCGCCCAAGCAGCGCACGCCCAATTTCAGCGCAGGCGGTCATCAGGCTCGCACAGATCGCCTGCCGAACCGCTCCGTCCATGCGCGCCGCGGGCGCAGAGAGGCTTATGGCGGCGAGAGCGATGTTTCGATCGTCACAGATCGGGGCGGCAACGCAGCATGAACCCTCCTCATTCTCGCCAAGGTCAAGCGCAAAGCCCGTCGCGCGAATGATCTCAAGCTGGTCGAGAAGTTCGACTCGATCGACGATCGTGTTCGGCGTCAGCCGCGGGACAGATTGTGGAAGCAGCGTCTCGCGTTGCGCAGCAGAGCGGAAGGCGAGGAGAGCCTTGCCGAGCGCGGTGCTATGGAGAGGGTCGGTGGCGCCGATGGTGGCTTGCATGCGTAGCGAGCGCTCGCTTTCGACGATATCGAGGTAGAGTACTTCGCGATCTGAAAGGACGCCAAGATTGACGGTCTCATTGAAGCGCTGCTGGAGCCGCTTCATTTCGGGGCGGCAAACCTGGCGAAGCGTTTCGTAGGGATTGCTTGCATGCGACAGCCACCACAGGCCGATCCCCGCACGGTAGCGGTCCGAATCCGGCTCGTGCTCGATGAGGCGCAGTGCAGCGAGCGTACGCAAATAGCGGAAGACGGTGGTTTTGGGCAAGGCCGCGGCCCGGACGAGATCGTTGAGGGCGATCGGCTCGGATGCCTCGCAGACGAGCTGAAGCACCTGCATGGCTTTCAGCACCGGTTGCACAAGATAGCGCTCGAGTTCGGAATCCAAAGCTGACTCCTCGCGCGTTTCTTTAGACGGAACCACCTTTTCTTGACATGAAACAAGGCGGGTGCGACGATCATGCCAGCCATTTCAGCAGAGGGCAAGCGCGTGCAGTGCCGGTTCACCCGTTCGGCCAAACGTATCCACGAAGCATCGAATATCCTGCCGGGTGGCGTCAGCAGCAACTTTCGACTTGGCATCGCGCCAACGCCACTGGTTTTCGAGCGCGGCGAGGGACCGTTCCTCTACGATGTCGATGGCAACCGTCTGATCGATTACTACCTGGGCATGGGTCCGATGATACTTGGCCATCGCCCGCACGCCGTCGTCGAGGCGGTCACTGAACAGGTCAGGCGCGGTATTCTCTTCGGCGGCCAAAGCGAAGTAGAGTTCGAGGCGGCCGAGCTGGTCTGCGCCATGATGCCCTCGGCCAAGAAGGTTCGCTTCAGCTCGTCGGGCACCGAGGCGATCCAGGCAGCGTTACGGTTGGCGCGCGCCGCGACCGGGCGCGAGACCGTCATCAAGTTCGAGGGACACTATCACGGCTGGCTGGACAACATCCTTTGGAGCGTTGCCCCGGCGCCGGACCGTATGGGCGTCGAGACGGCTCCAGTGGCACAGCCAGGCACGACCGGGCAAGACGAACTGGCTGGCAAGCGCGTGGAAGCACTCTCCTGGAACCGCGCCGAATTCGTCGAGGAGCGGCTTTCGAGAGGCGACGTGGCGGCGGTGATCATGGAGCCCGTGATGTGCAACACCGGCGCCATCCTGCCTCGGCCAGGCTATCTCGAAGCGGTGCGCACCGCATGCCGGCGCAACGGCAGCGTGCTGATCTTCGATGAAGTCATCACCGGGTTTCGCGTCGGGTCGGGTGGCGCCCAACAACGGCTCGGTGTGTTGCCCGATCTCACGGTCTTCGGCAAGGCGGTGGCGAGCGGCTTCCCGGTGGCGGGGCTGGCCGGTACGGGCGCGCTCATGGAGCTCTTTGCATCTGGCAAGGTCATGCATGGCGGAACCTACAATTCCCAATCGGTCGCCATGGCTGCGACGGTCGCCACCCTGAAGGCGCTGCAGGCGCCGGGCATGTATGCCAGGATCGGCAATCAGGGCGCGCGACTGATGCGCGGGATCGAGGCCGCGTTCAAGGACGCGGGCGTGGCGGCGACCGTGACGGGCTTGCCCGAGATCTTTCATGTCGGGCTTGGCCTCGACAAGGCGCCCGAAAACTATCGCGACATCCTTTCAGCCGATCGCGCCGGTTATGTCCGGCTGACCACGGCGTTGCTTGGGCGTGGCGTGCGCACGCTTGAGCGCGGCGCATGGTTCATTTCGAGCGAGCACGACGACGCCGTCCTCGACGAGACGCTCGCGGCGCTTCGGGCGGTGCTCGCAGCGCTATGACCCCCCTCTCCGCCTCTCTGCCCGCTTCATAAGATCATGTCACCTAGAATTGCCGTCGCTTCGCTCATGCAGGAAAGCAACAGCTTTTCGCCCCTGTCCACGACGGTAGAGACCTTCGCGAGCTACTATCTCCTGCGCGGGAACGAAATCCTGACCGGGTATGGCGCTGCGCGCACCGAAGTGCCGGGGTTTCTCGCAGTGCTCGCCGAACGCGATGCGACGCCGGTACCGCTTCTTGCAGCCTACGCTGCGGCAGGCGGCACCGTCACCCGCCCCGCGTTCAACACCCTGGTTGGCGAGATCGAGCAGCGGCTGCGCGCCGCTTTGCCGGTCGATGGCCTCCTGCTCGCGCTCCACGGCGCCTTGGTCGTGGAGGACCAACCAGATGGCGACGGCGAGATCATCGCCAGGCTCCGAAAGATCCTGCCGGAATCGATCCGGATCGGCATCAGCCTTGACCTCCATGGTCACATCACATCGCTCATGCTGCAGCCCAATGTCTTCCACGTCGGCTACCGCGAATATCCGCATATCGACATGTATGAGACCGGCTTGCGCACCGCGCGACTTCTCCTTGACACGCTTGCCGGCCACCACGCGCCGAAAATGGCCCTTGCGAAGCGGCCGATGATCATCAGCCCCGTTTGCACGCGGACCACCGACGGGCCGCTGCTACCGATGGTCGAGGAGGCGCGGCGCATGGAAGCGAGCGGTGAGGTGCTGCATGCAGCCCTCTTCCCGGTGCAGCCATGGATCGACGTGCAGGGGCTTGGCTTCGCGGCCTTGGTCTGCGCCGACAACACCGCAACCGCAGCCGCTGCAGCCGAAATGCTCGCTGACATGGCTTGGCGGCGACGCGCTGACTTCTTTCCGGATCTTGTTGAAGTCGACGCGGCCATCGACATCGGACTCGGCTCCGACGGACTTACCGTCGTCAGCGACGCAGGCGACGCGCCGACCGGCGGCTCGGCCGCCGACAACACGGCGGTGCTCGCCGCGCTCATTGCAGGAGGCGCCGATCGAGCGGCCCGGCTTTCCTACCTAACGCTTTGCGATCCCGACGCAGTTCGCGCGGCCGCAACGGCTGGCCGAGGAGCAACCGTCACGCTCGGCGTCGGGCACGGCTTCTCGAAGGACAGCGGCGCACCCTTGCCGATCACCGGTAGTGTCTGCTCGCTGAGCGATGGAACCTACCGAATGAACGATCCCGGTGCACAGGGCCTCGAAATCTCGATGGGGCCGAGCGCAGTGATCGCCATCGGCGCGATTCGCCTTCTTCTGCGCTCGCGGCCATCGATGGAGTGGGACACGGCGATGTACACGTCACAAGGCCTCGACCTGCGCGAGGCGGCGCTCGTCTTCGTCAAGTCACCATCGCATTTCCGCGCTGGTTTCGGGCCGCTCGCAAATCGCATACTTGTCGCCAACACACCAGGACCGACGGCGCCCGACATGCGCCGCATCCCCTTTCGCAAGGTGACGCGGCCACTCTATCCAATCGACGACATCTGATGGCAGACGGGCAGAACCTTCGAAGTTCTGGATGGTTGCACGCGAGAGGAGTGTTCGCGTGACCGAGCGGACGAGCGAATGTGGCGACCGCCGCGATGAGCCTTGCCGGCGGCGGTGGCGCGCCAAGCGTGACCGGCGCGCATAGCCGTGCCGAAGCACACATTCGACTATATCGTTATCGGCGGCGGCAGCGCCGGCTGCGTTGCCGCATGGCGGTTGGCGGGCGAATTCGGATCGCGCGTGCTGCTCCTCGAGGCAGGCTGCGACTACAAGGATTGGATCCTGAAAGTGCCCGCCGGCTTCAGCAGGATTCTTGGTGGGACACGGTACCTCACCCAGCATCGCACCGTGCCGCAGGAACAGCTCGGCAACCGGGTCCAGGTCATCCCGCAGGCCAAAGTCCTCGGCGGAGGCAGCAGCATCAACGCCCAGGCCTACATGCGCGGGCGTGCCGCCGACTACGATGCCTGGGGCGACATCGCTGGCACCGAGCAATGGTCGTGGGAGAAGATGCTGCCGCACTTTACCCGTCTCGAGGGGAATCAGAAATTCAATAACCGGTTTCATGGGGCGAGCGGTCCGCTGAAGGTTTCGGACCCCGGCTTCATATGCGAGCTGAGCCGCATCTATGTCAGAGCGCTGCAGGGCATGGGCCTCCCCTACACGCCCGATTTCAATGTCGGCGCGCCATCCGGCGTCGGCTATCTGCAGATGACGGCGGCTCGTGGCCGGCGGTGCAGCGCAGTCGATGCATTCCTGCGTCCGCTGTTGGGGAACGCACATCTCATGGTCAAGACGGGCGCGCGCGTCCACCGGATTCTCGTCGAAAAGGGTCGGGCGGTCGGGGTCGACTATGTGGAGAACGGCCGAGCTCAGGTGGTCCGCATTGACGGCGAGGTGCTGCTTTGCGCCGGCGCGTTGGTTTCGCCACAGATCCTGATGCTTTCGGGCATAGGTCCTGCGGAACGACTGCGAACCTTTGGGATTCCCGTCATCGCCGATCTCCCAGGTGTCGGCGAGAACCTGAAGGACCATTGCGGAGCGCCGGTCATCGCGGCCGCGCCCGGCTCCCACGGATATTTCCGTCAGGATCGCGGCCTGCGCATGATCATCAATGGTCTCGAGTACCTTATGTTCAAGCGTGGCCGCATCGCCACTAACGGCGTCGAGGCCTGCTCCTTTCACGTCCCCGAGGACGGGGCGGGCGACCCCGTGATTCAGATCTACTGCGTCCCCTCGACGAGCTATGTCGAGGAGGACGTGCGCGGCGTGCCAGTCGTCGACGGGGTCACCCTGCACGCCGTCCTGTTGCGGCCGCGGGCGACCGGTTGGGTCAGACTGCGCTCCGCCGATGCCAACGAGCTGCCGCTGGTCAACCCCAACTATCTCGCCGATCCGAACGACTTGCGCCATCTGCGGCAGGGCGTGCGAGTGGCGCGCGACATCCTTCAAGCGAGCCCGCTGAAGCAAATCGTTCGCGGCGAAATCTTCCCAGGAGCACACGCTACGAGCGATGCCGACATCGACGCGCACATCCGGCGCACAGTCAAGACCGACTATCACCCCGTTGGAACGTGCCGAATGGGGCGAGCCGACGACCCGCACGCCGTCGTCGGACCCGACCTACGAGTTCGCGGTGTCGATAATCTGCGCGTGATCGATGCCTCGATCATGCCCAGGTTGGTGTCCGCCAACACGAACGCGCCGACGATGGCTATCGCCGACCGCGGCGTGTCGCTGATGCGAGGTGGTGTCTAAGCGCTTTGACGCGGTGTGGATCCTTGCGGACCTGACCCCTCACCGGGGAAAATGCTCAGATCCTCCAGCTCTCAACCGCTTCGGGTTGACCGCTTGCGACGCTGCGCAGGATTGCATCGTTGACTGCGACGGCCCGAAGCCCCTCTGCCACATTCATGACGAACGGCTTTTCAGTCCGCACCGCCTCCGCGAAGTGTCTCACTTCTTCGCGGAGATCCCCCATGATCCGGCCGTTGACCTCGGGCCAATGCAGGCCATCAGGCAGGGCCCAGGCTCCGCTCGAGTGGATTCGCAAGCCGTGGTCGCGCACGTCGAGATCAATGACGCCCTCCGTTCCTATTACTTCTGTGCGCGCCCAGATGCCGGTGGGAATGTCGCTTGGCAACGTCCAGCCGCAGTAGAGCTGTCCGGCTGTCCCATCCTCCAATTCGCAGGTCGTGAAGATTGCATCGTCGGATTTCACTCCCAAACGCGGCATCAGCTTGGCGACGGCACGCGAATAGACTCGCGCTATGCTCGCGCCAGTGATCCATTGCAGCGCATCGACATCATGAACCCCGAGATAGAAGCAGGGGCTCGATGTCCCGTTCAGCCGAACACCGACGTCGCGGACGGTGAAGCGCCCGCTGCTTGCATGAACTGGTTGCCCGATCTTGCCTTGGCGAACTGCGTCTGCCGCTTGAACGTAACGCGGATCAAACCTCAGGATGTGAGCAACCAGCAACCGGCCACCGCCCTGTCTTTCGGCGGCTGCCATCGCCTTGGCCGCTGCCAGGCTGTGGGCCATGGGCTTTTCGACAAGCACGGGGCGGCCGAGCTCGAGAAGCCGGCAGGTCGTCTCCATGTGCATCGTGTCGGGCAAAGCGACAATGAACGCTTCGACGCCAGCCGAGCACGCCTGCTCAACGTCGGCAAAATAGTTTGTGGAGTAGCGCTCGGCAATCGCCTTGCCATGCGCGGCGGCAAGGTCGACCACCGCCGCAAGTTCAGCGGTTTCGCTTTCGGCGACGGTGCGTGCATGCAGTTGGCCGATGAACCCGACGCCGACCACACCGATCCGCAGCTTTTTCATGTCCCTCCTCCGCTTCGCAGCTTCAAATGAAACGACCACCCTGCCTACCCTGGGGACAATCCAGCCCATGCTGGGGCCGCCGGATGCGCGGTGAGGGTCGTGTTGGCGCTGTCCCTAGTGCACCGGATCGACCAGGTTCATTTCGGCAACATGCCGTTGCAGGAAGACGGCGACAAGCAAGGGCGGCACGATAGTCAGCCACAAGGCCGCCGAAAGATGATTGGGCTGCGGCGACTGGAACAGAAATCCCGACAAAGCCACGGGCAGCGTCACCGCACTTGTGCCAGTGACGAGGACCTGCGCATAGACAAACTCATTCCAGGAGAACAGAAATGCGATGATTGCGGCCACTGTAACGCCGCTCCTTGCCATCGGTATGACTACAAATATCAATGTATACAGGCGCGAAAATCCGTCTATGCGAGCCAGTTGTTCGACCGGCGGCAGGTTGCGGAAGAAGCCGATCAGCATCCACGTCACGAACGGTATGGTGATGGTGAGAGTCACGATCACGAGCCCGGGCACCGTGCCGACCAGGTCAAGTTGCACATAGAGTGAATAGAACGGGATCAGCGTCGATACCGGCGGCAGCGATGCCGCGAGCAGCACGGCGCCGAGAAGCTTGTTTTTGTGGGCGAATTCGAGCCGCGCAAAGACGTAGGCAAGCGGTACCACGAACACCATTGTGACAAGGGTCACAACAACGGCTACGATGAGGCTGTTGCGGATCCCAAGGATCACCTGCCCTGCCTGACCGGAGGCCGGCAGGTCGATGCCGCTGGCAGTCCGGTAAGCATGGCCGAAGATGTTGAAGAACGCGCCAGGTTGCGGACGCGGGGGAACAAGGTAAGGAGGGAACTGGGCGCCCTCGCCAATGGTCTCGAAGGCGAGCTTCAAGAACCAATAGAGAGGGAGCAGCGTCCAGCAGATTGCCACGGCGATGCCAAGAATGGCTAAGGTTTTCGACTTCATTGCGTTTCGTGCCGCCCCCACAAGACATAGAGCAGCGCTGTCGAAATCAGGATCAACCCGAGAAGATAGAACGACATGGCGGCGCCGTAGCCGAGGTTGAGGTCCTGGAAGCTGACCTTATAGAGTTGATAGGTGAGCACCTCCGATGCGTCCCCCGGCCCGCCGCGGCTCATCGTGTAGACGTAGTCGAATACTCTAAGCGAGAACACCATGACAATGCAGGTGAAGACGAACAACGTAAAGCGAAGAGGCGGTAAAGTGACGTGCCGGAAAATTTCCCACCGCTTCATGCGATCGATCGCCGCGAGGTCGTAGAGCCGCCTCGGCGTGGTTGCCATGTTGGCGAGAAGGAAGAAGGCGAGAAGAGGGGCAATGTTCCAGGCGTTGCCAATGGCCAAAAGCTCGACAATCCATCGTTGAGTAAGCAGATTGATCGCGTTCGGGCTCCCGAGCAGGTAAGCGATGGCAGTGGCGAGACCGGTCTGGCCCTGAACCAGGTATTGGAAGACAATACCGGCGCCGTAGGGCGAGACCGCCCAAGGAAGGATCACGATCGCACGCACCAGGGCGCGCCCTCGCATCGGCCGATTCAAGATCAGCGCCAGCCCCATGCCGACCAGCAACGTAAGGATGACCGACTCGGCGGTGAATCGGACCGATATCCAGGTCGAATGCCAGAAGGCGCTATCGTTCAGAACGTCCGAATAATTGGCAAGCCCGACGAAATCCGCCTGGTAGCCGCCGAAGAACTGGACGTTTTCGAGGCTTAGCCACAGAGCATAGCCGAGCGGATAGGCGATCACCAGAATCAGGAAGCAGACTACCGGCACCGCCAGGAGCAGCGCGAACTGCAGGTTCGTCAGCTCACTCGTGCGGCGCACGAGTGAGGCCCTGTTCTGACGCATCCTTAGAGACCTGCCATCCATGCCGAACGCCGGGGCATTTCGGGCGTAGAAGCGATCGGCAGCCAGGGCGCCTCCGATCCATCGCGGGTGGGATTTCGATCCACAGAGCCGAGCCGATCAGGATCGCGCGCCCCGCCGTACTCAGCCAAGTTTGTACTTCTTGTTCAGCTGGTTGATTTTCTCATTGGTTTCGTTGATGACGTCCGCGACAGCGAGGTCCTTGAGGAAGAACGCGAACAGCTTTTCCTTCATCCATGAGTTGTATTCTTCGGCCCACACGACATTGAAGATCCCCTTTGGATAGGGCGTGTGCTGATAAACCTCGAGGAGCTTTTCGTAGTCAGTCGGCTTGACCAGAGAGCTCTTGATGGAGGCGGCCGCTTGAGGCCCCTCCATTACTTCCTTGTATGCCGAGAAGAGCATCGATTCCTTCATCCACCGATTCGCAACGAAGCAATCGCCGTTCTGATCCTTGTAGCCATACCAGCTGGCAAAGCGCTTGAGATCGTCGGTTTGGTCAGCCGGCCGCTTGCGCGACGTCATCATGTAGATGGCGCTGTCGATCATCCCCCAGCTCTGGCCCTGGTATGGCAGGAACCCAGTCTTGCCCGCGATCTCGGGTGATTTTTGCGGATCGTTGAACTGCTTGATGTCGTAAATCTGCTGTGGACTGATGACGTATCGCCCCGAACGGAAGGCGCCGATATACGAGGCTTCGTTGTAGCTCAGCAATTCCTCGGGGACGAAACCGTCCTTCCAGATCTTCTTCCAGTCCTCGAGGGTAGCCCCGGCCGGCCCGTCCACGGTGAGCATCGGCTTGTGCGTTTCGGGATCCGCCACCGAGCCGCCGCGATTCATCACTTCGAGCGCATAGCCCCAGGCGATACCGAACCATTCGTTGAACCAGTGCGGCAGGAACGGCTGCTTCTCGCCCTTCTCACGCAATTTGTATAACAGGGAGTAGAGTTCGGACCAGGTCTTGGGGTAGTCGCCTTCACCAAAGCCAGCTTTGTTGTACTTGTCGAGATTGACCACCATCGTGCCGCGGACCGAAATAAAATATGAGAGCCCCAAGAGCTTGCCTTTATGGGTCCAAGCGTCGCGGATGTTCGGATACATGTCGGCAACAATACTGTCGTAGGCCGGCAGCTCGTTCGCTGGCATGACCCATCCGCCTTCCAGGAAACGCACCGCCTGAGATGGGTTGGCATAAAAGAGGTCGAGTTGAGCTTTTGCGATCAGGTCCTTTTCCATCAATGCAGGGTAGTCGCCGGTCACCGTTGCGTAGTCTATTTTGCCATTCATTTCCTTGTTATAGCGATTGACGTTGTCTTGCACGATATCGGTTCGGTACTCCCAGCCTCGGAAATACACCGGTTGGCCGCTTTCCGCCTTCAACGAGCCCGCGTCGGCGCCCAGCACCGCCGTTGGCAGCAAGGTAGCCGAGGCAGCGGCGCCCAGCCCCAAGCCAGCCGAAGCTTTGAGAACGTCCCGGCGCGAGAGGTCGTCGCGGATCTTGGTCATAGCGGTTCCCTTCCCATGGTGCCCATAGATCAATTCACCGTTGGCGGTAATGTTCGCGCTGCGCAGAGAAACGGTCAAGCCGTCAAGGGCAGGCTTGACGTCATCGGGACATCAGAATTGCACTCGCATCACGGAGGCGGCACTGAGGCCGGTCCGGCAGGAAGGCAAGGAGCGGTCACCCGGCGACCGCAGCGTGAAATTCAATGAACTCTCAATCAGGGGTTTACAGACGGGGAAGGCCAGCATGATCGAACTTGATGATGTACGCAAAGCGGCCGAGCGGATCCGCGGGCATGTGCGACGCACGCCGCTCGTCAAGGTCGACCAGCTCCATTCGGCCTGGTTGGACATCGAGCTTTGGCTGAAGCTCGAATGTTTTCAGGTGACCGGGTCCTTCAAAGCGCGCGGCGCCATGAATCGGTTGCTTGCTGCTCCCCAAGCGCTGATCGAACGCGGCATCGTTACCGCATCAGGAGGCAATCACGGCGTCGCGGTGGCGCGTGCGGGGCACATTGCCGGAGTTCCGACCACGGTCTTCCTCCCCGATAACGCCTCGCCACTCAAACTCGCGAAAATCTCGAGTTGGGGAGCCGAACCGCGAATCGTCGGCAGGATTTGGGATGAGGCTGATTCCGCCGCGCGCGGCTTTGCGGCGGAACGGCACGCTGCTTACTTCCACCCTTTCGCCGATCCCGACATCGTCGCTGGTCAAGGCACGCTGGCGCTGGAGATCCTCAACGATCTCCCCGACTTCGATCATTACCTGATTGCGATCGGCGGTGGCGGCCTCATTGCAGGCATGGCAAAGACCATCCGAAGCATGCAACCGAATGCCCGCATCATCGGCATCGAGCCGACGGGCTCACCGACCATCAAGGCCAGTCTTGAGGCCGGTGAGGTTGTCAGCCTTGCCGCCGTCACCACGCGGGTGCCAACTATGGCGTGCGGGCGCACCGACCCGCGAATTTTCGAACTCGTCCGGCAGTCCGTAGACAACGTTGTGTTGGTCGAAGATGAAGAAATGCTCGAGGCCGCGAGGTGGCTCTGGCTCGAGTTCGGCCTCGCGGCCGACCTTAGCGGCGCCGCGGCCTGTGCGGCGCTGCGCTCGGGGCGCGTTTCGTTGCCGACAGGCGCTCGGGTCTGCGGACTCGTCTGCGGGGCCGGCACCGATGGTCTCGGGCTGCCGAACTGAGCTTGTCCAGCGGATCGAGCCGTCTTCAGGTAATACTTTAGGGAGCGCAGAAGTGACTAAGTTGACCCAAGACTTGATCACGACCTATGCACAAAGCGACGGACTTGCTCTGGCCGCTCTGGTCAGGACAGGCCAGGTCTCCGCCTCCGAGCTGGTCGAAGCTGCAGTGACGATCATCGACCGTTTGAACCCGCAGCTCAACGCGGTCGTTCACAAGCTGTATGACATGGCTCGCGCCGCAGCGCCCGAGGTCGATCGCAATGCCCCGTTCGCCGGCGTCCCTTACCTCCTCAAAGAGATAGGCTCCACCTGGACCGGCGCGCCGCTGACCAACGCATCAGCCTGGATGAGGAAGGTCGTCGCATCAGAAGACTCGGAACTCGTCAGGCGCATCAAAGCAGCGGGGTTCCTTCTGGCCGGCAAATCGAATTCGCCGGAATTCGGCTGGTGCATTTCTACCGAACCGAAGCTCTATGGCCCGACCCTCAGCCCTTGGCGCAATGATGTAACGTCGGGAGGTTCGAGCGGCGGCGCTGCGGCTGCGGTTGCTGCCCGCATGGTGCCGCTGGCCGACGCGAGCGACGGCGCGGGTTCAATTCGTGTGCCCGCGTCCTGCTGCGGCATCGTCGGACTGAAGCCGTCGCGGGGGCGCATTACCATGAGTCCCACCGGGGATCTCTGGCACGGCTGCGCTTACATTCTATGCGTTGCACGTACCGTGCGCGATGTCGCAGCCTACCTTGATGCGGTAGCGGGGGGGCTGCCTGGAGATCCTTATCCGGCGGCGATCCCGCAGACGGGTTGGCTCACCTCTTCCGCTCGGGTACCTTCACGACTGCGTGTCGGATTCAGCGTGAAGCCGCCCGACGGCAATCCGATTCATTTCGAGGCCGAGGCTGCCGTCCGCAAGACCGCCGTCATGTTGGAACGCCTGGGTCATGATGTCGAGGAGCATGACATGGCACTCGATATCGCGACCGCTTGGCCCGTGTATACGCGCATGACTTGCGTGCAAACGGCACGTCTGGTCGATGAACTTGAATCGCTGGTTGGCGCGCCAATGGCGCGAAACGACGTTGAGCCGGTGACTTGGGCGGTGGTAGAGCGGGGTCGCTCGGTAAGCGGCGTGCGGCATAGTGCCGACATCGAGGCTATACGAGTCCTGAGCCGCGCCATTGCTGGCGATCTTGCCGCCTACGATGTCTTCTTGACCCCGACACTGACGCAGCCTCCGCGACCGCTCGGCTATCTCGACATGTCCGAGCCGGATATCGACCGATACAACGCCAAATGGACCGATGCCGTCTTCATGTTCCCATTCAACATCTC
>JAFAME010000414.1 GCA_019233695.1 Methylobacteriaceae bacterium
AAAGGCTTCGTTCTTGCCAGAGCGCTGGCGCCGCAGCCGAGCGCGTACGAGGATGCCGCCGCTCAGATCGCCGAGATGAATTGCAGCATCGAGCCGCTCGAAGGCCGATGAACGACGGCGTGCCGTCGTTTCGAGTTCAGGCCGGCCGTTTGCGCGGGCGTGCTCGCGAGGAAGCACCGCTTCCCGAACCGCCAAACGGGCGTTGCTCCGGCATGGATTTCACGAAATCGGAATGGCGCTCGTAGCGCACACCCGTGAAGAACAGAATTTCGGCCGAAGCGCCGTCCGCATGCACGACTCGCCGTCGCGCCTTGTCTGGGTTGAGCCGAAACGCCAACAGGTCGCCCATGTGCTTTCTCCGGGGGGTCCGGCCGACGCCGACACAAAGCAGCCATGATTCAATTTGTGCCGACGTAGGTTAACGCTGACCTAATACCCCGGACGCAAGGTCCTGGCGGTGCGCGGGCGCACACGGCAACGTTGGTTACGCTTAGCGCGTAGTGAAGATCACTACATGTAAGAAGGACCGCGCTCTCAGCAAAAACTCATCGACCGCCGCATTTGCAATTCCTCAAGCGGCCAGATCGAGAAAGCAACGGCCCTCACGGTCCTCGATCTCGACGATCCAGATGTCCGGGTCAAAGGACAGCTCCTTGCGCAGGCGCGACTCGATCTCGTCAGGGGCGAGCCAAGGCGCCTCGTGCGCTCGCGCCCAGACCCGCTCGATGCCAGCTTCGCCGATTTCGGTTTGCGGTGCCGGGCCGAACAGCGCGGCCGCGCCGTCAAGACGATCGACCTTGATGAAGATCGCGCCTGCCTCCGCGGCGCCGCGGCGCCGCAGCACCGCATAGGCGCCCTCGACGGCGCACCGCCGCAGATAAGCTGCAACCCAGATGTCGGCCCTCAGCCGCATGCCGCGCTTTTATTCTGCAGAGGCCCCCGCCGCCAGCAGGAGCTGGCGCAATAGGCCGGAGGTCAGCTCGCCTTTGGCAGCCAGGTGATGGTCGCGCTCAAAGCGCTCGATGGCGCGCTTTGTCGTGCCGCCCATCACGCCGTCGACCTTGACGCTGTAGCCGAGCCTGGAGAGCGCCCGTTGCGCAGCAACGATCCGGTCGCCGTCCGCACTCGATTTTCCGGCGCCGCCATTCCTGAGGAACTGCCCGAGCGAATCCTCGGCATTTCCGGTCGCGATCTCGGTCTTGCGTCCGGGCCCAGCCGCCTGCGCGCCTGCCTTGAGGAATTGCCCGATCGCATCATCTTTTCCTGCCCCGTCAGCCTCGCCGGCTTTGCGGGCCGGACCGGCGGGCCGTGGCGCGGGCCCCGGCTGTGGCGTGGCGTCGGCGTCCTGGAGCGGCCTGGTGCCGGGATCGACCGGCCGCGGCGGCGGCAGCACTGAGGGCACGGCTTCCGACGCGGCGCTCGCGGGCGAGGGCACCGCCCGCGGCCGCGCAGTGCCGAACAGGGGGGCGGGATGACGGGCATTCTGCATGACGAGCGCGTTGAGGACGATGCCGGTCATCAGGGCGGCGAAGGCGGCGCCAGCGATGGTCGTTGCCGGACGCGCCGAAAATTGCCGCAGAAGGGCACGCCCGAGCGTGCCGGCGATGGCCGACGCGCGTCCCCCCGGGGCGCGACGCGCCAGCTTGAAGTCAGGTTGGGCGCGGGCGAGTGCTTCAGGCAATTTTCTTGACCATTGACTTGGCGTTGTCGGGAACGGAGAGGTCGGCCGGCACCTGCCGGTAGATCGCGTCGATTTTGGCCGGCCCGCGCGCGACGGTGGCAACCCGACGGCAGTCGAGCGGCAAGCGGATGCTGACGGAGGTTCCTGCGCCGGGGGCGCTCTCGATCGAGATGGAACCGCCGTGCAGGCCGACGAGCCCTCGCACGACCGACAGCCCGAGGCCCGTGCCGTCGTAGCGGCGATCATAGCTGCCGTGCGCCTGGAAGAATGGGTCGCCGATATGCGGCAGGTCGAGCGGCATGATGCCGATCCCGGTGTCGCTGACGCAGATGACGACGCTCGCTCCGTCGAGCCGGGCCCCGACCGTCACGCGCCCGCCGGCCGGCGTGAATTTCACGGAGTTGGACAGAAGGTTGATCAGGATCTGCTTGCACGCCCGCTTGTCGGCGACAAGTTCGCCGAGCGTGGCGGACGGCTCGGGCGCAAGCTGAACGCCCGCCTGTTCTGCCTTCAGTCGGACCATGTCGCAGCAGGCTTCGATCAGCGGGGCGACCTCGAACGGCTCCGGCAATATGTCGAAACTGCCGGCTTCGATCTTGGACATGTCGAGGATCGTGTTGACGACTTCAAGCAGATGCTGTCCGGACGTGTGGATGATCTGCGCATATTCCTGTTGCTTTGCGGTGTCGCGCGGGGTGAGCTGTGGGCTCGCCAGCATTTCGGCGAATCCGATGATCGCGTTCAGCGGCGTGCGCAACTCGTGACTCACGTTGGCGAGAAAGCGATCCTTCCACGCGTTGGTGCGTTCGGCCTCGGCGCGCGCGGCCTCGAGCTCCTGTTCGTGGTGCTTGCGCGTGGTAACATTGCGCGCCATTGCGACGATCGTGCCCTGCCCCCCCGCCAGCAGCGGGGATTGCCGGATACGCATCTCGGCCCAGGCGAAGACCGGCTCGTCGAAGGCGCCGCGTTCGCTCGCAATCGCCGAAGTGCGAAGCCTGAGCGTCACGGTGACCGCATCGGAACTCGTTGCGGCGTCGGCGACCGCTTTCAGGAAGGCCGGCCGATCGGCGACGTGGATGCGCTCGAAAAGGCCCCTGCCGACGAGATCATGCGGCGCGAGGCCGAACATCGATTGCGATTCCCGGCTCGCCAGCATGACGCCCCCGAAGCGATCGAGGCGCAGCATGACGTCGCCCACGGCGTCCGACAGCACACGGTAACGCTCGGAGCCCGCCCTTTCGAGCTGGCGGCGGATGTCGCTGAGCCGTTGCCCCGCCAACGCCAGCGCCGTGGCATAGATGATGCCCGGCACTGCGAACAGTGCATTGGTCGCGAGCGAGGCGCCCTGGACGTCGGACATCAGGCCAAAGCGCGCGGCCATTGCCATCCCAAACGAGACGAGGAGCGCAGCTACGCATCCGGCGACAATCAGCGACACCCGGGCGGCGGCCGCCGCTTCGAATGGCACAAGGATCAGCCAGGCCAGCGCCGCACCGCAGGCCGCTCGGCCGAGTGTGATCGTCACGACGAGGCCGATGATGCCGGCAAGGCAGAGCGCATGCGCCTCGACGAGCCGTCCCGTCCTCGACACATGCACGACTGCCACAACCGGCAAAACCATCCAGGCAAAGGCGATTGCCTCCCAAGGCGCCGTCATTCCGTGAAAGGTCAGATACGCCGGCAAAAGCGCGAACGCCGCGAGTGAAAAGCCAAGACGCGCCGCGATGAACGTCTGGTGCCGGGCTCGCTCCACCGGACAAGCCAAAGCATCGGCGTGGACGAACGCCGTGATTTGACCTTTCAGGCTCGACAAGAACAACACTAGGCGCACCACGTCTCGCCGCGCTATAGCTCCGGTCGGAGACTCGCGCCCTGCTACACTCGCAGCCCCACCTTAAGCGAACGCTAAGGCTGTTTGCTCGAAGCGGCGATGCGGCGCAGAGGAGACGATCACCGGGTGCCGGAAACGAAGCCGAAACTTCGGCTATGGTTTAGAACCGGTTTCCGAGGGGGGGCGCATTCGATCGGCCAAACTTGGCACCGCCGCGGCGATTGGCGAGATCTTTCAATCCTTGACCAAGCGGTTTGCACGGTCCCGAGGCGCGCGGGCGCGCCCTTTTCTCGCGTCCGAATAACCGAGCGCAGTTCGGTGTTCACTGTGATCCAACCACGGAGGATCATCGTGCAGCTCACGAACCGAGTAGTCCGGCTCTCCGGTCCCGTTGTTGTCGCGCTCGCCGTCTGGTTCGGCGCCGCGCCCGCACTCGCCATGGGCGGCGGCCACAGCAGCGGGGGAAGCAGTGGCAGCAGCGGCAGCGGCAATAGCGGCAGCGGGAACAGCGGCAGCAAGGGAGCGAGCGGCCCGTCCGGCGCGGGCAGCACCTCAAGCAGCGGAGGCATCGGCAACAGCCGAGGTGCCGTCGAGCCTGACATGACCACCTGTCCCAGGGGCCAGGTCTGGGTGGTGGGCAAGCGTCGCTGCCTCAAGGCGCAGAGCGGCGTGATGCCGGATGATGCGCTTGCCGACTACGCCTTCGCGCTCGCCAAGGCGGAGCGCTACGGCGAAGCCCTCGAGGTTCTCGATCTGATGCAAGACCAGAATACCGCCAAGGGCCTCAACTATCGCGGCTATGCCACCCGCAAGCTCGGCCGGACGGAAGAAGGGATCGGATATTATCTGCGCTCCGTCGCGCTCGACCCGAGCTATGCGCAGGTCCGGGAATATCTCGGCGAAGCCTATGTCATCCAGGGCAAGCTCGACCTTGCGAAGGCGCAACTGCAGACCATCGAGACGCTTTGTGGCACCGGATGCGAAGAATACGAAGATCTCGCCGCTGCGATTGCCGGAACCCCCAAGACCTGATGGGCCAAACAACGTGCGACGGCATGCTGTCGCACGTCCTTTTGGAGGCATATGGAAAGGCTGCGGGCACCGCTCATCCTCGTTGCGAGGCTTTTGCTCGCCTGCATCTTCGTTGTCGAAGGCTGGGGCAAAATCGTGAACTACGCAGGCACGGCGCAATACATGCAAACCTATGGGATCCCCCCCCAGCTCCTGCCGGCGGTGATCCTGACCGAGCTTGGCGGCGGACTTCTGGTCGCGTCGGGTTGGCTCACGCGCTGGGCCGCCTTGGCGCTTGCCGGATTCTGCCTGCTGACCGCGGTATTCTTCCATACCGACTTCTCGGATGCGGACCAGCTGATCCATTTCAACAAGGACCTTGCGATCGCCGGCGGTTTCCTCGTCCTCGTCGCCTGCGGCGCCGGGGACTGGTCGCTCGATGCAGTGCGCGCAGGTGCCAGGTCACGGCGCCACGCGGCACGCCACGCGACAACGTGATTGCCGTGTCACATTCGGCGCGACAAATGAGGGGCAAGCAGCTTTGCGCCGATGCGGCCCTCAACTCGCCCAGCCCTCGTCCATTCTCTCCCCTTCGCATCGCATTCGCACAGACGGGGGCGTGGCTCGACCCATCCGTGGTACGCATGACCAAGGATGATTCCGACGACGTGCGGCAGGGGCTTGCCGCGCATCTTGCCCGGCTCTGGCGATATGGCCTTGTGCTGAGCGGGCGGCGCGATGTCGCCGAGGACCTTGTGCAGGCAACCTGCGTTCGCGCTCTCGAGCGCTCCCGACAATATGTGGCGGGAACGCGGCTCGACCGCTGGCTGTTTTCGATCCTGCATTCCATCTGGCTTAACGACGTACGGGCGCGACGGGTGCGCCAGGGCCAGGGCGTGGTCGATGCGGAGACCTCGCTGATCTACGACGGCGCCGCCCAGATCGAGACGAGCGCGCTCGCCGGGCAGGTGCTGCGCGAGGTCTATGCGCTTCCCCAGGCGCAGCGTGAGACCGTCTTCCTGGTGTACGTGGAGGGCCTGACTTATCGCGAGGCCGCCGAGGTTCTCGACGTGCCCGCCGGAACGATCATGAGCCGCCTTGCGGCCGCCCGTTCGGCCTTGGGAGCCAAAGGGCTGAACGAATCCCGAATGCCGGAGGCAAAGCGTGACAGGCGCGGATGATCGGCATCCCACCGATGCACAGCTCGTCGCCTATCTCGACGGCGAGCTGAGCGGCGAGGAGCGGGCCGCGCTCGCTCGCCGGATCGCGCTTGACCAGGAGACGCAGGCGCGCCTTGCCGTGCTCGCCTCGGGAGCGCGTCCCTTCAAGGCGGCATTCGAACCGCTTTTGGATGAGGCGCCGGTTGCCAGGCTGAGGGAGGCGCTCGACCGGGTGCAGCGGGATGGAAGCTCCAGAAGAATGTCCGCGTCGGTGCGCTGGCCCCGCCTGGGTCTGATCGCCGCCGGGCTCGCCCTGTTCCTGGCGGGAGCCGCCGTCGCCACCTGGCTCCCGTTGCCGTTCGGGCCGCGATCAGAATCCGAAAGCGCCGATAATCCGGGCGCGTGGCGCCAGGCTGTTGCCGAATATCTGACCCTCTACACCACCGAGACATTGGCGAGCATTCCCGACGATGCCGCCATGCGCGAACGGGAGCTGGCGACGGTCTCGGACAAGCTCGGCGTCCCCCTCAGCTCGGCGCGCGTCACGCTTCCCGATGCGGCGTTCAAACGAGCGCAGCTCTTCGAATACGAAGGCAAAGCCCTCGGTCAGATCGCCTATCTCGATCCGGCGACCGGTCCGCTTGCCCTATGCGTCATCGCCAACGGCGAGCCCGACGCGGCAAGGCGGACCGAACAACGCGAGGGCATGAACATCATCTACTGGTCGAGGAAGGGCCGCGGCTTCATGTTGATCGGGCGTGATGCGATGCCCAAGCTCGAGGCGCTATTCGCCATCCTCTCCGATCGTCTGGGGACGAGTTGACGAATGACGGGCACGCCCCCTTCTCCCGGCGGGAAGGTGTCGCCAGTTGGCGGCGGATGAGGGGCTGCCGCATTGCAATGTGTGATTTTTCACTAAGTTGGTGTCATCCCGGCCGGAGCGAAGCGGACGAGCCACGATCGGCGCCGGATCCCGGAGAGCGCTGCGC
>JAFAME010000442.1 GCA_019233695.1 Methylobacteriaceae bacterium
CGGCCTGAAGGCGCAGAAGCCCGCCATTCTTTGGTTCACAGGTCTCTCCGGCGCCGGCAAATCGACGATTGCCAACATCGTCGAGACGAAGCTGCATGCCCGCGGCGTCCACACCGTCATGCTCGATGGCGACAATGTGCGCCATGGTCTCAACAAGGATCTCGGGTTCACCGATGCCGATCGCGTCGAGAACATCCGGCGCGTCGGCGAAGTGGCAAAGCTGATGACAGAGGCGGGTCTCATCGTGCTGTGCTCCTTCATCTCGCCGTTTCGCGCCGAGCGGCAGATGGTGCGCGAACTCGTCGAAACCGGCGAATTCCTCGAAATCTTCGTCGACACGCCGCTCGAAGACTGCGTGGCGCGTGACCCGAAGGGCCTCTACAAGCGCGCTCTGGCAGGTCAGATCAAGAACTTCACCGGCATCGATCAGCCCTACGAGGCGCCGCTCGCGCCCGACCTCGTCTTGTCTGGGGGCGCCAATGCGCCGGAGGCGCTTGCCGATCGTGTCATCGCCGAACTTGATGCGCGCGCCATAATTGAGGCATAGGGAGCCAGGAGCCGATGCCATGATCTCCGCTCTCGACGAAGTCCTCACGCTCGTCCTGTCGGCAATGCAGCGCCGGCCGGCAGCAAGCCTGCCGCGCCGCCTCGATGCGTTGTTCCGCGAGCTTCAGGCCAAGACGTCGCGCCGCGCGCCTGACGACATCGAAGACCTGATCTGGGCAATCTGGATCGGCCATGAAGACGTGCGGGCAGCTTCCTCCATGCATGCGGCAATCGAAGCCATGCAGGCCGGCGAGCCCGATCTGGCGCGCCCCATCCTCGACCGCCTCGTTGCCGACTACCCCGATTGGCCGGAGGCGTGGAACAAGCGCGCCCTCCTGGCCCTCATGGAGGAGCGTGACGAACTGAGCCTCGGCGACATTGCCCAGACGCTGCGGCTCGAACCCCGGCATTTCGGCGCGATCTCGGGATTCGGCCAGCTTTGCGTGCGCAGCAATCGGTTTCGCGAGGCCCGGGCTGCATTTCAGATGGCGCTGCGCGTCAACCCGCACCTCGACGGCGTTCCTCAAGTGATCGCCGAGCTAGGCGAGGCGGGCGAATCCCTGCACTGAGGGCCTTCAAGTCCGGCGGAAGACGCTGCTGCACCGCAGCGACCGCCCTTGACCGAATCCGTTTGCATGCGCTGAAAAAAGAGGCTTCGATATTGGCCCAAGGCTCGGCCGGCAAGCGCCGCGCCTCCCAGGCGTTCGGCGACACCAAGCAACAGACCGACCGAGCGAGACAGAAAGGGGAGCCGTCATGAAGTTCCTGCATCGCGCGGGTCCGGCCCGCGCTGGTCTGCTGGGCATCGCCGTCGCCGCGCTCGTAGGCGCCTCGACGACCGGCTCCGCCAAGACCCTCGTCTATTGCTCGGAAGGCTCGCCCGAGAATTTCACACCCGCCCTGAACACGACCAACACCACGTTCGATGCCGCCCGTCCGGTGTTCGACAAGTTGACCGAATTCGCCCGCGGCACCACCAAGGTCGGGCCGGGGCTTGCCGAGAGCTGGGAGGTCGGCGACGACGGCAGGACGCTCACCTTTCATCTGCGCAAAGGCGTCAAATTCCACTCCACCAAGGACTTCAAGCCGACCCGCGATTTCAACGCCGACGACGTGCTGTTTTCGTTCAACCGGCAATGGAAGCCGGACAATCCTTACTTCAAGGTATCCGGCGGCCGCTTCGACTACTTCAACGATATGGACATGCCGAAAATCCTCGATTCGATCGAGAAGAAGGACGATTATACGATCGTCATGAAGTTGAAAGAGCCGAATATCCCGATCCTGGCCAATCTTGCCATGGACTTTGCCTCGATCCATTCGGCCGAATATGCCGATTTCATGTTGAAGAAAGGCACCCCTGAGCAGTTCGATCAGGTGCCGGTCGGCACGGGCCCCTTCTCCTTTGTGGCTTATCAGAAAGACTCCGTCATCCGGTTCAAGGCCAACAAGGATTACTGGGGCGAGAAGCCGCTGATCGACGATCTCGTCTTTGCCATCACGCCTGACGCGACCGCCCGCTACACCAAGCTGAAGACGGGCGAATGCCATTTCATGATCGCGCCGCGCCCGGCCGATCTTCCCGAGATGCAGAAGGATCCGGCCCTCAAGGTCATCAACCAGCCCGGGCTCAACATCGCCTTCTGGGCTTTCAATACCGAAAAGCCGCCCCTCGGCAAGAAGGAAGTCCGTCAGGCCTTGAGCATGGCGGTCGACAAGTCGGCAATCCTGAAAGACGTCTATCTCGGCGCCGGCGAGGCGGCCAAGACCCTCATTCCCTCGACCATGTGGTCCTACAACGACAGCATTCAGGACTACCCCTATGATCCCGAGAAGGCCAAGGCCATGCTCAAGGCTGCCGGGGTGGCAACGCCGTTTGACATCGACTTGTGGTACATGCCGGTTCAGCGTCCCTATAACCCCAACGGCAAGCGCATCGGCGAGATGATGCAGGCCGATCTCGCCAAGGTCGGCGTCAACGCCAAGCTCGTTACCTTCGAATGGGGCGAATACCGCAAAAGGATGCAGGACGGCGAGCACATCACCGGGGAGACCGGCTGGACGGGTGACAACGGCGATCCCGACAATTTCTTCTATCTGCTCGGCTGCGCGGCGGCACGCAAGGGCGGGATCAACCTGTCGAAGTGGTGCAACAAGGACTTCGACGCGCTCCTCAACAAGGCCAAGACCCTCTCCGATCAGAACGCGCGCGCCAAGCTCTACGAGGAGATGCAGGTCATCGAGCACGACGAGGCACCGAACTTCCTGATCGCGCACTCGATCGTCTATGAGGCGATGCGCAAGGAGGTCGTGGGCTTCAAGCAGAGCCCTCTCGGCGCGCACGAGTTCCAGGGCGTCGACCTGCAGTAGGGCCTTGCCAAAGTTCTGACTGTTGTTGCTGGATGAGAAAGCAAAGGGGAGAGATCATGCAATCGAGACTGCGCGTGGGGTTCGCCCGCGCCATCGTGCCGGCGCTTGCCGCAGCGGCGTTTTGCCTCGGATCGACGGCGCTTTCCGCCAAGACCCTCGTCTATTGTTCCGAAGGCTCGCCGGAAAGCTTCAGTCCGGCGATCAACACCACGGGGACGAGCTTCGATGCGGCTCGGCCGGTCTACGACCAGCTGACGGAGTTCAAGCGCGGCACCACCGAGGTCGGCCCCGGCCTTGCCGAAAGCTGGGACGTCTCCGACGGCGGCAAGACGATCACGTTTCATTTGCGCAAGGGCGTGAAGTTCCATTCCACGAAGGATTTCAAGCCGACGCGCGATTTCAACGCGGATGACGTCCTGTTCTCGTTCAATCGCCAATGGAAATCCGATCACCCGTATTTCAAGGTCTCCGGCGGAAAGTATGACTATTTCAACGATATGGACATGCCGACGCTGCTGGATTCGATCGAGAAGAAGGACGACTATACCGTCGTGATGAAGCTCAAGGAGGCAAATGTCACGATTCTGGCCAATCTCGCCATGGACTTTGCCACGATCCAGTCGGCCGAATACGCCGATTTCCTGTTGAAGAAAGGCACGCCCGAACAATTCGACCAGGTGCCGGTCGGCACCGGCCCGTTCTCCTTCGTCGCCTACCAGAAGGACGCGGTGATCCGCTACAAGGCGAACAAGGACTACTGGGGCGACAAGGCGCTGGTGGATGATCTCGTCTTCGCGATTACGCCAGATCCCTCGGCGCGCTACTCGAAGGTCAAGACCGGCGAATGTCATTTCATGATTGCGCCGCGCCCTGCCGATCTTCCCGAGATGCAGAAGGACCCGGCGCTCAAGGTCATCAACCAGCCCGGCCTCAACATCGCCTACCTGGCGTTCAACGTGAAAAAGCCCCCCTTCGACAAAAAGGAGGTGCGCCAGGCCCTCAGCATGGCCATCGACAAGGCCGCCATCATCAAGGGCGTCTATCTCGGGTCGGGCCAGGCGGCGAAGAACTTCATCCCGCCGACCATGTGGTCCTACAACGACAAGGTCCAGGACTACCCTTACGACCCCGACAAGGCCAAGGCCATGCTCAAGGCCGCCGGCGTCGCAACGCCGCTCGACATCGACCTCTGGTATATGCCCGTGCAGCGGCCATACAACCCGAATGCCAAGCGCATTGCCGAGATGATGCAGGCCGACCTCGCCAAGGTAGGCGTCAACGCCAAGCTCGTGACCTACGAATGGGGCGAGTACCGCAAGCGGATGCAGAACGGCGAGCACATCACCGGCCAGCTCGGCTGGACGGGCGACAATGGCGACCCCGACAATTTCTTCTTCCTCGACGGCTGCACCGCGGCCCGGCCGGGCGGCCAGAACATCTCGAAGTGGTGCGACAAGGAGTTCGATGACCGGCTGAACAAGGCCAAGACGCTGGCCGACCAGAACGAGCGCGCCAAGCTCTATGAGGAGATGCAGGTCATCGAACATGACGCGGCGCCGAACTTCCTGATTGCGCACTCGATCGTCTACGAGACCATGCGCAAGGAGGTCGTCGGCTTCAAGCAGAGCCCGCTCGGCAAGCACGAGTTCCAGGGCGTCGACCTCAAGTGAAGGGCATGACCAGCCCGCGCGGGGGAGGCGAGGATCCGGGGCTTGCCCCGCGCTGACGGAGTCACTCGATGGCGAGGAAGCGGTCCTCTCTCTCCGTTAGGGCCAAGTCCTTTCGAGCCGACGCCGCCGCTTCCGCTCATCCCCGCGGAAGCGGGGATCCAGGCGAAAGGGTTGAGCCTTCCTTCTGGGTTCCCGCCGTCGCGGGAACGAGTGGCCGCGGACGATCAAGGCGCTCCAAGGGCCGGGGGGAACGCGCGGCACGCCGATGCTGAAATATCTTTTCAAACGGCTCGCGCTCACGATCCCGACCTTCGTCGCGCTGATGTTCGTGACCTTCGTGGCAATCCGGCTGGTCCCGGGTGATCCGGTCGAAGTGCGGGTGGGCGAGCACGGAATTTCCCCGGAGCGGCTGGCGTACTTTCGCCACGAGCTTGGCCTCGATCAGCCGGTCTGGAAACAGTTCCTCGACTATGCCTGGAAGATCCTGCACGGCGACTTCGGCACGTCGTTGAGAACCAGCCAAAAAGTCCTGACAGAGTTCTTCACGCTGTTCCCGGCCACCATCGAATTGTCGCTGTGCGCCATGCTTCTCGCCATCGCGCTCGGCATTCCTGCGGGCGTCACCGCGGCGGTCAAACGCGGCAGCTGGTACGACCAGATCCTGATGAGCACGTCGGTCGTCGGCTATTCGATGCCGATCTTCTGGTGGGGCCTGCTGTTGCAGATGCTGTTTGCGGAGGGGTGGCATCTCACGCCCACCTCCGGCCGGATCGATCCGATCAACTACTACTTCGAACCGGTGACCGGGTTCATGACCATCGACGCGCTTTTGTCCGACCAGCCGGGCGCGTTTCTCGATGCGCTGCGGCACCTGATCCTTCCAGCCGTCGTGCTCGGCACGTTTCCGCTCGCGGTGATCGCGCGCATGACGCGCTCCTCCATGCTGGAGGTCCTGTCGGAGGACTATGTTCGTACTGCCCGCGCCAAGGGGCTCTCGCCCCTGCGGGTCGTAGGCCTGCACGCCTTGCGCAACGCGCTCATTCCGGTCGTCACCGTCATCGGGCTCTCGGTCGGCTCGCTGCTCGCCGGCGCCGTCCTCACCGAAACGATCTTCTCGTGGCCCGGCGTCGGTCATTGGCTGATCGAATCGATCAGCCAGCGCGACTATCCGGCGCTCCAGGGCGGCGTCATGATCGTCTCGACCTTCGTCATTCTGGTCAATTTCGGCGTCGATCTTCTCTACGGGGTGATCAATCCGAGGATTGCCCATGGCCGCTGACATAAGCCTTGCCCTCCTCGAGGCGCCGGCCTATACGGCGCCGCGGCCGCTGACGGCGTTCTGGCTGGCCTTCCGGGAGAACAAGGGCGCCGTGCTCGGCCTTTGCGTCATGGCCTGCATCGTCCTTGTCGCGATCTTCGCAGATGTGATCGCCCCCTATTCGCCGACCGAGCAGTTCCGCGACGCGATCACCGCGCCGCCGATCTGGTCGGACGGCGGTTCCTGGCGGTTCGCGCTCGGCACGGACGCACTCGGCCGCGACATGCTTTCGCGGCTCATCTACGGCTCGCGAATCTCGCTCTTCATCGGCCTGTCGGTGATGAGCGTGTCGTTCGTCGTCGGCATCGGCCTCGGGCTTGTGGCAGCCTTCTTCGGATCGATCTTCGACGTGGTGATCACCCGCGTGATGGACCTGATCATGGCGGTGCCGAGTCTGGTGCTCGCCATTCTGGTCGTCGCCGTGCTCGGTCCGAACCTGACCAACACGATCGTGGCGGTCACCATCGTGACACTGCCGCGCTATGTGCGGCTCGTGCGGGCGGCCGCCCTTGCCGAACTCAGCAAGGACTACGTCACGGCCGCCAAAGTCACTGGCGTCGGTACCTTGCGGCTCATGTTTTCGACCGTCCTGCCGAACTGCCTGGCGCCTTTGATCGTCCAGGCGGCCCTCGGCGTTTCCGATGCCATTTTGGAGGCGGCTGCCCTCGGATTCCTGGGCCTCGGCGCCCAGCCGCCGACGCCGGAATGGGGATCCATGCTCGCCGACTCGCGCGACCTCATCCGCTCCAATCCATCGATCGTCACCCTGCCCGGCCTGGCGATCCTGATCACCGTCGTTGCTATCAACTTAACGGGCGATGGGATGCGCGATGCCC
>JAFAME010000461.1 GCA_019233695.1 Methylobacteriaceae bacterium
ATCGTGTTGAAGACCGACAGCCAGAATACGCTGTCGTGTGCCAGCGAGACGAAGTTGGCCAGACCGATGAAGCGGCCGGGCTGGCCGATCAGCGTATCGGTCAGGCCCAGCCAGAAGCCGAGGCCGAGCGGATAGGCGAGAAAAATCAATAGAATCGCCGCCGCCGGCAGCATGAAGATCAGGCCGAGGACGTTGCGGCTGTCGGAAAGCCGCCCCGCAAGGCGGCGCCGGGCCGGCAGCGCCCGGCTCGCCGCCTCGGTGCCAGCGACCATTCGCGTTCTCCCTGGTCCGGCGCCGGGCGCCGCAACCGTTGGTCCTGCTACACGTTGTAGTAGCGCTTGGCGCGCTCTGCCGCGCGTTGAGCGGCCGCCTTGGGCGTCTGGTTGCCTGTGCACGCCTCGCCGAACATGTCGACGACGATGAAATCGCCCATGACGGCTGCCGACGCGTAACCGAGCGAACCCGAATAGCCGTCATCGAGCGCATATTTCAACACGTCCCGGAACGGCGTCGCCTTCGGATCGGCGGTCCAGATCGGGTTGTCGTTCCAGGCCGGCAGCGGCGGCGCCATGTAGCCGTTCGACGCGGTCTCCCACGCGTCGACCTGCTCCTTCTCCCACATGAAGCGCAGGTATTCGCGCACCGCGTTCGGATACTTGGTATAGGAATAGGCGTAGGTGTTGAGAACATTCTGCTGCTCGGTCGGCCGACCAACCGGCCCGATCGGCATGTTGGCGTGATTCATGTCGGCCGCGATCGCCTGCAGGGCAGGCTCCGGCGAGTTCTTGGCGACCGCGTAGATCGAGATGCCGTTGAAGGTGAGGCTGATCTGGTCGGCCAGGAAGGCCTTGTTGTTGCTCGGATCAAGCCAGGACAGGACGCCGTCGATATAGGTTTCGTAGAGCTGCTTGGCGTATTCGAGCGCGGCGACGGTCTCGGGCGAGTCGATGACGACGTTGTTGTTGTCATCGACCGTCTTGCCGCCGTGCGCCCACAGGCACCATTGCGTCCAGCCGTTGGCATCGCCCGTGGCGTGGCCGAGGGCAAAGCCTGGGGGCTTGCCGGCTTTCTTGAGCCCCTGGCACAGCTTCAAATAGCCGGCGGTGTCTTTGGGAAACTCGTCGAAGCCGGCGGCATGCATCGTGCTGATGCGATAGTTCATCGTGCCTCCCGTGGCGCCCTGCGGTAAGGCGATCCACCGCTTGCCCAGCGTGCCGTATTTCCGCGCCACCGGATACCAGCCGCCGTATTTGGCGCCGAGGTACTCGGCAAGATCGGTCATGTCGAGGAGCTTGTCGGGGAATTTGAACGGATCGTCGAGCGTCCCCATGATGATGTCGGGGCCGGCTCCGACATTGGCGGCGACCGCCGACTTCGGACGGATGTCGTCCCAGCTCTCTGCATCGACGCGTACCTTGACGCCGGTCTTCTCGGCGAACTTCTTGGTGTTGGCGACGAAACTGTCGAATTCGGCCTGGATGAACTGCTTCCAGCGCAGCACCCTGATCTGCGCGCCGGGCTCAGGCGCCGGGCCGTTCCATGTCGGGGCGGCCTCGGCAATGCCGCCGGAAAGCAGGCTCGCGCCGGCAGCAGCGCCCGCCTTCAGGATCGTGCGCCTCGTGAGATTGTCGTGCATGCGCTTTCTCCCATGCTGTCGCCTTCGTGGCGATTGACGCCGTTTTAGAGCGGCGCCTGCGATTTGTCCTGTCCTATGCGCCCAGCCCCTTTGCCGCGCCCGCTGGCGGCAAGGGCGGCGTCAAGGCAGCAAGCCGCCGCGACTGCGACGATATTGGGTCACCTGACAAGTGCATTCAAGGGAAATAGTCGCGCGCATCGCCCTTGAGCCAGGCGCGGAGGTCTCAGCCGGCGGGCAGCGGCCGGCCCGGCAGCGATCTGCGGCCGTGACGTCGGTCCCACTCTTCCTGCGCCCTCTCGAGAATGCGCATCGCGGGCAGGACCGATGCTCCGGACACTGCGGGTTCGCGTCGCTCACGGACGGCGGCGAAAAAATCGCGCGCCGCCATCGCGCATTGTTCCTGCTGGGGCGTGACTGCGATCTCGCCGTCGCCGGTCGTCAATGTGCCCTTCAATTCATCGAACCGGTAGGTGTCCCAGTCGGTCACGACGAGGAGATCGTATATCCAGGCGCGCGAATGATAGGAAGCGGTCGAGACGAACAGTTGATCCTCCGTCGTCTCCACCAACAAAGCCGCGTCCATCGGAATGCCGGTCGTCTGGTGAATGACTGACATCGAGCTTCGAACGGAATGGATCCGCCGATCCGCCCCGGCGAGTTCGCCGCCGGTCAGCATCCACAGTCCGAAGTCGATGAGGTGTGTGACATGGTGCCAGAGCAGATTGTCGGTCCACTCGCGCTTGATGCCGGTCGCCCCGACGTTGGAGAGGCGGTGAATAAAAAAGCGGCAATCGATCAGCCGCACGCGTTCGCTGCCGGTGTGAACGCGCTGGCAGAGGGCTTCGCGCTCGGCGCCGAAACGCCGCGGGTGGCAGACCGCAAGAACGCGGTCCTGGCGCCTCGCCGTCGCGACAACCTTCTCGGCATCGGCGAGATTCATGGCGATCGGAATCTCCGACAGCACAGGCTTGCCGCGTTCGAGGGCCGCGATCGACTGAGCGGCGTGAACCTCGCTCGGAGTCGCGACGAAGACAACGTCGACCTCGGGGTCGCGCAGCGCCGAGGCGTAGTCGGTCGTCCATTTCACATAGCCGTGCTCGGCAGCGAATGCCGCGGTCGGTTCGGGGAGAGCTCCGACCAGCGTGTGCAACCGGCAATCCATTCGCTTCAGGTTCTGCGAATGCCAGGTTCCCATCATTCCATGGCCGACCATGCAGACGTTCATCAACTGCCCTCCTGGGGAGCACGCGGCTTTCACGCCTTCGTCGTCCATCCCTCTTCTGGTCAATATTGCCAGGATGTCATATCGTCCTACAAGTCGGAGCTTTCCAGGGCGCGGGTTGCCGGCGCCTTGGCCGTCCGCGACATGAAGAACTGGGAGGAGTGCATGTCACTTCAAGGCCTTACGCGGCGCGGGCTCATGTCCATGTCGACTGCCCTGGTTGCCTCGACCGTGCGGCAGCAGCCTGCTTCGGCGCAGCAGCAGGTGGCGTTGCGAGTGTCGACGTCGGATCCGATCGACGAAAACGCCAATCACTACGTGTGGTTCGAGAAATTCGCGGCTAGCCTCAAGACCTCGGTCGGCGACCGCATCCGGCTCGATCTTTTTCCCAACAGCCAGCTCGGCAAGGAGGCCGACGTCGTTCAGCAGGTGAAGATCGGCTCGACCGACATGATGCTGACGGGCTCTTCGATCTGGGCGACGGTGGCGCCGGAACTCGGCATGCTCGACCTCGGCTACATGTTCGACAGCTATGATCACGTCGCCAAGGTGATGGATTCGCAGGCCGGCAAGACGCTCGAAAAGCTTCTGGCCGATCGCACCGGCGTCGGCGTGCTTGGCTGGGGTTTCCATTTCGGCGCGCGCAGCGTCTA
This sequence comes from Methylobacteriaceae bacterium, assembly GCA_019233695.1. Classification (GTDB taxonomy): domain Bacteria; phylum Pseudomonadota; class Alphaproteobacteria; order Rhizobiales; family Beijerinckiaceae; genus JAFAME01. The sequence goes on from JAFAME010000461.1 coordinate 3,512, forward strand.
CACCAAGAAGCCGGTGGCGCGTTTGGCCGACCTGAAAGACGTCAAGCTGCGAGTGCTGCCGGCCCCCGCCTTCGTCGAAACCTTCAAGGTCATGGGCGCCATTCCAACCCCCATTCCGGTCAATGAGCTCTATACTGCCCTGCAGACCGGCGTGGTCGACGGCTTCGAGCACGATCCGGGCACCTGCATTGCCCTGAAGCTCTATGAGCAGACGAAGAACTGCTTCCTGACCGAGCATTTGTTCAGCCCGATGGGCGCCTTCATCGGCAAGCGCGCGCTTGCCAAGATCCCCGACGACCTGAAACCCGCGTTCACCAAGGCGGCGGCAGACGCCACGTCCGGGCAGCGGGCGGTCGCACTCGACAAGACCAAGGCCGCGATGGCGCAACTTCAGGGGTTCGGGGTCGCCTTCACGCCGATGCCGGCCGAGGAGCGGCGCGCCATGCAGGAGGAAATGGCCAAGCGCCTCTATGCCGACTTCGCCGATCGCTATCCGGTGACAAAACCGATCTTTGCAGCAATCGCCGCGGCGCGCGCCTGACTCGGGCCCCCGTCTCGGAGCGTGTGAAGAAATTGGCCTGCGGCCCGATTCCGGCCGACGCGCCGCGAAACGGTGCGCAGAGCTGGGATTTGATGCAGCCCTCCGTCCGCGGCGAGATGCTCTCCCGATCCTGGATCGCCCTTCGCGCTGCCAGAATGACCCTCTATGATTTGTTTACAAGCCCCTCGACGGCGGACAGGTGAGCCTGACCCTGACATCGCGGGCGGGCGCCCCGCCCTTCGCCGGCTTCGGCCGGGCCGGCCGCGGCCTTGCAGCTGTGCTCGCCATCGTCGAGCACGTTTCAGCGTTCGTGCTTGCCGTCGACGTCCTCGTCGTCTTCGTGTCGGTGATCTTTCGCTACTTCCTCCACGAGCCGCTCGATTGGGCCGAGGAAGTGGCGCGCGCCCTGATGGTCACGCAGGTGTTTCTGGGGGCAGCCACGATGGTCGGGCGCGGCGGCCACGCTGGCATCGATGCCGCCCGCGGGCTGTTCCCGCCGTCCTGGCGCCCTTACCTCGTGCAGTTCTCGGCTTGGGTGATCGCCGCCATCTCGGTCGCCATCCTCGGATCGTCCATCGATCTACTGATCGATTCGGAGGGCCAGACCACACCGTTCGGGCTGCCGGGATGGATCTTCGTCTATCCTGTCATGGCTGGCAGCCTGCTCATGTCGGTCCTCGGCATCGCCGTTGCCCTGACCGGCCCGCCGCGCGCGGTGCTCCTCACGCTTTTGGCCGGCGCCGGGTTGGTGCTTGCGGTCTATGCCTGGAACACGATCCTGCCGGGCGCGGCGCTGTCGCCGTTTGCCCTGCTGGTCGCCGGATTTCTCGGCAGCCTTGCGATCGGCATTCCGATCGCCTTCGCGCTCGCCCTCTCCGCGCTCGTCTATTTCCTGGCCGACCCAAGCCTGCCGCTGTCGATCTATTCGCAGCAGCTGATGGCCGGGGCCGACCATTTCGTGCTGCTTGCCGTGCCCTTCTTCGTCCTCGCCGGACTGGCGATGGAAGCCAACGGCATGTCGGCGCGCCTCGTCGAGCTGCTCCTGCGAATGCTCGGGCGGCTGCGCGGGGGCTTGAACCTGATCATCATCGTGGCGACCGCGTTTTTCTCCGGCATTTCAGGATCGAAGCTCGCCGACATCGCGGCGGTCGGCGGCATCATCATGCCCGCCGTGCGCAAGACCGGACAGGATGCCAACGATGCTGCCGGCCTGCTGGCAAGCTCCGCCATCATGGCCGAGACCATCCCGCCTTGCGTCAACATGATCATCTTCGGTTTTGTCGCCAACGTGTCGATCGGCGGCCTCTTCATCGCCGGACTGATGCCGGCCGCCTTCCTGGCGCTGGGCCTCGCCGGGGTCGCGGTCGTGTTCGGCCGCCGCATCGATCCGAACCAGGCATTCACGGTACGCACGCCCTTGCTGCGCCTCGTAG
>JAFAME010000062.1 GCA_019233695.1 Methylobacteriaceae bacterium
CTCAGCATCCTGCTTGTCGAGCAGAATGCCGGCCGCGCGCTGAACATCGCCGCGCGCAGCTACGTGTTCAACGGCGGTGTCGTGCGTCTCACCGGCACGCGCAGCGAGCTCCTCGCCGACCCGCGATTCGATGCCGCCTATTTCGGCACCGACATGGACGCCGCGGCGGCCCTGCCATGATCGAGACCATCGTTCAGGTCGCCGCGGACGCCGTCAGCCTCGGAGGTCTCTACGCGTTGAGCGCCCTCGGCATCGGGCTGATCTTCGGCGTGATGCGGCTCATCAATTTCGCGCACGGGGATCTCATCACTGCAGCGGGCTATGCCGTTCTCCTGTTTGCAAGCCAGTCGGTCGCCTTCGCCATCGTCGGAGCCTTGGTGGCGGCCATCCTCGCCGCTCTGGCGATCGAGCGCGCCGCCTTTCGCCCGCTCCGCGGCGCCGATCCCGCAACGCTCCTCATCGCCTCGTTCGCCGTGAGCGTCTTTCTGCAGAAAACGCTCATCCTCTTCGTCGGCGGCCGGCCGAAGGGGGTCAATTTCCTGCCCGTGCTCGAGCAGCAGGTCGCCATCCTCGGGATCCACGTGCAGCTTCTGCAGATCGTGACCATCCTGGTCACAGCTGCCATCCTCATCGCATTGAGCTGGTTCCTGAAGCGCACCCGCTACGGGCTCGAAATGCGGGCGGCGGCCGAAAATTTCCGGGTGGCGCGTCTGCTCGGCGTACGTGCCGACCGGGTGATCGCCATGGCGTTTGCCATCAGCGGCGCGCTCGCGGCAATTGTATCCCTGCTGTTCACGGCCGAGACAGGCCTCGTCCAGCCGCGCATGGGTCTGCAGCTCGTGATCGTCGCCTTCGTGAGCACGGTGATCGGCGGCCTTGGCAACCTCGCCGGCGCCGCGCTCGGGGGCTTTCTCGTGGGCGTGACGACCATCCTCCTCCAATCGCTGCTGCCGGAAGATCTGCGTGCCTTCCGTGAGGCGTTTGTCTTCATCGTCGTAATCGCGGTGCTGCTGTTGCGGCCACAGGGATTGCTGCCCGCCCGCGGCTTGCGCGAGCGCGTCTGATGGGCACGCGGGCTGTGGCCGCACCAGCGAGCCAAAGCAGGCTCGTCGCGATCCTGCACCGGGGCACGCCGCTCCTCTTCGCGATCCTCCTCGTCTCGGCCATCGTGCTGATCGCCGATGCCGGGCCTGTCGTTATCCAAAGGCGGGTCACGCTCGGCCTGATCTATCTCATCGCCGTTGTCGGGCTTTATGTGTTCGTCGGCAATTCCGGCGTGCTCTCGTTCGGCAACGTGAGCTTCATGGCGATCGGCGCCTATGTGTCGGCCCTCCTCACGATGCAGCGGGCGGCAAAGGCCATGTTTCTGCCCCACCTGCCGGCGCTCATCGGCGGGGCGGAGTGGCCGCCCCTTGCCGGCGCCCTCGCCGGAGCCTGTGTGGCCGCCGTCGTGGCGGCGGTCGCCGGCCTTCCCCTGGTCCGCCTGTCGGGAATATCCGGCAGCATTGCGACCTTTGCCCTCCTCGTCATCACCAACGTCGGGCTCGGCAACTGGACGTCGGTGACGGGCGGGCAGCAATCCCTGATGGGATTGCCGATCTACACCAATCTGTGGATCGCCTTCGGCTGGGCCGTCTTCAGCCTCGCCGTGGCTTTCCTCTACCAGGAGAGCCGGTCGGCGCTCGCGCTTCGTGCATCGCGCGAAGATGAAGTGGCGGCGCAGGCGAGCGGCGTGCGCATCCACCGCGAGCGGCTTGTCGCCTTCACCATCAGCGGGTTCCTCAGCGGCCTCGCCGGCGTCCTGTTCGCCCATCTGCTGGGGGCGTTGCGGGTCGACAGCTTCTACCTCGACCTCACCTTCCTGATCACCGCCATGCTGGTGATCGGCGGGATGGCGAGCCTGACCGGCGCCGTCATCGGCACGGTCACCATAACCGCGGTCACGGAAGGTTTGCGGCAGCTCGAGGCAGGATTCCAGATCCCCTTCCTTGATCTGACGATTGCAGCGCCCGCCGGCCTTGGCGATGCGCTCCTTGCCCTCGCCATGCTCCTGATCCTGCTGTTCCGGCCGGACGGACTGGCGCAGGGACGCGAGATCTCGTGGCCGGTAAGCGCCGGCCGCGGCTCTCAGCCGAGCGTCGAGTAGTAGCGGATCGCAAAATCGATCCACTCGGGAAAATGCCATTCCGGATAGCGCGCGCGGACGGCCGGGGCGAGCTCCGCGACGATCCCGTCCGCATCCATCCCGGCCTTCCGGCGTGTCGCCACCTCCCCGGCAAGGTCGAGCAAATAGGTGCGAACCTCGTTGAGGATGGCGACCGAGCCTACCTCGCCGTGACCGGGCACCACGATGGCCGGATCGAGCTCGGCGCAGGCAGCGAGCCATGCGGCCCAGTTCTTGGCGTCGATGCTGGTGTCATTCGGCGGAAACCACGGAAAGATCGGGAACGTCTTCTCCTCCGCAAGGTCGCCCGTGAACAGGATGCGCTCCGGACGAACGAAGGCGATCTGGTCGCCGCGCGTATGCGCCATGCCGGCGGTCGACAGCTCGACGATCCGCCCGCCAAGATCGACCTCGCACCACGGGCCCTCGTACGCGATATCGGGCATGACGATCCTCGTGTCGGCCAGCGCGTCGCTGACCGCGGCGGGAAAGATCTGGCGGAACATGCCGAGGTAGGCGTCCCACTTCGCCGCCAGCTCGTCGCGCTGAGCCCGGTTGTAGAGGATGATCGCCTCGCCCTTGAACGCCTGCGCGCCGTAGCCGTGCTCGGGATGAAAGTGGGTGAGGGTGAGGAAGAGGCGGCGACCGCCGGCAAGGCGGCGCGCCGCCTCGTGCACGTGCTCGCCGTTGCGTGGTCCCATGCCAGTGTCGATGACAAGCGCCGCGTCGTTGCCGATGATGATGCCGACGTTCGGCACGAGCGGCACGCGGTGATCGGGGATGACGAAGACGCCTGCGGCGATCTCGCGGACGGCGGACGCATCCACGTTCGGTGCAGGCTGGGCCTGCGCGGGGGTTTGGCTCGGCGCGTCGGCAGTCATCGAGAACCGATCAGACGAACGGCGCGCGCTGGCACCGGAAGATCAGCAACAAGTACCCCCGATTGCTCCTGCGCGGTCTCGATCACTCGCTGGCGGGGGGCTCGCCCGGCGCGGATGGGCTGTTGTCCTCTTCGGCGACATCGGAGGCGGCTTCCGGCCCTTCCTGGCCGAAGGGCGGTCGATTGCGCCGCCGGCGGCGCTGGTGGAGCGGAAAGCGCCCGCCCTCGCCATTCTGCTCCGGCCGGAAGGCTTCCACGGGTCCGTTGATATCAGGCTGCTCGCTCTCGGATTCCGGCGTCCCATTGAGACGCACCGGCGCGGTGATGAAGGTCGGCAGGCCTGGGGCGTCCTGATCGGCCGCGAATGCGGGCCGCGGCTGATCGCCGCGCGGGTCATTGCGCTCCATGCGCGCCGGCCGCTGGTCCCTGTGTCGCATGTCCCGGCCGGGGCCCATCCGGTCATGAAACGGCCGATCCGGGCGCGGACCGCGTTCCGGCCGCTCCGGCAGCGGTCGATCCTGCCCGTGCTGGCGGTCCTGGCCGTTGCTGAAATGCGGCTGGCGATCCTGATACGGCTGAGGCTGATTGCCGAAATGCGGCTGTGGCGCGTTGAAGGGCTGCGGCTGGAACCGCTCGGAAGGCGAGGAGAAGCGGTCCGGCAATCCGCCGGCATCGTCATCGTCCTCGAGCTCTTCGGTCTCGGCGTCGGTCGGCGGGCGGCCATAGCCCT
>JAFAME010000286.1 GCA_019233695.1 Methylobacteriaceae bacterium
CCGGCGAGGCCGCCGATCAGAATGCCGAAGAAGAAGCTGATCGACACTCCGAGAAGGCCGATGGTCAGCGAAATGCGTGCCCCGTAGATCAGCCGCGAGAGCATGTCGCGGCCGAGGCGGTCGGTGCCGACCAGGAACAGGGTGCCGCCCGGCGCCGGACAGACAAGGTGCAGGCTGGCGTCGAAGAGGTGCCAGAACCGGTACGTGTCGCCGCCACAAAAGAAGCGGATCGGATAGATCTTGGTGCGGTCGACCGCGTATTCGCGCTTCAAGGTCTCCATGTTCAGGTGGAATTCGTAGCCGTAGACGAAAGGTCCGATGAACCGGCCCTCATGGAAGAGATGCACGTTTTGCGGGGGGGCGCGGATGAACTCGGTGTTGCGCGTGTCGAGGCTGTAGGGCGCGAGAAACTCGGTGATCACGATGCTGGCGTACATGACAAGCAGGAACACGCCGGAGACGACCGCCACCCTGTGACGGCGAAACCTCCACCACATGAGCCGCCATTGCGAGGCAAGATAGACCGTTTCCTGCTCCGGCGAGAGGCGCTCGATCGACTGGGGATCGAACGGCGCTTCGGAGACGTAGTGCGGCATGGGCGCATTCGGCGCCGGCAACATCGCGCTCATTTCGTGCTCCCGCCCTGGAAACGGATGCGCGGGTCGAGGGCGGCGAGCGCGATGTCGGAGACGAGGACGCCAAGCATGCTCAAGAACGACAGGAACATGAGAATGGAGCCCGCAAGATACATGTCCTGGGATCGCAGCGCATGGACGAGCAGCGGACCGACGGTCTGAAGCGACAGCACGATGGCGGTGAGCTCTGCCCCCGAGACGATCGAGGGCAGGATATCGCCGATGTCCGAGACGAAGAAGTTGAGGGACATGCGCAGGGGATATTTCACGAGCGCGCGAAATGGATGCAGGCCCTTGGCCCGCGCCGTGACGACGTATTGCTTCTGGAGCTCGTCCAGGAGATTGGCGCGAAGGCGCCGGATCAGGCTGCCTGTTCCGCCCGCCCCGATCACCAGAACGGGAATCCATAAGTGCTGCAGGATCGAGCGCACCTTGTCCCAGCTCATGGGCGCGTTCAGGTATTTCGGATCCATCAACCCGCCGACCGAGGTGCCGAACCAGACGTTGGCGACATACATGAAAATCAGGGCGAGCAGGAAATGCGGAACGGCGATGCCGAGAAGGCCGAGAAAGGTGAGGCCGTAGTCGGCCCAACTGTATTGGTGCGTCGCCGAATAGATGCCGATCGGGAAGGCGATCACCCAGGTGAAGATCACCGTCACGAACGACACGAGCATCGTCAGGAACAGGCGATCGCCGACCACGTCGCGCGCCGGCATCTGGTACTCGAAGGAATAGCCGAAATCGCCGTGCAGCAGCCCGCTGACCCAGAACCAGTAGCGCCCGATCGGCCCCTTATCGAAGCCGTATTCCTTCTTCATGAACTCGACCCGGCCGAGTTCGGCTTGCTCGCCGCTCGCCTGCGCCTCGGCGACGTAGGTATCGAAGTAGTTGCCGGGCGGCAGCTCCATGACGGCGAAAATGAGCATGCTCGACACGATCAGCGTCGGAATCATGATCAGCAGGCGCCGGACGATGTAGCTCAGGAGCATGCTCAGTCTTCCGCCGTCTGACCGGCAAACCAGAAGGTGTCGGGCATATATTTGCCGAGGAACGCGCCCGGCAGGAAGCTATAGAGGCCCTTTTCCGGCACGTTGCGCAAGCGGCTCGACACGACGATAGGCTGCGGGACGCGGTTGACGATGCCGATGGAAAACACCTGATCGGCGTTGATCTCCAGCATGCGGTTCCAAATCTTGGTGCGCTGTTCGACGTCGAGCGACGAGCGCCAGCCCGACAAAAGGTCGGCCAGTTCCTTGGCTTCCGGAACGCCGATGGCCTCGCCCTGGCGCCCGCCGGTTGCCACATAGGTGCCCCACAGCGGCCAGCGCAGCTGCGATTCCGCCGAAGGGGCCAGTTCGGAAGGTTCCATGTCCGCGGTCGGCGTGCCGTTGTCGATCCCGGTATCGAGCCCGCTTGCCAGCGACATCACCGTTTCGCCCGCGTAGATGCGGCGGCGGAACATGTCCGGGCTTGACGTATGCGCGAAAATCTTCACGCCGATGGCGCGATAGTCGTCGTTGATCAATTCGACCATGTCGGTCTCGTTGGTGCCGGCGCCCTGCGTGTCGACGATGATCTCCGCACGCCGCCCGTCCGGCAGCAATCTGGTGCCGTCGGCGGCACGTTTGGTCAGGCCGACCTCGTCGAGAAGCTGGTTGGCCTTGGCCGGATCGAAGGCGGTCCAGGCGGTCCGGTATTCGTCTCGGTAGAGCGGGCTTTCGCGCAGGATCGTGTTGGCGCTTTCCTGGGCAAGGCCGAAGAAGATGACGCGGTTGATGTCCTGTCGGTTGATGCCGAGCGAGAGCGCGCGGCGAAACCGCACGTCGCGGACAAGACTGCGCCACGTCGGATCGGCCGCATTCTGGTTTGGGACGAGAGCGGCGTAGGAGCCCTCGCCGCGGTCCCACAGCCGCACCTTGAACTCGCCGCGGGCCTCGGCCTCCTTCAGGAAGGTATAGCTGTCGAAGGAGATGTAGCGCGCCTGGAGGTCGACTTCGCCGCCGCCCGCGCGAGCCGGGATCAGCGAGGTCGTCGAAACCAGGAGATGCGCGCGATCGATGTAGGGGAGCTGACGGCCGTTCGTGTCGATCCGATGAAAGAAGGGATTGCGCTCGAAGACGAAATTATCGGCCGGCGGCCTTGTGCGATTGCGCCAGGGATCGAGTGTCGGAAGGTCGGGGTTGTCCGGGCGATATTGGCGTGATTTGCGCTCGTGCAGGCCCGCCCAGTCCTTCACCCCTGCCTTCTTGACCTCCTTGGTCAGCGTTTCCTTGTCGGCGTAGCGCACATGAAATTGTTTCAGGTAGTGCGCCGGCATCGTCAGATAGAGGGGCTGGGCGCCGGCGAGGGCGGGCAGAAATCCGGGGTTCGGATCGTCCCAGGTGTAGCGGACCGTCAGAGGATCGAGAACCTCGAAGCGCGGCGGCTTGCCGTTCACCATGAAGTTTTGGGGAATGCCCCCGGGCGACAGCTTCGCGTTGTTGGCAACGTCTTCCCAATAGTAGCGAAAGTCCTCGGAAGTGAACGGCTGGCCGTCCGACCATTTATGGCCGCGGCGCAGATAGAGGGTGAAGATGCGCCCTTCCTTGACCTCGTAGTGATCGAGAATATCGGGAACGAGCTGCAGCTTCTCATCGAAAATGACGAGGCGAGCGTAGCCGTAGATAGTCATCTGCGAGATTTCGCGCTGGTCGCCGATCAGCATGCGGAGCGTGCCACCGGGCATTCCGGGCTCCCGGCCCGAGGCGGCCAGGTCGATGACGCGGGGCTGTTCGGGGACTCGCTCAGCGATCGGCGGCAGCACCCCCTTCTTTACCGCCTCGGCAAAGAGTGGCGTCTCCTGAAGCGGCACCGCTCGGCACGAATGGACGAACGCGACGGCAAGCGCCAGGCCAGCCAGCGTTCGCCACATCAGGTTCATGGGCGCAGGTCTCTCGCATCGGCGTTCTCTCGGGCAAGCACATAATGGCCGCCGCCCAGATCGATGTCCTTCAGCGATGCGCGATTCCCGTCGTCGCGAAACGCCGGCGGCCAGAGCGAGGGATCGGAGGCGCTGGCCAGAGTGACGGAGCTGAAATCGAGCCGGTGGTCGAGGTCGGCGAAAGGCACGGCATTGAGCAGCCGCTTCGTGTAGGGATGGGCGGGCCCGCGAAACAATTCGTGCCGCGGCGCCGTCTCGACGATGCGGCCGCGCGCCATGACGGCGATGCGGTCGGCCATGTAGCCGACGACGGCGAGATTGTGCGAGATGAACAGATAGGTCAGGCCCCGATCACGCTGCAGATCTTTCAGGAGATTGAGGATTTGCGCCTGGACCGAGACATCGAGCGCGGACACGGGCTCATCGCAGACGATGATGTCCGGGTCGAGTGCCAGCGCCCGGGCAATGCCGATGCGCTGGCGCTGGCCGCCCGAGAAACTGTGCGGATAGCGATTGAGAAAGCGGGGGTCGAGGCCAACCGCGCGCATCAGGTCCTTCACCCGCTGCTTTCCGGCAGCCTCGCCGTGGATGTCGAGCGGCTCGCGCAAAAGGCTCAGCACGGTCATGCGCGGCGACAGCGAGCCCACCGGATCCTGGAAGATGAGCTGCATGCGGCGCCGGAACTGGCGCAGCGGCTGTCCCTTCAGCGCCAGAACATCGGTCTTTTCGCTGCCGTCGCAGTACGTGATCGCGCCCTGGTCCGGGGTGACGGCACGCATCATGATCTTGCTGAGCGTGGTCTTGCCGCAGCCGCTCTCGCCGACGAGGCCGAGACATTCGCCGCGCTTGATTTCAAGGCTGACATCATCGACGGCCGGTATGCCGATTGCCTTGCCGCGCCCGAGCCAGCCACCGCGACGGGCATGATAGACCTTGCGCAAGGACTGGGCAGAAATGAGCATCGCCGGCACGTTGGCCCGGGTGTCGCTGATCCGCTCGGGCTTGCGCGCCATCGGCATTGAACCTGACTCGCGCAGCGACACGAGGCGTTCGCCCTCGTCCATGTCGAAGCGCGGCGTCGCCTTCAGGAGCGCCTTCAGGTAGGGATGCGCGGGCCGGCGGAAGATGTCTTCCACGGTGCCCGCCTCCATGATCTCGCCATGGTAGATGACGACGACCTCGTCGGCCATATTGGCGACGACGCCGAGATCGTGGGTGATCAGAAGGATCGCCATGCCGATCTCGCGCTGCAGATCCTTCATCAGTTTGAGGACCTGCGCCTGGATGGTGACATCAAGCGCCGTCGTCGGCTCGTCGGCAATCAGGAGGGCGGGCCTGCAGATCAGCGCCATCGCCAGCATGGCGCGCTGGCGCAGCCCGCCCGACAGTTCGAAAGCATACTTGTCATAGCCGCCCTGGGGGTCGCGAAAACCGACGAGGCGGAGCATCGCCTCGGTCTTGGCGCGCGCCTCGGCCCTGGCGACCGGCTGGTGCAGTTGCAGTGCCTCCTCGATCTGGTCGCCCACCGTGTGCACCGGCGACAGCGAGGACATCGGCTCCTGGAAAATCATGCCGATGCGCCCGCCGCGCAGGGCGCGAAATTCGGGACCATCGCGCATGAGCGCGGCAAGGTCGACGCAGGCCTTCGGCTTGGCGGGATCGTGGAACAGGATGCGACCGCCGGTGACCGCGCCGACCCTCGGCAAAAGGCCCATGATCGCCTGCGAAATCACCGACTTTCCGGAGCCCGATTCGCCCACGAGCGCGACGGTTCTGCCCGCGGGAATGCGGAAGGAAGCTCCCTTGACGACCTCGTTGTGGCGGGCGCTGCCAAGCACATGGTGCAAGGCAAAGGCGATCCGCAAGTCCTCCACTCGAAGAATCTCGGGCGGCGCCGGTCCGAAACCGCTGCCGTGGGTGTCAACGAACATCGTGAAGCGCCAAAGGGGTGACGAGTGTTGAGTCAACCAATGCCATAAGATACCGGCGCGACCAAGAGCGGGCGGCAGGCGGAGGGCCAAGCGCAGGCTTGCCTCGCCGCGTCGAATGAGGGTTAAGGATCCGCGCCGGCGAATGTCCTGTCTCGCCGGTTCGGGCGACAGCATCGATCATGCCGGCACCGGCTCGAAGGCCGTTTCGCTGATCGCGAAGGCGACGATGGGCGCATCGAGGCCCGGCAGCAGCAATTCCCTTTGCACGGCGCGGGGCAATTTGAGGCCGGACGCCGTGATCGCCGCCTCGGAGATAAGGCAATCGGAGAGCATCGATTTCGTCGCTGCCTCTAGCTTGACCGCGATGCTGACGGTTTCGCCCATCGTCAGTGAGAAGGTGCCGAGCTCGGCGTCTTCGATCTGGGCGATGACGGCGGGCCCGGTGTGCACGCCGATGCCGATGCGCAGCGGGATCGGCAGCGCCGAGCCGAATTCGGCGTCGAGCGTCCGGCACACTTTCAACATGTCACGGGCGGCAAACACGGCCTCGCGGCTGCCGGCGCGGCGTTGCGATTTCAGCCCGAAGACGGCGGTAAGGCCGTCGGTGACCAATGTCTCCACCCGCCCGTCGTGAGCTTTGACCGTCTGGGTCATTTCGGCAATGAATCGATTGAGCAGGATGACGAGGTCGTTCGGCAATTGCCGTCGCACGAGCGTATTGAAGGCGCGCATGTCGACGACGAGAATGGTGACGTTCTCTTCCTCGCCCCAGCTCAGAGCGTCGTCATCCTTGTCGCCCGGCCCACCTTCGCGCGCGAGCGTCGGCAGCAGGATCTGCACCGAGACGTCGCTCTGCGGCCGCACCTGGCAGACAAGCCGCACGTTGCGCGGCGCAGAG
>JAFAME010000340.1 GCA_019233695.1 Methylobacteriaceae bacterium
CGCCCATGCCGGAGGCTATCGCGACCGTGAGGATCGCTACTAGATGCGGGTTGTGGACACATCGGCATGGATCGAATGGTTTCTTGATAGTGCGACGGGCCGGAGCCTTGATGCTGAATGGCCCGAACGAGACAAGTGCATCGTACCGACCATTGTTCAACTTGAGCTCACGAAATGGCTGACGCGCGAAGTCTCTGAGGATGCCGCCGATCTGGTCATCGCTCTGACCCAGAAATGCATCGTCGCACCTCTCGATACGACGATCGCATTGCGCGCTGCGGCCGTCGCGCGCGACAGCAAGCTGGCGACGGCCGATGCGATCGTCTACGCCACGGCCCTCGAAAGGGGCGCGGGACTTCTGACCTGCGATGCTCATTTCAACGGGTTGCGGGGCGTCGTCTATCGAGCGAAGGGGACAGAGTTCACGTGAGGACCTGCCGCCGCGCCGGCGCAGTCAACAGGCGTGAACGAAGGCGGCGAAGACGGCGTTGCCGGGGTGGGCGTCTTGGGCAAAGGCCTCCTGGTGCCACTGGAGTCCGACGGCAAAGCGCTGCGAGGCAATTTCGATGGCCTCGATGATGCCGTCGGGAGCCGCCGCGCCGACTGTCACGCCGCTGCCCGTCCGAGCCAGTGCCTCGCGATGGAGCGTATTCACCTCCATCGTGCTCGCGTCGACGATCGCCGCGAGCCTTGTTCCGCTGTGGATCGCGACCTCGTGCAGGCTGCCACGGCGATCATGATCGAGCGCCTGGGCGGTGATGAGCTTCACGTCCGGAGCGAGACGGCAGCCGCTGAGGCAGCCGAGCATCTGCATGCCGGCGCAGATGCCCAGCACCGGCTTGTCGCGCTCGAGAAACGCCAGCATCAGCGCCCGCTCGACCGGCAGGCGCGCCGACGGCGGCGAACGGGATTTCTCGCCCTCGACATACCAGTCGTCGGGATAGGCAAATCGCCCGCCGACGCACACGAGGCCGTCGAAATCACAGGCGACCGAGGTCACCATCTCTACGAAATAGGGGATGCCCAATGGCAGCCCGCCCGCCGCGTACACGGCCTTGAAATAATTCTTGGAGGCTTCATAGCGCGAAGCATCGCCGCTGGTGTTCTCGTCGAGAAGAACCGCGATGTGCGGACGGATCCTGGTCATGCCGCATGCCTTCGGCGAGGGTGCTTTGCACTCGCGATCATCTCACGACGGCAGCCGTCCGGGAACCTCGCCGACGGCCTGGCCGGCCGCATCGGCTTTTGAACCGACCATGGTGCGCCGCCGCGCCGCCGTGACCGCCGCCCCGACCGAGAGAATCAGCATGGCGCCGTTGAACAACGGCTCGACGAAGAACGGTGCGCCGAGCTGATTGAGGCCGGCGACAGTCACCGCCAGCACCGCGACCGCCAGGATCGTGCCCCACACATTGACCCGGCCCGGACGGATCGAGGTCGCCCCGAGGAGAGCGGCCGTGAACGCCGGCAGCAGATATTCCTGCCCGACTGAGCTCTGCCCGACCTGCAACTGCGATTGCAGCACGATGCCGGCGAAGGCCGCAAGCGTGCTCGCCGCGACGAAGGCGAGGGTGACATAGCGGCGCGCCGAAATACCGTTGAGCTCGGCGGCGCGCGGATTGGCACCAAGGATGTAGAGGAAGCGGCCGAGCGGCAGATATTCGAAGACGATCCACAGGCCGAGACTGATGAAGAGAACATAGATGGCAGGAGCCGGGATGCCGAGGCCGCCGATCTCGACGGTCCCCGAAATGTCTGTGAAGGCTTCCGGAAGGCTCGCCAAGACCTGCTGGCCGCCGGTGTACCAGGCGTTGAGCCCGTAGAGGATCGTGCCGGTGCCGAGCGTCGCGATGAAGGAGTCCATCCGCACGCGCGTCACGAGCAGCCCGTTGGCGAGCCCGACGCACATGCCCAGAAGCAGCACCAGCAGGCACGCCACCGGCCACGGCAGACCCTGGCCGTACTGGGATTGCAAGCCGATCGTCAGCGCCTGCGAAATACCCAGCATGAATCCCGACGACAGATCGAAATGATTGGCGGTCATCGGGATCAGGACAGCCAGCGCGAGCAGCGCCTGGATCGATTTGTTGCTGAGAATCGAGCGAAAATTGAAGGCAGTCGGGAAGGTGTCGGGTTTCAGGATCGAAAAGCCGATGATCAGCAGCACAAGCAGGACGAGCAGGCCCCAGACCGATATGAGCCGGGTCACCGCCGCTGCCGCCGAGCGAGCCTCCGTGCCGGCACTCGCCGTCATGATGCGAGCCTTGCGGCGGCGGCCGCGTCACCGGAAGCGAGCAGGGTCAGCATCGGCACGTTCAGGTTCTCGCGCGCCAACTCCGCTGACACGCGGCCGCGGTTGAAAACCAGCGCCCGGTGACAGATCCGCTCGATCTCTTCGAAATCCGATGAGATGAGCAGCACCGCCATGCCGCCCGCAAGGGCGTTCTGCAGGAGGTGGTAGATCTCGGCCTTCGAGCCGACATCGACGCCGATCGTGGGCTCTTCGAGGACGAGCAGGCGTACATTCGCCTCGAGCCAGCGCGCCACGACCACTTTCTGCTGGTTGCCGCCGCTCAGGGTGGCGATGGGCCGTTCGGGGTCGCGCGGGCGGATCGAGAAGCGATCGATCAGGGCGCGCGAAGCGGCCATCTCGCGCGCCGGGCTCATGATGCCGAACAACGGTTTGCCCGTGATGGTGGGGTTCACATAGAGGTTTTCGCGCACCGCCATGCTCGCGGCAAGGCTCTCTTCGGCGCGCTTGCTCGAAACGAAGCCGATGCGCTCACGCATCGCGTCCTCGGGATCGGCGACGGCGACGGCGCGGCCGTCCAGCGAAATCGAGCCGGCATCGGGAGTGAGCGCGCCGAAGATCGCCCGTCCGACGGTGTCCTGGCCGGCGCCGCGCAGGCCGACGAGCCCGAGCGTTTCGCCCGCGCCGACACGAAACGACACCGGCCCCACGTCGCCGATCGTCAGCTTGTCGACGGCAAGCACCGTGTCGGTGGCGGGGAGGGCAGGCGGAGCAAACGATTGCTCCAGCGCCCGCCCGACGATGTCGAAGACGAGGTCGGCGGGGGTGATGTCGGCCACCGCGGCGGTGCGCACCT
>JAFAME010000393.1 GCA_019233695.1 Methylobacteriaceae bacterium
AATATTTCTGCAGGAGATAGACCATCGCCCACAGATGCCGGCCCTCCTCGACATTGACCTGGAAAAGGTTGCGCATGTCGTAGAGCGACGGCGCCGTCTTGCCGAGATGGCGCTGCTGCTCGACCGAGGCAGGCTCGGTGTCGCCCTGGATGACGACCAGGCGGCGCAGCATGGCGCGATATTCGCCCGGAACCTCCTGCCAGGCGGGCTCGCCGAGATGGGCGCCGAAGTTGACCTTGCGGCCGTCCTCTTGCGCGGCCAGCAATATCCCCCAGCGATAGTCCGGCATCCTGACATAGTCGAACTTGGCCCAGCCCCTCGGATCGACGCTGACCGCGGTGCGCAGATAGACGAGCTTTTCCTGAAAGCCCTCCGGGCCCATGTCCTGCCACCAGTCGAGATAGCCCGGATGCCAGGTCTCGAGCGCGCGCAGAACCTGCCGGTCCGAGGCGAGGTTCACGTTGTTGGGAATGCTTCCCCCGTAGTCGACGTTGATGACATCGGCCATGATCGGCTCCGAAGGCAGACGGACCGCTGAAAACAGAGCCTTCAACTGCGGCAGGCGGGCGACGGCCGCCGCCGACCGATCATAGCCGCTTATCAGTGTCCGGCGCGAGCCTTCTGCGGGCCTGGCGAGGAACGCCTATCCGGCTCTTGCGCCTTCCTTTGGTGCTCGAACTCCAGGGTGGAGCGGGTGTCGATCTCGTCGAGGCGCATCATCGAATCGCGGATGACGCTCGCTTGCTCCTCGAATTCCTGCACCTTGGTCACCCAGCTTTGGGCGGCCCGCTCACGGCCACTGTCGTGCGCATCCCGATACAGCTTCTGGGCCAGCGCGGTTCGTTCATCGAGTGCGCGCAGCGCGCTCGCCAGCGCCCGCCTCAAATTTTCGTCGAGCGCGAGGCTCATGAGCTCCGCCGTGTAGGCGTGGCCCACGTGGCAGCGGTAGCGGATGAGGTCGCCTTCGTCGATTTCCCACATCACGCCGTGACAGTCCGGACAGGCAAGGACGGACCGCCGGCCGATACGATCCATGCTGCGCATGCTTGAATGCCCGCTTCTTGCGACTTCGACTTCGTATTTAACCGCCTCAGGGACCGGCATCGCCTTGCCTGCCGGCTGCAGGGCCAGCCTTTCCAGAAGGGCTAGCATTCCCACCAGTCCGACGACATGATCGGGCTTCGACCGGCTGAGCGCAGTCGCCGGCATTTCCGCATAGGCCGCATTTGTCGGATCCTGGACCACCGTTATGCCGCCGGAGTGCTTGAGTGCTTGGAGGCCGGAAGCCCCGTCGCTGAGCGTCCCGGTCAGGACCACTCCGACGGCCCGCGGCCCGCAGCATAGCGCTGCCGATCGGAACAGCGGATCGATAGCCGGGCGGGCGTTGTTTTCGCGCGGGCCTTTGCCCAGCTGCAGTCGATCGCCGTCAACGAGCAGATGCCGCTCCGGCGGGGCGATATAGATGTGCCTGCGTTGGAAAACTTCACCCTCTTGAGCAAAGCTCGCGGCGAGGGGTCCGCTCTGCGTCAGGATTGCGTCGAGATCGGAACGAAACTGGCTCGGCAGGTGGATCACCACCAAAATCGCGGCCGGCAGATCGCTGGGCAATTCCTTGGCAAGGAAGCGCAATGCCTCGAATCCGCCAGCCGACGTCCCGATGGCCAGGATGTCGCGATTGGCCATATCGGTCTCCGCTTGAGCTTGGCGTCACTTGACGAAACGGTTGCCTGCTTTGTTGGTTCCAGTTGCCAGTAAACTTGAGCGCTGCACTATAGGTGAAACGGGCAACTCTCGTGTCTCCAATGAGTTTTGCAATTGTGGGGGGGGGGCGTCCGTATAAACTCAATCTTGCGGCGTCCGACCGCGGAGGTTGCGTCATGGCGGACGGAGACGGCGAGCAGCGGCCCGAGCGGCATCAGGCTGCGTCGGACCAGGCCCGCAGCAAGCCGGTGATTGTCGCAATAGGCGCCTCGGCTGGTGGGGTGCAGGCGCTGCAGGCCTTTTTCGAAGCGCTGCCCGGTCCAACGGGAGCGGCATTCGTCGTAGTCGTTCATCTCGACCCGCAGCGCCGAAGCGAGTTGTCCAGCATCCTGGCATCGCGCACGCTCATGTCGGTCAAGCAGGTGGAAAAGACGGCAAAATTGGAGGCCGATCACGTCTACGTGATTGCACCGGACCGGCGCCTTCAGCTGGTCGACCATGAGATTTCCGCGGCCGCCTTCGACGAGCCGCGCGGACAGCGATCGCCGATCGACCTGTTCTTTCGTTCG
Source organism: Methylobacteriaceae bacterium (assembly GCA_019233695.1). GTDB lineage: Bacteria > Pseudomonadota > Alphaproteobacteria > Rhizobiales > Beijerinckiaceae > JAFAME01. Next base: position 2,271 of record JAFAME010000393.1, read on the forward strand.
GTCGCGGAGCGGCTGGGGGACGGATTTGCCGTGATCTTGAGCGGTGCGGGCGCCGACGGCACGATCGGCGTGCGGGCGGTCAAGGAAGCCGGCGGCATCATTCTGGTCCAGGATCCGGGCGAGGCGGAATATTCCTCAATGCCGCGTAGCGCGATCGCCACCGGGGTCGCGGATTTCGTCCTGCCGGTGCGCAAGCTCGCACAGCGGCTCGTCGATCTCATCCGCATCAAGGAAAGCGTTCCAATAACGGAAGCCAGCAACATCGACGATGAAGTGCTGCGGCGCATCCTTGCTCATGTGCGGGTTCGCACGGGGCATGACTTCTCGAAGTACAAGCGCACAACGGTGCTGCGGCGGATCGCACGGCGCATGCAGGTCACGAGGACCGACAACCTGCACGACTATTATTCCGCCTTGCGCGACAACCCGGAGGAGGCCGAGGCACTTCTGGGCGATCTCCTGATTTCGGTAACGACGTTCTTCCGTGACGGCGAGGCATTCGAGGCGGTGACCAAGCAGGTGCTGCCGGGATTGTTCACCGCCAAGGATCCGACCGAGACGTTGCGCGTCTGGGTTTCAGGCTGCGCCACCGGCGAAGAGGCCTACACGATCGCAATCCTCCTGCTGGAGGAAGCCGCGCGCCACGAGCTGCGGCCGCCGATCCAGGTGTTCGGTTCCGATCTCGACGCGAGGGCCCTGGCCTTCGCACGCGAAGGGGTGTTTCCCGTCGCCATCGAGGCCGACGTCAGCGAAGAACGCCTGCGCCGATTCTTCGTGCGCGAGGGGGAGCAATACCGCGTCAAGCAGGAGGTGCGCGACATCGTGCTCTTCGCGCTGCACGATTTCCTCAAGGATCCGCCGTTCTCGCGCGTCGATTTCATCTCCTGCCGCAACGTGCTGATCTACCTTGACCGGGAACTGCAGGAACAGGTGTGCGGGACCTTCCATTACGCGTTGAATCCCGGCGGTTTCCTCCTGCTGGGGTCGTCTGAAACCGCCGAGAATCCGCCTGGACTGTTCCGCGCCGTCAATCGGACCGCGCGCATCTACCAGTCGATGGCGCAACCCGGCGACAAGCCTCGAGCACTGCCTCGCCTGCTCGGACACATTCGGGTTCGCGAACATGCAACGCAGGTCGGTCGCGCGCTGAGCCCGGCTGTTGCACTCAGCGAGGCCGCCCTCCACCGGAGGATGATCGAAAGGGTGGCGCCCCCCAGCATTCTCGTCGACGAGACGCATCGCGTGGTCCACCTGTCCGACACCGCCGGCCGCTACATCCTGCCGGCGGGCGGCACGCTCAGCGGCGACATCGTCGACCTGGTGCGACCCGAGCTCAGGTTCGAGCTGCGTTCGTCCCTTCACGGCGTCTTCGAGCAGCTGCAGCCCTCGCTGAGCCTGCCGATGCTCGTGCGCTTCAACGGCGCGTCACGCCGAGTGTTTTTGCTGGTCAAGCCGGCCCAGGACAGCGAGTTCGCCGATACCCGGCACGCGCTCGTCATGTTCATCGAGGGCGAAGGCGTCGAGGAGGGCGCGGCGCCTTCTGACCGGCAGTCGGCGGACGAGACCGTGCGCCGGCTGACCCAGGAGCTCGAAGTGACGCAGGCGCGCCTGCGAACCGTGCGCGAGGAATCCGACGCCGCCAATGAAGAGCTGCGCGCCGCCAACGAGGAACTACAGTCGATCAATGAGGAATACCGATCGACGTCCGAGGAGCTCGAAACCAGCAAGGAAGAGCTGCAGTCGATCAACGAGGAGCTGCAGACCGTCAACAGCGAGCTCAAGCACAAGCTGGAGGCAATCTCTCGCGCCCACAGCGATCTGCAGAACCTGATGGCAGCGACCGACCTCGGCACGCTGTTCCTCGACGGCAACCTGCGCATCAAGCGTTTCACCCAGCCGGTGACGGAGCTCTTCAGCATCACGCCGAGCGACGAGGGCAGGCCGATCACGGATTTTGCCCATCGGCTCGAATACGACGACCTCGTCAAGGACGCGCAGGTCGTGCTGGCGCGCCTCGCCCCGATCCGGCGAGAGATTCGCAGCCAGACGAACCGGTGGTACGACGTTCGTCTTCGACCCTATCGAACAGTGGACGACAAGATCGACGGCGTCGTCATCACCTTCGTTGATGTGACCGATCGGCTCCAGGTCGAGCAGGCGCTCCGGGAGAGCGAGCAGCTCCTGCGGCAGGAAAAGCGCCTCGTCGAGCTCTCGCGCGAGCCGATCTTCATCTGGGACTTCGATGGCGGCATTCTCGAATGGAACCGGGGCAGCGAGGAGTTGTACGGCTACAGCCGGCAGGAGGCGCTCGGAAAGCGCAAGGACGAGCTCTTGAGGACCCTCGTCCCGGGTTCCACCTTCGCCGATCTGCGGATCAAGCTGCTCGACGACGGCAGCTGGAACGGCGAGCTCAGGCAGAAGACCAAGGACGGGCGGGAACTGATCGTCGAGAGCCGCATCGTACTCGAAACCATGGAAGGCCGGCGGCTCGCGCTCGAAAGCACCCGCAACATCACGGAGCGCAAACTATGGGAGCAGCGCCAGCAGTTGCTGCTCGGCGAGCTGACGCATCGGGTCAAGAATACCCTTGCTGTCGTTCAGGGCGTTGCGCACCAGACGATGCGCAGCACTTCCTCGAGCAAGGATTTCGTCGAGCGCTTCGACGGTCGCCTGGCCGCCCTTGCGAGAGCCCACAACCTGCTCGTCGAGTCGGAATGGAAGGGGGCCGATCTTGGCGCCTTGGCGCGCAACCAGCTCGAGCCCTATGCCGGAGAGAATTCCGATCGCTTGCAGATCGGGGGTGAGCCGGTGTCGCTGCCCGCCGACCTTGCCACGCCCTTTGGCCTGATCCTGCACGAGCTCGCCACCAATGCTGCCAAACACGGCTCTCTATCGCGTCCGAACGGCAGTGTCCGCATCGGCTGGACACTGGAATCGAGGAACAACCGCGGGGTGCTCACGATTATATGGAAGGAGATGGGCGGACCGTCAGCAAAAAAGCCGAAGACGGCCGGGTTCGGCACCGCCCTGATCGACAATGGCATTCCAAACGCGCGCGTCAGCCGCGAGTTCGGCCCTGACGGCTTGGTCTGCACGATCGAGCTGCCACTGCCTGAGGCCGTGGAGAATGGAACAGCTGTCCAAGCTTGACGGAGTTTCGATCCTACGTGGCGCCCGCGTGATGGTCGTCGAGGACGATTTCATCATCGCCATGGAGCTCGAATCGGTTCTCGCCGACGCCGGCGCGGAAATCGTTGGCCTTTGCCGGACGGTCGAGGATGCCCTCGACTACGCCGACGAGGAGGGGCTTGCGGCAGCCGTGCTCGATGTCCGGATGGGGCGGGACACGAGTGCGCCGGTGGCGAGAAGGCTGATGGAGCGGGGCATTCCGTTCATCTTCTACACCGGGCAGGTCGATACTGAATTCATTCGGGCGGAATGGCCGGCGTGCAGGATTCTGTCCAAGCCCGCGGCGCCCGAAATGATCGTTGCTGCCGTCGCCCATCTGCTGGAGCACTAGCGGGCTCGGTTCCTCCCCCGCAAACTGCGGGCGAGGGGGACCATGCGAAGCATGGTGGAGGGGGCAGGGCAGCTTTGCTCAGATGGAAGGGCCGTACCGCGATCAAAGATGGCGGCTGGGCCCCCTCAGTCGGCTTCGCCGACAGCTCCCCGCTTGCGGGGGAGCATCCGCGGCGGCCGGTTCCTCACCCGCGCAGCGGGGGAGGGGGACCGCCGCAGGCGGTGGAGGGGGCGCCGGGTCGCTGGCATTGGGGGCACACGTGAGGGCACCAGTCGCGACGTTCAAGCATGCCCGGACGCTGCGGCGCGAGATGAGCCTGCCCGAAGTCGTGCTCTGGCAAGTCCTGCGGGGTGGCCGCCTCGATGGATTGCGCTTTCCTCGACAGCATCCGATTGGGCCGTATGTTCTCGATTTTTATTGCCCTTCCATTCGGCTCGCCGTCGAGGTCGACGGGGCTGCGCACGATCATCCCGAACGGGTCGACCATGACGCGCGTCGAGACGCTTGGCTCGCTGAGCGAGGCGTAGCGATCCTTCGCTTTTCGGCCAAGAATGTGCTCAAGGATGAGACTTTGGAAGATGCTCTGCGCATGATTGCAGAGACGGTCGCGTTGCGCTCTGTGGCACGCGGGGCGTAGAGCGTAATGAGGGGACGCCCCCTCAGTCGGCTTCGCCGACAGCTCCCCCGCACGCGGGGGAGCATCCGAGCGGCCGGTTCCTCACCCGCGCAGCGGAGGAGGGGGACCATGCGAAGCATGGTGGAGGGGGCGCCGCCGGGCGGCGGATAGGGAGAATGCCCCCTCAGTCGGCTTCGCCGCCAGCTCCGCCGCGCGCGGGGGAGCTCCAAGGTCACACGCGCTGCGGGTCGAACGCCGGCCTCTGGCCGGTGCCGTAGCGGCGCAGCGCTCCCTCCGGTCCGATGGCGTTGGGTCTCTGGAAGATCCAGTTCTGCCAGGCGGACAGACGGGCGAAAATCTTCGTTTCCATGGTTTCGGGCCCAGCAAAGCGCAGGTTTGCCTCCATCCCGGTCAGCGCGTCGGGCGAGAAGCTGGCGCGCTCCTCCAGAAACAGGCGAACCTCGTCGAGCCAGTCGATATCGTCGCGGGCGAAAGTGACGAGCCCGAGCGCCTCGGCAGCTTGCGCCTCGAGGCTTTGTCCGATGGCATCATAGGCCTGGTGGAGAAGCGCCTGATCGCCGAGAAAGCGGGTCTGCAATCGCGACAATCCGTTGCTCATGGCAAGCTCGCGCGAGAAGTTGACGTCGCCAAGAGCAATGACGGCAGGGGCGCGATTGTCGCCGTCGGCCTGGCCGATCAGCATGTAGGAGCGGTCGGCGGCGAAGATCAGTTCGGCGAGCGTGCCGGCAAAGCATGAGCCCGGCTCGATCAGCGTCACCAGGCTGCGCGAGGTCAGATCGACGCGTTTCAGCACGCGCTTCCACAAGAGGCGGACCTCGCGGGCGAACCAATGGCGGCGGTGCGTATCGAGCAAGGTGTCGTAGCGGAGCACGGCCGCCGCGTCGCCGACCGACTTGAAGACGATCGCCGCTGCGTCGGGCTCGTTCAGGCGAATGTCGAGAGTGGCATCGTCAAGCTCTCGCGCAAGCTGCAGCGGCCAGAAGCCTGAGCCCTGCCCGACCATGTCCTCTTCGCTCGCCGGCGGATCTCGCTCAGGGCCGTGCAGCACGATGGTGACGAGGCGTTGCGGCGGCGCCCTCTCGACGGAGACCAGGCCATAGTCCGTGGTGTTGGCCGTGCGCTTGCGGGCGAGCGGGGCGAGCGCAATGCCCCCGGCTTCGAGGGGCGGCGGGTCGGATGCGCCCGATAGCTCACGGGCGCGCTGCGCGACGGTCTCTTCGAGCTTGCTGTTCGGGACCGCCTCGTCGACCAGTCGCCATTCGACCGCACGCTTGCCCTTCACCCCTTCCTCGGTCGTGCAGAAGACGTCGGCGCGATCGCGGCGCACCTTGCGCTTGTCGGTGAGGCGGGTCAGCCCGCCCGTCCCGGGCAGCACCGCAAGCAGCGGCAGCTCAGGGAGCGAGACGGCCGAGCTTCCGTCATCGGCAAGAATGATGTGGTCGGCGGCAAGCGCCAGCTCGTAGCCGCCGCCGGCGGCCGTGCCCTTGATGACACAGAGGTAGCGCTGGCCGGAATGGGCGCTTGCGTCCTCAATGGCGTTGCGCGTCTCGTTGGTGAACTTGCAGAAGTTCACCTTGTGGGCATGGGAGGCGCCCGCAAGCATGCGGATGTTGGCTCCGGCACAGAATGTCCGCGCCTTTCCGGATCGCAGGATGACCACCCGCACCTGCGGATGCTCGAACCGCAGGCGCGCCACGGCATCGGCAAGCTCGATATCGACGCCGAGGTCGTAGGAGTTCAGCTTCAGCTGATAACCCTCGAAAAGGCCGCCGTTCTCGTCGACGTCCATTGTCAGCGTCGCAATCGTCCCCTCGACGGAGAGCCTCCAGTGCCGGTAGCGCGACGGATCGGTTTCGAAATCGATCCGCTGGGCGCCGTTTGCGAGCTTGCGCTCCTCGGTTACCATCGGCGTGCTCCTCATGGGCGCCAGGACAGGGTCACAATGCGCTGCGAAGGCCTCAACCGCCATGGCCGCCCTCGTGGCGGCCATCCACGCGGCCGAGCGGCCTCCGTGATTGGGAGGAGGCGCACCGCGTGCATCGAAGCTTCAAGCCAAGCCCGCGCACAGGTCGCGCGAGTTCGGATTACGTTGAGAAATCAAATCGATCCAGGCCTTAAGCGTTGAAGCAGATTGCACCGCGTGGATGACCGGGACAAGCCCGGTCATGACGGCTGGGGCCTTCAATCCGGTTATTCGAGCACCTACGAGAGGGCCGACGAGCCGTCATTGCGCCATCGTGCCCTCGCCGTGGATTTTCAGGACGCGGTTGACAAAATCCGCAACCGCCCGGAGCGCGACTTCGACGGCTTCGCGATGCGGCGCGTGGCCGATGCCGGGGAGCAGAGTCACATCCACCGGACAGTAACATTCTTCCTGCGCGATATCGATCTGGCGCTTGGTACCATACGGATCAAGCTCGCCTTGAACGATCTGGACAGGCACGCGGATGTAGGAGAGTTCACCGGAAATGTCCCAGCTTCGAAACGCGGGATCAAGCCAGGCATCGTTCCAGCCGCGGAAGGCGATATCAACGTGCTTGTGCCAGCGGGCGAGCCGAGGTTTCAGGTCGCCGCGCTCGTAGGCGGCCTTCGCCTCTTCGATTGAGGCAATGCTCACGTCTTCGACGACGAAGTGCGGTGCGATCAGGGACAGGCCGCGAATGCGGTGATCCTCTATGCTGCCGGCATAGATCGCGGCAATTGAAGCGCCGTCCGAGTGCCCGACGAGGAGCCCGCGCCGGAAGCCGATCCGATCGAGAAGCTGCGGGAGAACCTCGCGCGCCTCGTCATGCATATACGATAGCGGCCGCGGCAGCGCGGCCGGGCTCGAGCCGCCGTAGCCGGCACGCGAGTAGACGAAAACGTCGGCGCCTGTCGCCTCGGCGAGCTTGTCGGGAAACGTTCCCCACTGGCCGACCGAGCCTAGCCCTTCGTGGAGCAGGACGAGCGTCGGCCCGTGG
>JAFAME010000397.1 GCA_019233695.1 Methylobacteriaceae bacterium
GTCCGCCCGGACCGATCACCTTCGCCCGCGGCCTGCAACGCTTCCATGCCATCGCACAAGGCTTTACCCTCGCAAATAACGGAAATCACTCGTGAACTACACCTTGTGTGCGCACGCTAGCCCTTTCGGGGGAGGGTGCGCAGCGGACGAAGCCCCTCGGCTATCACAGCCGCAGGCCTGTGGCCGGATCGAACAGCAGCGCCTTGTCGAGATTGAACGCAAACGGCACGCGGGCGCCGGCCCGCACGTCAGCGTCGGCCGGCATGCGCGCCGTCACCTCCTTGCCGGCAAGGCGCGTGACGACGAACGTGTCGGAGCCCGCCGGCTCGACGACGTCGACCTGCGCCTCCACGATCTCGATCGCCTTCGACGTGCGGTCGGCGCCGTTGCGGTCGGTGATCGCCTCCGGCCGGATGCCAAGCACCACCTTCCTTCCCTCGCCGAGGCCGTCGGCGGTGACGGAGCTCGGGATCGGGAGCCGGATCTCGCCCCCCTCGCGGGTGAGCCTGATCTCGGTGCGGCCGGAGCCGGCAGCGACAACCGCATCCATGAGATTCATGGCCGGCGAGCCCATGAAATCGGCGACGAACAGGTTTGCCGGTCGATTGTAGATCTCGTAGGGCGTGCCGACCTGCTGGATTTCGCCCTCCTTCAGCACCGCGATCTTGGTGGCGAGCGTCATCGCTTCGATCTGATCGTGCGTCACATAGACGATGGTGGCGCGCGTTGCCTGGTGCAGGCGCTTGATCTCGACCCGCATGTCGACGCGCAATTTCGCGTCGAGGTTCGACAAGGGCTCGTCGAAGAGGAAGATGCGCGGATTGCGCACCAGCGCCCGGCCCATCGCGACGCGCTGGCGCTGCCCGCCGGAGAGCTGGCTCGGCTTGCGCTTGAGCAGATGGCCGATCTGCAGGGTTCTTGCCGCCTCGGCGACGGCCGCCTCACGCTCGGCCTTCGGCACGCCGCGCATTTCGAGTGCAAAGGCGATATTCTGCGCGACCGTCATGTTCGGATAGAGCGCGTAGCTCTGAAACACCATGGCGATGTCGCGCTTCGAGGGATGAAGATTATTGATCGCCCGGCCTTCGACCCGGATCTCACCTTCCGAGATCGTCTCAAGTCCGGCGATCGTGTTGAGGAGGGTCGACTTGCCGCAGCCAGACGGCCCGACCAGCACCAGGAAGCCGCCCTTTTCGAGGGTGATGTCGATCCCTTTGAGGATCTCCATCGAAGCGAAGCGCTTTCTCAATCCGATGATTTCGAGGAAGGCCATCGGCATCATCCCTTGACTGCGCCGGCCATCAGGCCGCGCACGAAATAGCGGCCGGCGAGGACATAGACGAGGAGGGTCGGGATCGCCGCGAACATTGCGGCGGCCATGTCGACATTGTATTCGCGCACCCCCGTGGAGGTCGCGACGAGATTGTTGAGCGCCACCGTCATCGGCGCCGATTCGCCCGAGGCAAACGAGGAGCCGAAGAGGAAGTCGTTCCAGATGTTGGTGAACTGGAAGATGACGGTGACGACGATGATCGGGCCGGAGCTCGGCAGGATGATGCGCCAGAAAATCTGGAAGAAGCCGGCGCCGTCGATCTGCGCCGCCTTGATGAGCTCGCTCGGAAAGGCCTCGTAGTAGTTGCGAAAGAAGAGCGTGGTGAAGCCGAGGCCGTAGACGACGTGGACGAGCACCAAGCCCGGCGTGCCGTTGGCGAGGCCCAAAAGGCCGAGGATTCGCGCCATCGGGATGAGCACCGACTGGAACGGGATGAAGCAGGCAAACAGCATGAGGCCGAACACCAGCTTGTGACCCGCAAACCGCCATTTGGTGAGCACGTAGCCGTTGAGCGCGCCGAGCATGGTGGAGATCGCGACGGCGGGCACCACCATTTTGATCGAGTTCCAGAAATAGCCCTTGATGCCGGCGCAGGTGAGCCCGATGCAGGCCTCGCCCCAGGCCTTGATCCATGGCTCGATCGTGGGAGCTACGGGAAGCGCCAGCATGTTGCCGTCGCGGATTTCGTCGAGCGTCTTGAACGAGGTGACGATCATGACGAAAAGCGGCAGCAGGAAGAACAGCGCAAAGAGCAGGAGAACGCCGTAGACTAGGATCTTTCCGAGGCGCGAGCCGCCGACCGGGCCGGCAGGCGCCGCGACGCTGGCGAGCGAGGTCATCGGCCCTTCTCCCTCAGCTCGGAATAAAGATACGGCACCATGATCGCCACGATCGTCATCAGCATCATGATCGCGCTCGCCGAACCGACGGCCATCTGGTTGCGCGTGAAGGTGAAGGAATACATGAAGGTCGACGGGAGCTGGCTCGCGCCCCCCGGTCCGGCGTTGGTCAGCGCGATGACGAGGTCGTAGGACTTGATCGTCAGGTGCGCGAGCACGACGAAGGCCGACAGGAACACCGGCCGCAGCATCGGGATGATGATGCGGCGGTAGAGCTGCCAGGCGGGCGCGCCGTCGATCTGGGCGGCTTTGATGATCTCGCCGTCGATGCCGCGCAGGCCGGCGAGGAACATCGCCATGACGAAGCCCGAGGCCTGCCAGACGCCGGCGATGACGACCGTATAGATAGCCATCTGCGGATTGACGAGCCAATCGAAATGGAAGCTCGTCCAGCCCCAGGCGTGCATGGTCTTTTCGAGGCCGAGGCCGGGATTGAGGAACCATTTCCAGGCCGTGCCGGTGACGATGAAGGAGAGCGCCATCGGATAGAGGTAGATCGGGCGCAGCACGCCCTCGCCCCTGATCTTCTGGTCGAGGAATATCGCAAGAAGAAGGCCGAGGACGATGCACAGGCCGATGTAGAGCGAGCCGAAGATCGCCAGGTTCTGCAGCGCCGTGTACCAGCTCGGCTGAGCCCACAGCTTGCGATAGGCGTCAAAGCCGATCAGCTCGTAGACCGGCATCATGCGCGAATTTGTGAAGGACAGGTAGAGCGTCCACAGGATGAAGCCGTAGACGAACAGGAGGATCGCCGCGAAGGAGGGGGCAAGGACCAGTTTCGGCAGCGCGACCTGCAGCCGCTCGACGAGACCCGGCCGGCCGACCGCAAACGGCTCGCTTCGCGTTGCAGCGATGGTCATCGTGATTCTTCCAAGCGCGGTCGTTGGCGTTCCCTCCCCCCTTGCGGGGGAGGGTCAGGGAGGGGCGCGAGCGCGCCGCGCGTGCGCACCATTCCGCCGATCGTCGCTAGGACGCCCTCCAGATTCTGTAACACCTCCTCATTCGTGAACCGCATGATGGCAAAGCCCCGTGAGGCGAGCCAGGCATCGCGCACCTGATCGTGCCGGACACGCTCCTCGAAATCATGGGTCTCGCCGTCGACCTCCACTATGAGCCAAGCCGTGTGGCAGACGAAATCGGCGATATACTTGCCAACCGGTGCTTGGCGGCGAAACGACAGGCCGCCGAGGCGGCCGGCCTTAAGATAGCGCCACAGGAGCGTTTCGGCGCGGGTCATCGATTGGCGCAGCTCTTTGGCTCTGTCACGTTGTTCTCTGGAAACCAACGCGTGCGGCATGCGCCCCCCTCCCTGGCCCTCCCCCGCAAGGGGGGAGGGAACAGCTTCAGCGTTTCACTCGCAGCCTACTTCGCCGCGTTGATGGCGTCGACGAGTTGCTTGACGGCATCGTCGGCGGTGGCGATCTGGCCGTTGAAGAACTTGTCGACGACTTCCTGGTAGGCGGCGCGGAAGGGCGCCTTCTGGCCATAGCCCTGCGCCATGGAGCCTTCGAGCGTGTTCTTGGCGACGGCCTCCTTCAGATCGGCAATGCCCTTCTTGCCGCAGGCGTCGAAGGCGGCGTCGGACACGTCCGTGCGCGCCGGGACCGACCCCTTGACGACGTTGAAGGAGGACTGGAATCCCGGATCGACGGTCGCCGAGGCGAGTGCGTATTGGGCTTCCTGGCGTTCGGCGCCGACCTTGAACATGGCGAACATGTCGGAGTTGAACACAACGTTGCCCTGCGTGCCGGGGAAGCGGAAACACATGAAGTCCGTGCCCGGCGCCTTCTTGGCATTGATGAACTCGCCCTTGGCCCAGTCGCCCATGACCTGCAAAAGCGCATCGCCCTTGATGACCATGGCGGTGGCGAGGTTCCAGTCGCGGCCCGAAAAACTCGGATCGACATAGGTGCGCAGCTTCGCCAGCCGCTCGAACGAAAGCTTCATCGTGGGCGAGCTGAGGGCTGCCGGATCGAGGTCGATGAAGGCCTTGCGGTAGAAGTCGAGCCCGCCGGTCGTCACGACGACCGAATCGAACATCGTGGCTTCCTGCCAGTTCTGGCCGCCCTGGGCGAGCGGAATGACGCCGGCGGCCTTCGCCTTGTCGAGGAGCGCGATGAACTCGTCCCAGTTGGTCGGCTCCTTGCCGCCGATCTTGTCGAGGACGGCCTTGTTGACCCAGATCCAGTTCACCGAATGCACGTTGACGGGCGCTGCGACCCACTTGCCGTCGTATTTGGCAAACTTCTGTAGCGCGGCCGGGATGACCTTGTCCCATCCTTCCTTCGTGGCGACGGGGCTGAGGTCCGCAAGCACGCCCTGCTCGGCCCAATCGGTGATGTCGTAGCCGAGCATCTGCACCGAGGTCGGAACGTTGCCGGCCGTGACCATGGCGCGCAGCGCGGTCATGGCCTGATTGCCGCCGCCGCCGGCGATCGGCACGTCCTTCCAGGCATAGCCTTCCTTGGCGAGATTGCTCTTGAGGACGTTGAGCGCGGCGGCCTCGCCGCCCGAGGTCCACCAATGGACCATCTGCACTTCCTTGACCTGCGCCTGCGCGGCGCCGGCAAAGCCGGCGGCAGCCGCAAGCACCACGCCTGCGAGCAGTTTCATCTTGATCGACATCAGCTTCCTCCCGGTGGGATTTCCAAAGCCACTTCGAATGCCGGAGGCGCTCCGGCGGCGATGTCCCGGGGGCTTTGCGAGTCAGCTAGCGCGACGTCGCGAAGGCGGGAAATTCAGACAGCTGCGGATCTTCTACTTGCGGCAGGGCGGCTTCACCTGTTCGCGTCGCATCGAGCCGGGTGTCGAGGCCGAACACCTCCGGGCGGAAGAGGGCGGCATCCATCGCGTGGGGCGGCCTTGGCACGACGAGCGGAAAATCGGCCTGCGCGAGCACGTCGCGATCGAGATCGATGCCAGGCGCGATCTCCGTGATTGCCACTCCGGCCGGCGTCAGTTTCATCACGCAGCGCTCGGTGACGTAGGTGACGTCCTGTCCCTGGGCGAGCGCGCGCGCCCCCGAAAACGAGACGTGCTCGACCCGGTCGACGAGCTTGCGCACCTTGCCTTCCCGGGTGATGGCGACCTTGCCGCCCTCGACCGCGATGGCGGCGCCTGCCGTGAAGAATCCCGAAAAGACGATTCTTTTCGCCCGCGCGGTGATGTCGATAAAGCCCCCGGCGCCCGCCGTCACATGCGGGCGCGCGCCGAGCTTGGAGACATTGACGCATCCCTGCCTGTCGATCTGCAGGAACGAGAGCAGGGAGGCGTCGAATCCGCCACCCTGGAAGTACGTGAACTGCTGCGGCGACGGCATCATGGCCTCGGCATTGGAGGCGCAGCCGAACTGGAAGTCGAGGAGCGGCACGCCGCCGACCGCGCCCTGCTCGATGACCCAGGTCACATCGCCGTGTCGGCCCTCCTCGATGAGGATGCGCGGCACATTCGCCGAAATGCCGAAGCCGATGTTGACGGCATCGCCATACCTGAGCTCCTGCGCCACCCGGCGGGCGATGACCTTCTGGATGCCGAATGCCGGGATCTCGAACGAACTCAGCGGCCGGAAGACCTCGCCGGAGATGGCGGGCTCGTAGGCGGTCTGCGTCGTCTGCATCTGGTCGGGCACGACCACGATGGCATCGACCAGCACGCCCGGCACGTGGACATGGAGCGGCTTCAGCGATCCGCTCTGGGCAAGGCGTTTCACCTGGGCAATGACGAGGCCGCCGTTGTTGCGCACGGCAAGGGCCTGATCGAGAGGGCCGAGATAGCCGCCTTCATGCTCGTAGGACAGGTTGCCGCGTTCATCGGCCGTGGTTGCCCGGATGATCGCGACGCTCGGCGCCAGCGTCGGAAAGAACAGCCAGGTCTCGCCGGCAAAATCGATCTTCTGTACGATCGGCTGGGCTGCCGCCCGGGCGTTCATGGCGCAGCCTTCGCGCTCCGGGTCGACGAAGGTGTCGAGGCCGACCTTGGTCAGGACGCCCGGACGCTTGGCCGCCGCCTCGCGGTGCAGATCGAAGAGGATGCCCGAGGGGACGTTGTAGGCGGGGATCCGGTTGCCGGTGACCATTTGCCAGATCAGCGGCGGCTCCCTCGACGAGGGGCCGGACGGATAGGAGCCGGCAATGATCCTCGCTAGGAGGCCCGCCTGAGCGAGGTGGTCGATGCCGTTGATGCCGTACACGTCGCCCGCGGCGATCGGGTGAATGGTGGTGATGTCGCGCGGACGACCCTCGCGTTCGAAGCGCCTACCGACCGCGGCGAGCATGGCGTCCGGGCAGCCGAGGCCGGAAGAGGAGGACACCGTCACTACGGCGCCGTCCGGGATGAGGGCGGCGGCGGCGTCTGCGGTGAGGAGGCGGGGAAAGGCCATCGCGAACTGGCTGCTCCGATCAGGAAGGGGTGTTCATCACGCGCGCAGCCTCGTGCGCTCGCTCGCCGGCGCGGCGCTGCTCTCGCGGACGATGAGCCGCGTCGGCCCGATGACCGGCGCGGAGGGCGCGGGCGCCCCTGCGATGAGATCGAGAAGGACGTGAGCTGCCTCGGCGCCGAGCTGCCTGGTTTCGCCCGTCACCGTCGTTAGCGGCGGGGCATTGTGGGCGGCCTCGGCGATGTCGTCGAAACCGACGATCGAAAAATCCCGTCCGGCTCTGATCCCCTGCCGGGAGAGCTCGCGGATCGCGCCGACGGCAACCATGTCGTTGAAGCAGACGGCCGCCGTCGGCGGATCGGGCAGGTCGATCATGGTCTTGACCGCCGCGCCGCCGCCGCTTCGCGTGGGCGGGCTTTCTGCGATCAGGATCGGCTCGAAGACGATCCCGTGCGCCGAGAGCGCCTCCTTGTATCCAGCGACGCGCTCGCGCTGCGTAGCCATCGTGGCGTAGCCGCCGAGAAAGCCGATGCGGCGGTGGCCGAGGCCGATGAGATGCTCGACGGCGATCCTCTCGCCGGCGGTGTTGTCCTGGCCGACGTAGGGAAGGCCGCTCTCGGCAAGGCGCCGCGTCACCGTCACGATCGGCAAGCCGGCGCGTGCAATGTCGAGAAGGGTGGCGACGTCGCTGCGGTTTGAGGGACTGATGACGATGCCGGCCACGCCCTGCTCGAAGATCGATTGCAGGACCCTGGTCTGGCGCTCGGGATCCTCGCCGGTATTGGCAAGGAGCGGCACGTAGCCCGCCCGGTAGAGCGCCTCCTCGATGCCGACGGCAAGCTCGGTAAAGAACGGGTTCATCAGATCGCTGATGACCATGCCGACGATGTTGGAGCGGGCGAGGCGCAAGTTGGCGGCGCCGCGATTGTAGACGTAGCCCAGCGCCTGCATGGCGCCGAGCACGCGCTCACGCGTTTCGGCCTTGACGAGGGTGCTGTTCTTGAGGACGAGCGAGACGGTCGATTTCGACACGCCGGCAAGGCGGGCGATGTCGATGATCGTGGCACGCGATTTCCGCGGCGGTGCGCCCATGCCCTCGTTTCCTCCCGGGCATCAGCTGTCGAACTGCAGCTCGTTGCCCGAACTCTCGCCTCTTCGAGACGCGACTTGTTGTATCGTTCCGATCGGACGTCCGATAGGATGATCCGACCTATGTAGCTGATCTATCGACGTCTTTTCGCAAGAAAATTGGTTTGTTTACAGTGATCTTTGGAACGTTCTAACGAGCAGTAACGGAAAGGCGGCCGTCTGTCAAACCGCCAGCTAGAGTGGAAAGGAGCCCCACGTCGGGGCTCGGCTGCCTGGCTGTAACCGCCTCGACCTACGTAGAGGAAGGCGCGGTTACTCCGCGGCGACGCGCTGGCGCGGCACGGCTGCATGGCGCGGGTCGCGATGCAATTGGCCGCCCTTCATGATCATGGCGAAATGCGAGGGGCCGACGAGGATCGACTGATCGGCGAGCGGGTTGCCGTCGACGAGCAGAAGATCAGCGAGTGCTCCCTCTTTGACGAGTCCGAGCTCGCCCTTATGGCCCATCAGCTCGCCGCCGATCTGCGTCGCGCAGCGCAAGGCCTCGGCGGGCGTATAGCCGAAGAACTTCACGAAATGGCCGATGTCGCGGGCGTTCTGGCCCATCGGCGTGAGCGTGAAGCCATAGTCGCCGCCGATCACCACCTTGATGCCGCGCTTGCGGATCTGCTCGTAGGTCCGACAGGT